>CAYUMN010000187.1:0-6119 GCA_964445835.1 uncultured Gemmatimonas sp.
CCCCCCACGCCCGCCACGCCCGCCGCGGCCGCCGCCGCCGGCGGGCGCGTCCGCACGTCACCGCTCGCGCGCCGCATTGCCGATGAGCAAGGCGTGAATCTCTCCGGCGTGCAGGGCTCCGGCCCCGGCGGCCGTATCGTGAAGCGCGATATCGAAGCGGCAGTGACCAGCGGCTCCGCAAATCTCGTTGCGGCGCACGCGCCGAGCGCCACACCGGCCCCGACCCCGCGCCGCGTCGCCGGTGGCCCCGAGTTCCGCGACGAACCGCTCACACAGATCCGCAAGACCATCGCGCGGCGCCTCGCCGAGTCCATCGGCCCGATCCCGACCTTCTATCTCACCGCTGAGTTCGACCTCTCCCGCGCCTCAGAGATGCGCACCGCGGCCGCCGAACTCGGCGACGCATTCAAGGTCAGCTTCAACGACATCATCCTCAAAGCCACCGCGACCGCACTCCAGCAGCACCCCGAGGTCAACGCCCACTGGCTCGGCGACAAGATCCGCTACTTCGACACCGTGCACCTCGGCATGGCCGTTGCCACCGATGACGGCCTGATCGTCCCCGTGATCTTCAACGCCGAGCAGAAGCGGATGTCGGAGATCAGCGCCGAGGCGAAGGCGCTGGCCAAGCGAGCCCGCGAACGAAAGCTGAAGCCCGAGGAGTTCACCGGCTCCACCTTCTCCGTGTCGAACCTCGGCATGATGCAGATCGACCAGTTCACCGCGATCATCAATCCGCCCGAAGTCGGCATCCTGGCCATCGGTGCGATCGAGGACAAGGTGGTTGTGGGAGCAGACGGCGGCTTCGAAGTGAAGAAGAAGCTCCGCGTCACGATGAGCTGCGACCACCGCGTGATCGACGGCGCCGTGGGCGCGAAGTTCCTCCAGACGCTGCGCCGCTTGATTGAGAACCCGCTCTTGATGGTGTTCTAGACTTACGGATGAAGGATGAATGATGGAGGCATCCGCCGTTCATCTGACATCTTTCATCCTCCATCCTTCATCTGAACTCAAATGGCACAGTTCGACGTCATCTATATCGGCGGTGGCCCAGCCGGCTACGTCGGCGCGCTCCGCTCCGCTCAACTCGGCCAGTCCGTCGCCGTCGTCGAGCGCGAAGGCCTCGGCGGTACCTGCGTCCTCTGGGGCTGCATTCCCGCCAAGGCCCTCCTCGAAGCGGCGAGCATCGTGCAGAAGGTGGCCAAGGGCAAGGAGTTCGGCGTCACCGCCGAGAAGGTGACGCTCGACTACGGCGTTGCCATGAAGCGCTCGCGCGCGGTGTCGGCGCAGAACTCCAAGGGTGTCGAGTTCCTCTTCAAGAAGAACAAGATCACCTGGCTCAAGGGCACCGGCGTACTCGGCGCCGGCAAGTCGGTGAAGGTCACCGGCGTCGACGGCAAGGTCGAGACGCACACGGCCACCAAGGGTGTGGTGATCGCGACCGGTTCGCGCGTGAAGGGGCTGCCACAGATCGGGCTTGGGCTCGACAAGACGCTGATTCTCTCGTCCGACGAAGCACTGATTATCGACAAGGCTCCGGCCACGATGGCGGTGGTTGGCGCCGGCGCGGTGGGCTGTGAGTTCGCCGACGTCTTCAATGCCTTCGGCTCCAAGGTCACCATTCTCGAAGTGATGCCCCGCATCCTGCCAATCGAGGACGAGGACTGCTCGGCCGAGCTCGAGAAGGCCTTCAAGAAGCGCGGCATCGAGGTCATCACCGGGGCCAAGCTCGGCACCGTGAAGAAGGGCAAGAACAACGTCACCATTCCGGTGGAAGCGAATGGCGAGAAGAAGGAGATGACCTTTGACGTCGTGCTCGTGGCCGCCGGCCGCGCGCCGAACATCGAGAACATCGGCCTGAAGGAAGCGGGCGTGGCCACGACGGAGCGCGGCTTCATCAAGATCAACGATATGTTCGAGACCAGCGCCAAGGGCATCTATGCCATTGGCGACGTCGCCGGCCCGCCGATGCTCGCGCACAAGGGCTCGCGTGAGGGACACGTGCTCGCCGACATCCTCGGCGGCGTGCACCATCACCCCGTCAACTACGGCAACATCCCCAGCGCGACGTACTGCCACCCCGAGGTCGCCAGCATCGGCCTCACCGAAGCGCAGTGCAAGGAGAAGGGGCTCAAATACAAGATCGGCAAGTTCCCCTTCTCGGCGAATGGCCGTGCGCGCACGAGTGGCGAGACCGAGGGTTTCGTGAAGATCATCCGCGACGAGAAGTTTGGCGAGATCCTCGGCGCCCACATTGTGGGCGCCCACGCGACTGAGCTCATCCATGAGATCGCCGTCGCGCGCGAGAACGAGTACACCGTTGAGGAGATCGACCTCGCGATTCACGCGCACCCGACGCTGAGCGAGGCGATCGCCGAAGCGGTGCTCGACTCGATGGGGAAGATGCTGCACGCGTAAGCGTGCGGCGTCAGCAGGCGTGCAGGACTTTCTCGTCCTCGACCTCGGCCTCCGCAGCTATGCGGAGGCCTTGGCGTTTCAGCGAGAGGTGGCCGCGGCGCGGATCGACAAGCGCGTCCCGCAGGATGTGCTGATCCTCGTGGAGCATCCGCCGGTGGTCACGCTGGGGCGCTCGACCAAGCAGGCGAACCTCCTCTTCACGCCCGAGTCGCTCACGCAGCGCGGGGTGGAGTTGTTCGAGGTCGAGCGCGGCGGGGACGTGACCTTTCACGGCCCGGGGCAGCTCGTCGGGTATCCGATCGTGGATCTCAGCGAGCACAAGCTCGATCTGCACTGGTATCTGCGGCAGATCGAGGAAGTGATGATTCGCGCGGCAGCGCCCTTCGGTGTGGTCGCCGCGCGCGTGGCGGGGAAGACGGGCATTTGGACGAATGGGCGAAAGCTCGCGAGCATCGGCGTGCATGCACGGCAGTGGGTGACGTGGCACGGGTTTGCGCTGAACGTCACGACGGACTTGAGCTACTTCGACTTGATGGTGCCGTGCGGGCTGCCGGGGGTGGATATGACGTCGGTCGCGCGGGAGATGCTTGAGCGGTCGGAGCGGGGACTGGGCTTGGCGCCGTCGCCGGCGCTTGGGGGTGACGTCCGTGAGGCAGTGGTGCAAACTTTCGGGGAGGTCTTTGAACGCGGCGCCGCCGCGACGACTCTCGCTGCCATCGAACTCGCGCTGAGGAAACGGTCACCGCCCGGCTGACTGAGGCGTTCCGCCGCGGCGTGGTCCGACAGCGGGAATGGCGGGGCGATGGACGACCGATGTGTGGGCGCCGCGAAGTCCGAGCACAGCGTTTCGTATCCGGCCGGTGCGTTCGCGAGTTCGGCGGCGGAGACCTCGGTGGGGGTATACTGGTGCACGCCCTGACGCCGCAACGATTCCGGACTCAGCGTTCGGTGCTCCGGCTATACTTCAACTATGCAACGAATCTCCGATCCGTCTCGCCGGCCGATCGTGCGCGTCGGTCTGGTGACGAGCCTCGCGTGGTACGTGGCTCACCTCGCCGCCTGCGCCAATCCGGCTTCGCTGTCCGTAGAGGCTGGCTCCGGCCCGCACCCGCAGCTTCCGCCTGCGCAACACTCGCTCGTGCCGGACATCAATGTCGCCAAGGCCGTCGGCTGGCGCGTCGGGGCGACGCCGACGCCCGCCGCGGGCACCGTCGTCACGGCGTTCGCCTCGGGCCTCGCGCATCCGCGCTGGATCTACGTGCTACCGAATGGCGACGTGCTCGTTGCAGAAACCAACGCCCCGGCACGCCCGGATGACGCCAAGGGAATCAGGGGCTGGTTCTTCAAGTACTTCCAGAAGCGCAGCGGCGGGACGGTGCCAAGCGCCAATCGAATCGCCTTGCTCCGCGACACCGACGGGGATGGCGTTGCGGACGTGCACACGGTCTTTCTCTCTGGACTGAGCTCGCCCTTTGGCATGGCGCTGGTCGGGAACACGTTGTACGTCGCCAACAGCGACGCAATCGTGCGATTCCCGTACGTGCAAGGCCAAACAACGATCACCGCCGCCGCGACCAAGTTGTGCGACCTGCCCGCGGGAACCGTCAACCATCATTGGACGAAGAGCCTGCTCGCGTCGGCGGACGGCTCCACGCTCTACGTCGGTGTCGGATCGAACAGCAATGCCGCCGAGAACGGGATGGACATCGAGACGGAACGTGCTTCGGTCTGGGCGGTCGATGTCGCGTCAGGCACGCACCGGATATTTGCGTCCGGCCTCCGAAATCCGGTCGGGATGGCGTGGGAGCCGACAACGGGCGCGCTCTGGGTCGTCGTGAACGAACGCGACGAGCTGGGCAGTGACTTGGTCCCTGACTACATGACGGCGTTGCACGAAGGAGCCTTCTACGGATGGCCCTACAGCTACTTCGGCACGCACATCGATGCGCGAGTGCAGCCAGCGCGCCCCGACCTCGTCGCCACCGCGATCGCGCCGGATTATGCGCTGGGGCCGCACACCGCGTCACTCGGGCTCGCCGCATCCGCCGGCGCGAGACTGCCACCACCGTTCACGGTCGGCATGTTCATTGGCCAACATGGTTCGTGGAACCGCACTCCGCGTAGCGGCAACAAAGTCGTGTTCGTTCCGTTCATGAATGGGATACCGTCGGGGATGCCGATCGACGTACTGACCGGTTTCCTCGCGCAGAACGGCGACGCAATGGGTCGCCCGGTCGGCGTGGCGATCGATGCGCGCGGCGCATTACTGGTGGCCGACGACGTGGGGAATACGATTTGGCGCGTGGCAGCCCGCTGAGGGAGCGCCTCGGTTGACCGAGGTATTTGCGGCAGACTGAGAACGCCCACGCTTGGGGGTATCATCCGTCAGGCAGTGATGCAAACTTTCGGGGAGGTCTTTGCACGCGGCGCCGCCGCGACGACTCTCGCTGACATCGAACGAGCACTGAGGAAGTCGAGTTGATCGATCGTTTCCCGATTTCTGCAGTCCTCGCGGCGGTCGCATGGGCACTCGTCTCCTGCGGCCGCCCCGCCGCGCCCGCGACGAACCCCGACGCGATTCTGATGCCGGCCCCCACCGAGTCGCTCTTTTACGAGCCGATCGCACCGGTCCTGCTCCCCCGCGCGGAGTTCCCGCGCGCGTGGAACGGCCTCGATACCATCGCCACGCGCCTCCCGATCTTCATCGCGACCACCCGCCGTGCCGTCGCTGCCGATCGCCCAGGATTCCGCTTCGGCACGCACGATGCCAACGCGCTGAGCTGGGGTGCAGCGCAGGTGAACGTGCCCTCGTACCGCATGCGCGCTGAGGGCGCCGTCGCACTGCCCGGCTCGGAGGAAATCCGGATGCGGCCCGCCTGATGTTCATGAATTCGCTGATCCCCGCGGATTCCTTGCGGTTCCTGCAACGGATTCGCGACGATCTCGCCCGCACCAACTCTCGCGACATCCTCGTCTTCGTCCACGGCTACAACTCCTCCTTCGAGGAGGCCGCCGTACGCCTCGCGCAGCTCGTGGCCGACATGGGCTTCGACGGCACCGCCATCCTCTTCAGTTGGCCATCGGCCGGCGCACTCAGCGGCTACATCCGCGATCAGCAGACCGCGCGCAATGCCGGCTGGCACTTGTTGCATCTCCTGCGCGACCAACTGCCGCAGACGCAGCCGAGCCGCATTCATGTGATCGCGCACTCAATGGGCTCCGAGGTGCTGAGCAAGGCGTTGTCGCTCGTGCAGCGCGGCGATTCACTCCCGATGCTCGCGCAGGTGGTCTTTGCGGCGCCGGATATTGATGCCCGCATTTTCGCCCGCGAGATCCTTCCCGTGCTGCGCCAGCGTGCGGCCGGCGTGACGCTCTACGCCTCGACCGAGGACGAAGCGTTGCGCGCCTCCCGCGTGCTCAACGGCGTGCTCCGTCTCGGACTCAGTGGCGACTCGCTCACCGTGCTCGACGGCATGACCACGGTGGATGCCTCGCGGGTGCGCGGGGATGCGCTCGGGCACACGCTGTTTGGGAACGCCGCGCTGCTGTCGGACCTGCACGCGGTGCTGACCGAGGGGCGGACGCCATCGGAGCGGCGACTGCTGCAGGTGCGGCGTGCGGATGGGTCGGTATTCTGGCGGTTTCGATGAAAGTCCCGCGGTTCATCCGTTCCGTCACCGACCCAGTCCTTGAGCGAATCC
>CAYUMN010000188.1:0-6063 GCA_964445835.1 uncultured Gemmatimonas sp.
GCAGATGCAATCGCCCCGCAAATTGTTGTTCGAAGAGCGCGCCAGCCTGGTCACCGTCTCGGTGGTGAGCATCGCGGCGTTCTGTATCGCCGCCGCGCTTGCCTACACGCGCGCGGTATTGGTGCCGTTCGTGCTGGCGATGCTCATTTTCTATCTGGTCGCCCCGGTCAGCGATGTGCTCGAGTCGAAGATCCGCTTCCCGCGGTGGCTCTCGACTTTGGTCGTCATGCTGCTGGTCGCCACCGGCATCTTCTTCGTTGCGCTGCTCTTCTTGACGTCGTTGCGCACCTTCGCGGCATCGGCGGGGCTCTACAAGGGCAAGCTCGCCGAGGTGGTGGTGCTTGGCGCCTCGTGGCTGCGCGATCGCGGGCTGCCCCTGAATCCCGATGAAGTGCTCGTGTCGCTCGAGATCATGCCGATGCAGGATCTGATGCAGGCGACGGCCACTGGTGCGCTCACGCTGATCACGAATGGGACGCTGGTCACGATCTTCGTGATTTTTCTCCTGCTCGGGCGGCGCAAGAGCGCGAACAAGAGTGCGGTGTTCCGGCAGATCGATCACAACATTCGGCGCTACCTGATCATCAAGTTCCTCGTGTCGGCGCTCACCGGCTTCTTGACTTGGGTCATTCTGACTTCGTTCGGTCTGGAACTCGCCCTGGTCTTCGCGGTGCTGACCTTCGTGCTCAATTTCATTCCGAGCATCGGGTCGATCATCGCGACGATTCTGCCGATCCCCATCGCGCTCGTGCAGTTCGAGACGATGGGACCGGTGATCGCCATCGTCCTCTTGTGTACCACCGTCCAGATGGTGGTGGGGAATGGGCTCGACCCATTGCTCATGGGACACAACCTCGATCTCAGCCCAGTGACGATTGTCGCGGCGCTGGTCTTCTGGGGTTTGCTGTGGGGCATCGTCGGGATGCTCTTGGCGGCACCGTTGACAGCGATTCTTCGCATCGTGCTTGGTCAGTTCGAGACGACGCGCCCCATGGGCGAGCTCTTGGCGGGACGATTACCCACCGCGGGTTTCACGACGGAGATGCCGGCCGCCAACGCACCCTAAATCACTCCCGCAAACGCACCGTCAGCATCGGCGGGGCCCGCGGGGATCGCGTAGCGACCCTTGCGATCGGTCTGGGCTTCCCTTACTCCTTCGGCACAGCCGCCAGGGGTACTCTGCGTCCGCAGAGTTGAGACAGTCTCTTGGAACCTGACCCGGTTAACACCGGCGTAGGGAGTGCGGCGAGTGTCCTGTCCGCACCATTGGGCCATGGCACCCGCTCGTCGGGTGTCGTGGCCTTAGTCGTTCTGGCCACGGCTTCTGGCGAGGATCCACACTACGGCGCCCTCGTGTACTTGAGGACACCGCTGATGTATCGATCGTTCGTGTTTCCGCTGTTGTTCGTGCTCACCTCGGTAGGCGCCAGTCCACTCGCCGCGCAGCAATCGCCGCGCGACTCCACCGCGCGCGACTCGACCGCGCGTAACCCCACCGCGCGTAACCCCACCGCGCGTAACCCCACCGCGCGCGATACGCTGGAATCGGTCGTGGTCCGCGCCGTGCGCGCCGGTGGCGCCACGCCCACGTCGCAGACCGTGCTGGATCGCACCACGATCGAGCGCACCTACGCCGGGCAGGATGCGCCGCTCGCACTCCTCGGTGCCACCGGCATCACCGCGGCCTCCGATGCCGGCGCATTCTCTGGCTACAGTTCGATCCGACTGCGTGGGATCGATCAAACCCGGCTCGCGATCTCCCTGGACGGCGTGCCGCTCAACGACCCCGAAGATCAGGTGCTCTACTTCTCGAACGTGCCGGACTTCATGAACTCCATGAGTTCGGTGCGCGTCCAGCGCGGCGTGGGGTCCAGTGCGTTCGGCACCGCTTCGTTCGCCGGCTCGATCGACTTTGAGAGTTTGCCGCTGATGTCCACGCCCCGTTTTGCCGAAGGGCAGATGACGGCGGGCTCATGGGGAACGCAGCGTCTCTCCGTCGAGGGAGCCACGGGGCTCGTCAACGGGCTTGCCGCCTATGCGCGCGTCTCAGCCCAAGAGACCGAGGGGTACCGCTTCAACTCGGGGAACGAGGCGCAGTCGGGCTTCGTGAGCCTCGGCTGGTTCGGCACGCGCGATGCCGTGAAGTTCACGGGATTCGCCGGCCGCTCGAAGATGCAGCTCGCGTACTACGCAGCCAGCGAGGCCGAGCTCGCGGTCGAAGCGCGCACCAATCCCATGAACTCCAATGAGCGCGACGACTTTCGGCAGGAGATGCTCTCGCTCCAGTACACGCGCGCGCTGCGGCCCGGACTGACGCTCACGACGACTGGATATCGCAACAGCGCCGGGGGATGGTACGACATCGAGATCGGCGAGCCGACCTATTGGCGCTTCAATCTCGATCACGTCTGGTACGGCGTGCTGTCGACGGTGCAGTGGCAGGGCGAAGGCGTCTCGGTGGCCGCTGGCGCACACGTCAGCGATTACGCACGCGATCACTTTGCGAATGTCACGCCGGATGTCGCTACGCGCGTCTACGACAACACCGGCCACAAGCAGGAACAGAGCGCCTTCGTGAAGGGCACGATCACGCGTGGCCGCGTGGATTATCACGCGGACGTGCAGATCCGTCGCGCCGCGTTCCGGCTCGATCCGAGCGCGGGCACTGCATTCGCTGCGCCGCGTGTGGACTGGGTCTTTGTGAACCCCAAGCTCGGCGTGACCTGGCGTGCGCGGCCGCGGGTGGAGCTCTTCGCCTCACTCGGGCAGGCGGGACGCGAGCCGACGCGCTCCGACATGTTCGCCGGCAACGATGACCTCGACGATGCAATCGCCGCGGAGCTTCTTCCGCTCACGCGCGTGACACCGGAGCGCCTCACCGATCTCGAAGTGGGCGCGCGGTGGCGTCGCGGCACGCTTGCGGCCAGCGTCAATGGCTTCGCCATGCAGTTCCGCAATGAGATCGCGCCCATCGGCCAGCTCACCCTGAACGGCAGTCAGCTCCGGGCCAATGTTGCGCGTTCGAGTCGCATTGGCGTGGAGGGTGAGGTGACGTGGCGTGTCCGGCCAACGCTGCTCGTGACGAGCAATGCGATGCTGATGCGCGCACGGATCGGCGAGTTCACGGACGCGGCCTCCGCACAGACCTTCCGTGACATCGCGCCCTTGCTCTCCCCCGCGATCATCGCCAATGCGCAGGCAGTCTGGCGCCCGCGAGAGGCGCTGGAGCTCGCGCTCACGCTTCGGCATGTCGGAGAGTCACAGCTCGCGAACGACGGCAACGCGGCACTGGTGACGCCCGCTTTCACGCTCGCCGATCTTGGCGCGTCGTTCGGGGTCGGGAAGTCCACCCTGCGCCTACAGCTGCAGAATCTCTTCGACTCGGTGGCCTACGCGAGTGGGTACACTGATGGGAGCAATCGGTACTTCTTCCCGGTCGCTACGCGCACTCTCCTCGCCACGGTCGTGGTCGGATTCTGACAGGAGGCCGTGAGGATTCTGACAGGATGCTGAGCGGATGCTGATCAGAATCCTATTGAATCTCGCTGGCGTCTAGCACGCGGGGGCATCTGCTCCTAACTTCGGTGCCATGGCCTCCCGCACACTCCTCGAAGAACTCCAGCAGTCTCGTCCGTTCGATTCGCCCGCCGATGAAGCGTTGGTCGCCTTGATGCGCACCGCGACGCTCATTCGGCGGGCGATTGCACAACGAGTCGAGCCGTACGGCATCTCGCCGGCGCAGTACAACGTGCTGCGAATCTTGCGCGGGGCGGGGCCGAGCGGTCTGCCGACGCTCGCCGTGCGCGATCGCCTGATCGAGGAGGCGCCGGGCATCACGCGGCTGATCGACAAGCTCGAGCAAGCGGGCCACGTCCATCGCGCGCGCGCGGGCACCGACCGCCGCGTGGTCCACTGCGTCATCTCGGAGAAGGGGCTCCGGCTCCTCGACGCCATGGACACGTTGATCAAGGAGACGGCGTCACTGGTCGCGCGTGGACTACCGGACCTCTCGGAACAGGATCAACTGATCGGCTTGCTCCAACGCGTCAGGGACGGCGTGCGCGGGCGGTAGCCGCCACGGGACGGATGCGCAGGATGCGATCCCCCTCAAGCATCGCGTCCACGAGGGGCATCCCCTCCACCACTTCGGCAAAAATGGTGTAGTCCTTCGCCAGCCGCGCGTTGTCGCGCAGGTTGATGAACCACTGCGCGTCACCGGTATCGTGACCGCGGGTGCTCATCCCGACCGTGCCCCGCGTGTGCGGCACGGTCCCCAACTCGTCGATCAGGAAGCGCGCGTCCCCGACGTACTCATTCGCACCCGAGCTGCCGCCCTGCAGCACGAAGTCGTACTCGGCGCGATGCCAGGTGGTGTTGTCGTAGTATCCTCGCGTCGCGAGCGTGAGAATGCGCGCCGCCATGATGGGCGCCACATCCCCTCGCAGCCGCACGATGAATCGTCCGCCGCCATGGTCGGCGTGGATCAGCACCTCAAGGTCCTGCGTGGCGCCCAGCGCGAGCGCCACCGCACGCGAGTCGAGTGAGTCGGGGCGCGCCGGCACGCGGTCGTCGGTGACGCGACGGCCCGCGGCTTCGAGCAAGGCGATACGGGCATCCCGCTCGCTGGCAATCGCGCGGTCGGCGAAGCGCGTGAACGCCGTGCTCGCCGCGGCGCGCGCCCCCGGGGCGCTTGTTCCCTTGAGCGCAATGGCGGCCGCGCGCACGGTCTGTGCGTCGTTCCGTTGCAGTGCGCGAATGAACAGTGCGTCATCGGCGTGGCCGGTGAGTGCCGCGAGTCCTTCGATTGCCGCCTCCGCGACATTCGCGTCGATGTCCGCGACGAGCTGTCGCAGGGGCAAGGCGTCGCGCAACGTCACAGCGGCTCGAGCCGCGGACTGACGGACCTGCCACTGCGCGTGTCCGCCGAGGCGCCGCACGCGCGGGGCAGCGGCCTCGGGCGCGATCCGTGCGAGCGCCACGAGGCCACCGGCAGCGAGGTGCCACGAGGCGACACCGCGCTGGTGTGTGGCGGTCTGGGTCGGCAGCGCGTCCACCCACCGTTCGAGCACCGTCCGAATGCCGGGATGCGGCGCGCACGAGGCGCGGACCACCGCGGCGGCTCGCAACTGGACCTGCACCACCGAATCGCCGAGGCCGGCGAGGACCACGGCGCAGTCGTCTCGCTTCTCCCCCAGCAGGCGGTAGCGCGCTTTCCACTCGGGCTCGGGCCACGCGCGAGGGGCGGGGAGGGCGGCCCCTGGGAGTGAGTCTCGACGGACGAAGGCGGCGTCGCGAATCCGCTCGCGCGCGCGAATCGCGATCACGCGGATGCGCGCCTGGCTGTGGGCGGCCCCGAGGGCCAACGCGGCATCGGTGGAGTCCCGACGGTCTTCGGCGCGAAGGATCCGGGCGACCAGCCCCGAGTCGGCGGGGGTGAACCCGACCACGATGGTCCCATGGTCGTCACGCTGGGCCTGCGCGACGGTCGCGACCGTCGCGGCAAGGCTCAGCACCAGTAACAGCGGCGGGAGTCGCACCGGCATGCACGAAGTGAGCATAGCCCGAACCTACTCCCCGCGATTGCTCCCTGTCACCCCCGCCGCGCTCCGGGTAGAATTCTTCCTGATGCTGTTCCTCAAATTCCTCCAGACCCTGCTCAGGGCGCTCAACTCGGATGGCACCCCGGGCCAAGTCGCCATGGGCATGGCCATCGGACTCGCCTTCGGGCTCACGCCACTGATGTCGCTGCACAACGTGGTCGTGCTCGCCATCGCCATGCTGACCACGGTGTCGTTTCCCGGTGTCTTTCTTGGATGGGCGATCGCGACTCCGCTCGGCTTCATGCTCGATCCGATCTTTGATCGGGTCGGAATGGCGCTCTTGATGAATGACGCACTCGCGCCCTTCTTCAGTTGGGTGGTGAATACGCCGATGGTCGCGCTCTCGCGGCTCAACAACACGATCGTGCTCGGAAGCCTCGTCGTCTGGCTCGTCGCGCTGATTCCGAGCTACTTCATCTTCCGGGTGCTGGTGGACCGTTACCGCGCGCACATCTACGCGCGG
>CAYUMN010000189.1:0-6026 GCA_964445835.1 uncultured Gemmatimonas sp.
GCATGCACGCTCCGGGACCGGGGAGCGCCGCGCATATGCTCCACTCGCGCACGGAGCGTCACCGTTCCGTTGCGCCACGGGCCGTTTCGACGCAACGTCCGTCGCGGGCCTAAATCAGACGCTCTCTCTCAGATACTGTCGGTCATCTTGGTGCCCACCGGGACGCCTTTGGCTACGCGCTTCGGCGCGCGCTTGACGACCGCGACACGCTTTGATTGTTCCCTTGAATGCATGCGCGCGATAGCCTTGCCGCTCAGCGCCCCCGAGGCGGCCCTTGCGACGCGCTTACTGGCGCAACTACATATCCCACGACTACCGAAACGAGCGCCACGCTCACCGACCGTACGCCCACGGCTCCCCGCCCCGACGATGCGCGCTCAGACCAACTCCGTTGATCGTCGGCTGCGGTCTGTCGGTGTGTTGGCACCGGTCCGCCGGCTCGGGTACGCGCTCGTCGGCGCATTCCTCCTCGTCAGCAGCGCCACCTGCTCGGAGCCGATCTCCGCTCCGCCGACGACCGTTATCGAGGACGTCCTCACACATAACGCCTTGGTCTCGGGCACCGTGCCCATCACGTACACCTTCGAGATCCCGAAGAACGTCGCTGTCCAGTTCTTCTTGCAGGGCCGAAGTGGACAGAGCGCGGATTCGCTCGAAGCGATCGTGCGCGGCCCGGTGGGCGACATTGAGCTCGGTCGCGTACGAAGCGATGGCGCGGCGCCATCACCGCGCACCAACGGTGTGCTCATCGGGGCCTTCCCCACGCGCGTGCGCGTGACGGTCGAAGTGCGCGGAGTGCGGCCGAGCGACCAGGGTCCGTTCGTCCTGAGCGCCTCCCCGCTGGGAGCGGCGGGTGAGACGGAGCACGGTCCGGACACGCTCGCCATCGGCGTGCTGCGCGCCGAAGCGCTCGATCATCCGAACGATGTCGACCGCTTTCGGCTCTCGCTTGCGGCCGGCGACCGCGTGCTGCTCTTCATTGGGAAGACAGGGACGACGTATCCCTTTCCTCTCTCCGCGACGGTGATCTCGATGACGACGGGCGCGACGGTGCACGCGTCGTCGCCGTTCCGCGGCGATCACGCGTACTGGGAACGCTCGATCGTCCTCGAGCCCACGATCGCTACCACCTACTCCATCACGCTCAGGGCACCGGCCGGCGCGCTCGGCAGTTGGAGTGCCGGCGCGTACTCGCTCCTGCCGTTGCGAGCCGCGCGCGCGCCCGAGTCCGCCGCCGCAACGGTCGCGCGCGGAGACACGATCCACGAGGCGATCGACGTCGTGGGCGACGTGGACGAGTTCACGCTCAACACGACCGTTCGCCAAGACTTTCGGATCGCGCTCGCACTCGAACGCCCCGTCGCCTCGCCGATCACGGCGCGGGTGCTCCTCGATGGCGCGGTCCTGGACTCACTCACCGCCACCGATTCGACGAGCGACCTCACGCTCTTCCGCTCCGGGCGGATCTTCAGCGACGGCACCCGCACGTTCACGCTACAGGTCACGTCGGCAACGCAGGGTGACCGCGCGGCGCTCCTGACCTCGTATCGCCTCGCCATCATTCCCGAGACTCGTGATCCAGAGGTCGCGGCCGCACGACTGGTCTCGGGCGTGACGGTGGTGAACGAGTCGATCGACGAGACCGACGACATCGACGAGTTTCGTTTCGTGATGGCGCAGGATCAACGGTTCTCGGCACGCACGGTGGGTGACGTGCGGGTCTATCTCTATCGACAGAACAGCACGTTGGTCGGCGAGATCGTCGGCTCGCAGGTCTTTGCTCCCGGGTTTCGATCGACGTACACCGCGGGCGTGGCGCCCGCCAGCGGCGACTATCGGATCCGCGTGGTGGGCGGGTCGCCGGGAGCGAAGCCATACCAGCTGACCTTTTTTGCGATCGACACGCTTCCCGAGACTGTCCCGACGGTGCTCCCGGCGAACACCTGGATCACGACAGAGGGACTCGAGGCGCCGGCGGACATCGACGTCTTCACCTTTGACGTGCCGCCGCTCGGAGCGTTCGTTCGGGTCCGGGTCGAGCGCAACGACGTCTTCGGCGGTTATATCACGATGAGCTTCCGCAACCAATCGTACTACGGCGACCCCAGTATTCTGAACCGCAACTTTGACGTGAGCCGCGTTGGGTTCGGCGAGCGGCCGCAGCTGACAGTTGGCGGCGTCAGTTGGACTGCCGACCTGCTGAGCACCGGTACCTACCGCGTACAGGCAGAGTTTCCTGACACGCGCCCGGAGAACGTGGCGGCGACGCTCGTCTTTGGCGACACGGTCTCCGGCGAATCGATCACCACGACATCGGACATCGACGAGTTCTATATTGCCGGTACGCCGGGACAACTGATCAGCGTCTGGTTCGAGGGTCCGCTGCCGGTCTGCTGGTCATCTCAGGTCCTCAGTCTGACGACCTACGACGGCGGCATCGTTCGTACGCGCCAGTGGTCCAGTTATCCTCCGTCTCGCACTGTGAATGTCTCACTCCCGAGATCGGGAACATTGGCGCTCGCCGTGCAGAGCTCCTACCCTTACACCGAAGCGTGCTACGTGGGCGCCTACCGACTCCTCGTGAAGCTGGCCCCGTGACCACGCTTCCGCGCCTCGCTCGCGCAGTCTTGCTGCTCACCGCCGCGCTCGGAGTCGCGTCCGCGCCTGTGCACGCACAGGAGCGTGCTGGCGCCCGCCCGCCGCTGCGACCGGCGGGCGAGGTCGCGCGCGACCCACGTGACGCCGGGTTCGACGAATGGAACGCGGCACGCACCGAGCCGCGCGCCGTGGCGCCGATGATCCTCACCGGCGGGCGGAATGAGTTCGTGGTGCACTCCGTGCGATCGCGTGAACGTGCGACCGTCGAGCAGGATCTGCGGCGCGCCCTCGCGTCCTGCGCATCCCGCTTCGAGATCACGGAGGAAGTGCAGGAACGGTTGGTCACGGGGCGCGCCTTCCGGGCGTTCGATGCGTCGGTCACCGGCGTTCCATTACTGATGATCACGATCGTCCCGTCGACGAGCCGGCCCGTGGGGTGTGCGGACTCCGCGGCCGACGAGCTCGTGCTCCTGGAGCACGGACTGCGCGTCACGGCGGACACGATCCCCTTCTCCGCCAACGACGTTGCCTCCGTGGAGGTGCTGCTCGGCGACCGCCGCATTGCGCCGACGCTCCTCGCCGGCGGCTACGTGACGCGGATCGCGCCCGAAGGATTCGTGGCGCTCGATGGGTCGGGCTTCGCACGCGTCTATCTCGACATCGACGCGCTGGCCCCTCGGGGCAGCGCGCTTCCGCGTCTGCGCCTGCGCGTGGGGACCGAGATGGGATCGGTGGATGAGTTCGAGGTCTCACCGCGCGTCCTCGACGAGTTGTGGCGCGAGGTCCTTCCCTGGCGCGCGGCGCGGCTGTTGGCGGCGTCCGGTGACGACGCGCCCGTCGTGTTTCCGACGCCGGCTGACCCCGAGCTACGGTCCGCGCTCGAGGATCAATCGGCGCGCGCGATCGTGGCGCATTCGGAGCGCATCCTGATCCGGCTGGATTCGCCGCTGCTGCTCCGCGGCGATCGGGTGAGCGCGCTGATGCACGTGGGGTTCGGCTTCTCGACGCTCGGTGATGACGCGTCGGCGCGCGTGCTGCTGCGCCGTGCACTGCAGCTGGAGCCCTGCCTTCGGCTCAGCGCCACCGCGCCTGCGGCGGGGGGACAGCTGCTGGATGAGGTCCGTCCGGTGGTGCGCTGCGATGCCGTGCCGGCGATCCAAGTCGTGCGGTGGGGGCTCGTCCCTGGACGCGCACAGCGCCGACTGGACCCCGATCGCTTCGGCTCAGGGTTCCTGCCGTTGGCACTGACGACCACGAGCGCGCTCGCCTCGGTGGTGCTCCACCTCAAGTCCGACGCGCTCTTTGCCAACTATCAACGGGAGCTCGTCGACCCCGCGCGCTCCTTTGAGGAGGCGCGCGACATGCACGTGCTTGCGAATCGGATCGGCGTGGCGACGTACGCGCTCTGGGGGGCATCGATCGCACAGGCGATCTATAGCGAGCGGCGTCTGGCGCGCCGATCGGCCGCGGTGAGCGACTACGGCGCGGATCAGGGGCGCAGGGTGCGCGTCGGGCCGGCGTCGCAGGGATTCGGTCTCTCACTGAGCGTCTTCTGACGATGCCCACGCGCAGCGTTTTTCGGCGCCCTGCCCCAGCGGACCTCGCGATCTGCATCGCGCTCAGCGCCGCGCTCGCGTGCGTGGAGTTTCCGCTCGAGCACACGAACTACTACGACCCGAACGCGTCGACGCGCCTTGAGATCGTTAGCGTGCCCGACACCATGAACAGCATCGACGAGGCCTTTGTCGCGCAGATCGTGAGCGTGCCAGCGGTCCCCGCGTCCGCACCGCCTCCGAACTGGTCGCTCGTGGAAGGCAGTGAGGTGCTGTCGCAGCGTGCGCTTGGCGAGTTCCGCGCCGCGTCGACTGCGGGGATCATTGCCGTGAAGGTGCGGCTCCGGGTGACAGTCGGATCGTCCCCGACGCCGCCGACCGCCGAGAGGGTCGTGGTCGTGCGGCAACGTCCAGTGTCCGCGCTTCTCCGCTGTGACGACGGCGAAGGTTGCGCGAGTGTTGTAGGCTTGCTGCAGGAGCGGCTGCTGGCATTCGAACTCCGGGACTCGCTCAACTACCGCGTGAATCTCCCCGCAGGGAGCTTCCGATATGGCACCGTGCTCTCGCGGTCGCCGAGCATCGTGAGCGTCGTCGCCCGCCCGACCGCTGCGGGGGTTCAGGTGCGAACGGAAGCCGCGGGCGCAGCGTGGATCGTCTTTCTTGGCGGGGGCGGTGTCGCCGACTCGCTACTGGTGAACGTGACGCCATAGGGTGGAGTGCCGCGGTCAGGATGACACGCCGACTGTTTGCTATCGCGGACTCCAGCCCAGCGTCACAACGACATCCGAGTACGGCGTGCTGCTGATCGCGCCATACAGACTCTCGGAACCCGGGTCCGTCCATCGACTGATGATGCGGTACGGGCGAACGGGTGCATCGACTCGGACAGTTCCGCCGCGGCGCAGCGTCCGCGCGGCGCCCACACTCGCGATGGCGCCTCCCACCACGCGTCGCGACGGCTCGACGCGAGAGCGCGTACCAACGGCTCGGCGCGCACTGAACGCTGCCAGCCCACTGAGCAACGTCACCGGGACAACGAGCTCACCACTCATTGGGACGCGGAGCCCGATCTGGATGCTCGGCTCGAGAAGCTGCGCCCCCAGCGTGGGGGCCACCAGCAGAAGGAGAAAAGCGATTCGGAGGCAGGTCGAGAGTCGCATGCAGAGTCCAGGGTAGCTCAAGGTGATCCTTCATGGCCCGCACGCCGCTGTCGATCACGGCGCACGCGCTACCCGAAACGCACCACCGCGACGATGATCCCCGCGTTCACGCCAGAGGCGACACCGATCCCCAGCGGGAGGGCGAAGTAGCTGAAGAGCAGCGCACTCTGCTCAGGTTGGGAGAAATCGCTGACAAGCGTGCGGAGCAGGATCGTGAAGAGCATCGCGGCAGCGGCGATCGCCGCCATCAGGACGCCGGCCTCGACCGGATCCTCGTCGCGAAGGAACGCGAGCGCCGCGACGATCACGAGCCACGCCGGGAAGACGACGCCGGCCTCCACTGCGCTCGGCGTGACGACGAGCCGTCGGAAGCCGCCCAGCAGCAGGTGAAGAAGGAGATACGCCATCGCGAGTTGCTAGGGGCTCATCGCAACGACTCGCGCGCGAATCGATGACCACGGTGTACCTGCGGGCTGAGCGGACGGACTCGTCGTCATGACTTCGCCTCAAGAGAGATCCATCTGCCTGGCGTTTGGTGGCGCGGTGCCCCTGCCTCCACGTTCGACGCACGGCCATCTGCACCAACCCGCGTCAGGCCGGTGATCGCGAGCGCCTCTAGCCCAGCAGCTCGGCCAGCGACGGCACCGGAATGACATTGGAGGTCAGGATAGGAAATTCAATCGGGCTCGGTCGAGTATCCGGCGAACGTACGGCG
>CAYUMN010000190.1:0-6023 GCA_964445835.1 uncultured Gemmatimonas sp.
GACTACTACCTCGAGCCCACGAAGTCCTTCGCCAATCAACTGCTGTTCCGGGATTACCGAGCGAGTGGCAAGCGCATCTCAGGCGGGGTGTGGCTGGGGAGTCCCCAGAGAAACTTTCGCGAGTTGTTCGACGTGGCGTTGCATGAGCGGGTGTGGGCATTCTATCGTGGGGCAGGACGACTCTTCGCCTGAACGCCCTCAGGGGGCGACCGATGTTCGACTATCTCTCCAATGCGAAGAAGGCAGGCGCGCGCTCGATGGGATCGGGAGCGATTGCCAGCCTCGTGTTGCACACGGCCCTGATTGTGGGCGTGGTCTATGAGCGCGCCACCCGCTCCACCGACGAAGCCGAGCCGTGGAATGAAGTGGTTGAGGGTCTGACCTACGTCGCCCCGCCCGACGTCGCCTCCTTGGCCAGCCAGGTGCAGATCCGCTTCGAATCGAGTGGCGGCGATGACGGCACGGTCGACCCCAACGCCGACACGGGCCTCTTTGGGATGCGCGCGAAGGGCATAGGACCCGGCGAGAACGCCGTCGCCAGCCTGAGCGGAGGAGACGAGGTCCCCGATCAAGTCGCGATGCCGAACGAGGACCCGTACGAGAACGCCTTCTCGATTGTCGAGGTCGAAGAGCAAGCGGCGCGCGATCCGGCGAGCGACGCGCCGGCGTATCCGCGGGACCTCATGTCCAAGGGAATCGAGGGGTACGCGGCGATGCGCTTTGTTGTGGACTCGGCCGGCAGCGTGGACATGAGCTCGGTGCGGGTGCTCGACTTCACGCATCCCGAATTCGTGGCGGCCGTGCGCTCCGCGATGCCCGGCATGCGCTTCACTCCGGCCAAGCTCGGCGACAAGCCCGTACGCCAACTCGCCGAACAGCTCTTCCGCTTTCAGATCGAGAAGCCCGCGTTGGTCACCGGATCCGCAACAACAGCCAGCGGGTCGGGACCTCGTATCCCTGTACCTCAAGACTGAACCCGGCGTCCGCCTGCTGGATGCGCGCCCATCCGGGGCTGCCGTAGCGCTTGAAGAGGGTGAAGGTCGGCGCCGCGGCGGTAAGCAGGGCGTCCGACCACCAGCCATAGGACTGGCCAGCGGGGAGGTCCCAGACCCGCAACGACGCCCGATCCTGATACCGCGGATTCGGCGTGACGTCGTCGCCGGCGTGTGACAGCGTCCACTCCAACAGCGCGTCGGCCGGCTCCCAGCTTCTCCCCACGCGTTCGCGCATGCGGGCGGTGAGCCCTGGCCGCTGCGAGACGCCATCGAGTCCGAACCACCCTTCGATTGCGCCGCGGGAGACCGCGCGGAGCGCATCGTCCGCGGACTCGCCCGCTGCCATGCGACGGAGCGTCAGATCACGAAAGAACCCCATCGCCGAATCGAAGCCATCGGTGATGACGCCAGTCGCGGGCTGGGCGCGCTGCTGAAAGAGCGACATCGCGATAGAGCCGGCCGGGGCACGCCACTCGCGGTTCGCGTCGAGCGGCGATCCGGTGAGACGGCGCAGGAACTCGTACGAGACGAGATTCGCGCCCCCCTCGACCGCCCACGTCGCCGCCCCGGTCATCGAGGGCACGCCGCGCGCGCTCCGCGTGCCGTGCATGTACGCCCGCTGATAGCTGTGCGTGATCTCATGAGCGAGCGTCTGCGCGAAGCGGGTCGCGCTCGTCCACGGATAGGACAGTAAGTCCATCCAGGTGTAGAGCGTGTCCCCCGAGACCTCCGCGAAGGAGCGCGCCGGCGCGAGGACGTCCTGTTGCAGCAGCATGAGGAACTGCCCCGCCTGCGTCGAACTCGGATCGGTGCCGGCGAAGGCGTGGCGCAGCAGGGGTCGTGCATGCGCCTGCACGAGCGCAATCGCGGTGTCGAGCTGCGCGAGGTAGAGTGCGAGACCGTCGGTGGGATCGTCCGCCCAGCGGGCCACGACGATGCCGCCGTCGTAGACACGCACGACCTGCGCGGGCCGCGGGAGGCCCGAGGAGTTGTCCTCGAGCAGGAAGGACTCGTCCAGCACCCAGGGTGTGCGGCGGTTGCGAGGGCGTGTCTCGAGGACGCCGGTGGTATTCGCGGGTCGTTCACTCGCGTGCGGCTCCGGTGGCGGCAACGCGATCCCCTGCGCGTTCGCCATCGCGTTCGCCATCGCGTTCGCATCGGGCGCAATCGACAGCGTGATGGGATAGGGCTCGAACGCCGGCTCCGTTCCCGTGCGCGCGGCCTCGATCGCGCGGGTGTCCACCCACGCCACCACATACTCGGCGCCCGCAATCGCCGCGATCTCGCAGCGACGCACGTTCCGGTTGAGCGGCGCGGCCGCTTCACCCACGGCCAGCGCGATCGGCGCCGTCCCGCAGATCTTCAGTCCGTCCGCGCGCGGCGCAACTGGCGTCACCTCGCTACAGGCGCCCAGCACCAGCAACGCAACGAGTGCGGCGCGAAGAAGACGAGGGCGAGGCACGCGCATGGTGAGCAGTACCCCGTGGGCCGCGCGCGCTGTCACTGCGCTGTCACTGCGCTGTCACTGCGCTACCACGGCGCGGTCCCTGCGCCGCGACGTCCGCGACGTCCACGACGTCAGCGAGGCTTCCGCTCGGAGGGCTTGGCGCGGAACGGCATCATCAGAAGGGCCCCGATCGACTTGTGCTCCATAGGGTCCATATGCGTGTCGACGCCATAGACGATCTCGCGTTGCGGCAGCGCGCTGAACGTACCGAAGAGGCGATCCCACACCGAGAAGATGTTCCCGAAGTTCGTGTCCGTGTGTGGCAGGGCATAGTGGTGATGGACCTTATGCATCCCCGGCGACACGATCACCCAGGCGAGCGCACGATCGAGCGCCGGTGGCAGCGTAATGTTCGCGTGATTGAACTGGCTGAGCACAACGCTCATCGCCTGATACAGGAAGACCATCCAGAGCGGGGCGCCCACCACGACGACCGCGAGCGCGGTGAAGGCGAAGCGCACCACACTCTCGCCGGGGTGATGCCGGTTGGCCGAGGTGGTATCGACGTGCGTGTCGCTGTGATGAATCAGGTGCAGCTTCCACAGGGGCGGCGTGTGGTGCGACACGAAGTGCGCGAGCCACGCCGAGATCAGGTCGAGTAGCAGGAGCCCAATCAGTGCCTGCAGCACCAGGGAGAGGCCGGGCATCAAGGCGAGGATGCCGAACTGGTGCGCCATGGTCCACTCGGAGACCATGAGCAGGAGGAACGCCATCGAGAAGTTCACCACGATCGTGGTCGTCGTGAAGAAGAAGTTCACCAACGCATGCGAGAACTTCCGGTATTCGAAGCGGAAGAGCGGCACGGCACTCTCCCAGATCCAGAAAAAGGCGATCCCACCCGCGAGAATGAGCGCGCGGTGGGTCGAGGGGATGGTGCTGAAATAGTCGGCGATCGCTTGCACGTGGACGGGCCTCCGGTCTCGAAGGCTACCGGAAACCGAGGAACCACGCAATGTGAGCCCGTACCGGCCGGCTCACTCGCCGCGCACGAAGCGCAACACGCGTTCGACGATCACGTTGTCGGTGCGATAGATCCGCGCGAAGGCCCCCACGGTCACGCCGTGGGTCCCGCTCACCCAGAGTTCTTCAACTGGCGCACCGATCTCCCGCATTCGTGCGGCGAGCGAGACCGTGTTCCGCGGGTTCACCGTGGTGTCCTCTCGCCCCATCACCAAGAGGGTCCGCGGCGCACGCGGGGTCACGAAGGCGATCGGTTGCGCCGCCCGCTCCACTTCCGGCGTGCCGCTGAAGGTGCGCCGGAGCAGCGGCGTGTCGTAGACGAAGTCGTAGGGTCCCGAGAGGCCAACAAAGCCCTGAAACACCGCCGGCGTGAGCGAGTGCGCGGCGAGGTATCGCGGATCAAAGGCGACGAGTGCCGCAATGTGCGCGCCGGCGCTGTGCCCCATCAGGTAGACCTGGGTCGTGTCCCCGCCCCACGCCGTCACGCGGGCGCGCGCATGCGCGACTGCGGCCGCGACGTCCTCCACGTAGCCTGGAAAGCGGCGAGCCGGCATGAGTCCGTAGTTCGGGACCACGGCGACAATGCCCTGCTTCGCCAGCGCCTGCCCCATCCACGCGTACAGGCGCTTGCTCCCGCTCGCCCAGCTGCCGCCGTGCACGAACACCACCACAGGATGCGTCCCGCTGAGGGGCGTCCCGTTCGTATCGAGTGCGCGGTAGACGTCGTAGCGTTGGCGCGCATCCGTGCCATACGCAACCTCCAGCTGAGGCGCGAGATCGCGTTCGACGACATTCGCCGCAATCAGTTGGGTCGACGTGCAGCTGGTCGACGACAGCGCGAGCGCGAATAGCAGGAGTCGCTTCATGCGCCGATCAGCTCCGGCACCCGCGCGTTCCACTCCTCGATCCACTTGGGAAGCGCACCGGCGACCATCGGTTTCGCCACGAAGTAGCCCTGCGCGAGATCGCAGCCCGTCGCGCGGAGTTGATCCCAATCGGCCCGATCCTCGATGCCTTCGGCGACGGTCGTCATGCCGAGCTGTCGCGCCATCGCCAAACTGGCCTCGAGGATCGCCTGCTTCGCGGGATCCGTGGCACAGCCATGCACGAACCCGCGATCCACCTTGAGCTCGTCGAACGGAATGTCGCGCAACTGCGCGAGCGAGGAATGTCCGGTGCCGAAGTCATCGATCGAGAGTCCGATGTGCTTCAAGCGGAGTCGCGTGAGGATGTCGAGCGCCGACAGCGCATTCGTCATCAGTCGGCTTTCCGTCACCTCGAGGACGAGGGACTTCGTGGAGGTCCCCGCCGCCGCGAGCGTGTGCGCGACGAAGTCGGGAAAGGTGAGATCGGAGAGATTGTCCATCGACACGTTCACGCCGACGTGGAGCCGCAGTCCCGCCAGTTCCCAGATATGCGCCTGCGCAATGGCGTGCTCCAGCACGAGCCGGGTCAGCGCGTCGATCAGTCCGTTCTCTTCTGCCAAGGTGATGAACTGATCGGGGAAGACCAGACCATCCTCCGGGTGCTGCCAGCGCACGAGGGTCTCCACGCCGCGGATTCGCCCCGTGGCGAGTTCGACCTTCGGCTGGTAGACGGTGGTGAGCTCGTGCGTCTCAATCGCTTGCCGGAGCCGCTCCGCCGTGTACTGCTTCCGCTTCGGTCCGCTCGAGCGACGGGCGGGGGCACGCACCGCCGCGCCGAGCAACACCTCGAGCTGCCCGGGCGTGACGGGCTTGTGCAGTGCCCCGCGGACCGCGAGATGGTGGGCCGCGGCGAGCCGATACGCGGTCTGTAAGATGCGATCGTCCTCCCCGCTGAGCAGGGCGACGCCTCCCGCGAACTGCAGCCGCGCCAGGTGCCGCACGAACTCGATTCCATCGATGCCCGGCATCTGGAGATCAAGCAGAATCATGTCGTACGCGGCGACGTCCGCCTCCAGGCGCGCGAGTGCGTCCTCTGGACGCGCGAACGCGTCGACGCTCTGGTAGCCGAGGGTCGCGAGCTGGTGGCTCACGAGCGTCAGCGCGAAGTCGTCGTCATCTACAAGAAGGATGCGCAGCGGCATGGGTGGAAATATGCGTGATCACGTCGGCAATAGCTCCTGCAGCCGACGCTGGACCCGTGGATACTCGCGCGCGTACGCCTCGTAATCTTGGCGCATGGCGCCAATATCTTGCCGCGTCGCCGCCTTTTCCAACTCGGCCAGCAGGTCGCCCAGGTGCGTGGCCCCCGCGGCGCGGGCGGTGGACTTGAGCGTGTGCGCAACGCGCGCGATGCGCGCACTGGCGTCGGCAATCTCGGGGGCGATGATCGCCGCCGCGAGCTCGTGCGCGCCCTCCGCTGCGGAGTGGCGGAACTTCAGCAGAAACTCGCGGATGTGCGCGGGGTCGTCGCCGACATACCCCTTGAGTACCTCGAGGTCGAGCGCGGGGGCATCCGAGGGCGAGGGCATCCCCGTACAATAGCCCTCCGAGCACGAGTGCGCGGGGGGCTATCGGTCGTCCGGGAGTGGGCCTGGAAGGAGTTGAACCTTCGACCTCACGCTTATCAGGCGTGCG
>CAYUMN010000191.1:0-5913 GCA_964445835.1 uncultured Gemmatimonas sp.
GAAGCGCACCCAGCCCGTCGGCTCCCTCACCACCCGCGAGCGCGCGCCGCACGCCCCGACCTCGGGCGACCCAGCCCGGGCCCGCGCCCTCGCCCTCGCCGTCTCACGTGCGGCAGACCATGGCCTCTTTCGCCCCTTCTGTCTGGTGCGCGCCATTGCCCTGCGTGAGTTGCTCGAGCGCAACCAGATCTCGGGAAGCGAGATCCGCATTGGGGTGCGCACCACCGGCGGGAAGTTCCAGGCCCACGCCTGGGTGCGCTGGGGCAACGAAATTCTCGGCGATCTCCCCTCCCACACCGCCACCTTCACCGAGGTGGACGACATCCGCGTCCTCGGCGACGGATGAGCGCCATTGCACTGGTCGCCGGACGGATTGAGCGCACGCGGATGCTCGGCGAAATGCTCGCCGCGATGCCCGCACGCGCCGATATCTCCACCGCCGCGGTCCGTGATCTCGCGGTCGTCAGCATCGGCGCGGCACATTTTGGATGGGAGTCGGTGCACCCGTCGGCCACCGCGGGACCCATCAGCGTGGTCGCCGACGCCACGCTCTATTACCGAAACGACCTCGTACGCCGCGCTGGCCTGAGCGGTACCGCCGACCCCGACGCCTCGGCCGCGACCCTCATTGCCGAAGCCTGGCGCGCGCGCAAAGCGGAGGCGTTGGCGCTGCTCGAGGGAGACTTCGCCTTCGTGCTCTGGGATGCAAACGCCAATGAAGTCGTGGCCGCACGCGATTTCAGCGGCGGACGCCCGCTCTTCTGGTGCGATCACGGCGGCGTTCTGCGCGTGGCCTCCACCATTGGCGCGATCCTCGCCGATCCCGCCGTTCCTCGCGACATCGACTTCGCGACCGTCGCCAGTGTTGCTGCCGGCATCTGGACCCATCCCCCCGCCAGCAGTTACATCGCGATCACCGAACTGCCAGCGGGGCACGTGCTCACCTGGCGCCCCGGATCGGCCCCTGTAGTGCGCTCCTTCTGGCGCCCTCCCGATACCATGGCCTCGCGCCGGCAACCTCTCGAGCCCGCCGCCGCCGAACTCCGCGCGCTTCTCACCGATGCGGTGCGTGAACGGCTCGCGCCGAGCGGGACCACGGCCGTGTCGCTGAGTGGCGGATGGGATTCGACCGCCGTGTACGGAATCGCGCAGTCGGTGGTGCGCGGGGATGACACCCGGCGCGTGCACGGGGTGAGCATCAGCTATCCCGTGGGTGATCCGGGGCGCGAGGATGAGTTCATTGGCGAGGTCACAGGCTTCTGGGGGGCATCGCCCGACCTCATTGACGTCGATACGATTCCCCTGCTGTTGGACGCGGAAGCGAATGCGGCGGCGCGCACGCATCCCTTTGCGCACACCTACGAGCAGTGGAACCGTGCACTCTCGCGGCGCGCCCGCGCGGCCGATGCCCGCGTGATCCTCGACGGCTTTGGCGGGGACCAGCTCTTTCAGGTCTCGGGCGTGTACCTGGCCGAGCTCTTTCGGAGCGGGCAATGGCTTGAGTTGGCGGGGCAGCTGCGGCAGGGAGTGACAGCCGGGATGACTCGACGCGAACGATTCGACGCCATCGTTCAACCGGCGCTTCCGCCGCGTCTGCAGCGGTTGGTGGCCACGAACGGCGTGCCCCCACAGCACTATCTCGATCGGGACGTGCCCATCTGGTTTCAGGAGCCCTTTCTCGATGCGCACCGAGTGGGCGCGCGGGACGCCGCGGCACGGCCAACGCTCCCGCAGGGGAATCTCGTGCTCGCCGAGTCGCACGCTTTTCTCCGCTTCGCCTTTTTCGCCCGGATCCGCTCGCTGTTGTATGGGTTCGGGATCCAGGAGGGGGTGGAGATTCGGTCTCCGCTGCTCGATGCGCGGGTGGTGGAGTTCGCCGCGCGACGGTCGTGGTCCGACCGCGCCGACGGCCGCGAGACGAAGCGATTGCTCCGGCACGCGGTGCGCGAGCTTCTCCCGGCCTCCGTCCTCGCGCCGCGGTCGCACCGAACGGGCACCACGAACGCATATTTCCTTCGGCAGATCCGCCGGAGTGCGGAGCTGATCGAGCGCGTCCTCCCCGCCATGCGGCTCGCGGAGATCGGCATGATCGATCCAGCGATACTGCGCCGCGCTTGGGAGCATCTGCAGGAACACGACGATGATGAACTCGCCGGCCGCGTCTTCTTCACGCTGCAGGCCGAACTCTGGATGAGGGGACAGCACCACTGATGCCGACTTACTCCGTGTACGGGAGTGCGCTCCACTCGACGATGGAATTCCCCGAGCTCACGCCGATCACCGACGTGCCGCCGAAGTGGCGGCTCGCGACCGTCCCCTCGTTGCTGCCCATGCGCGATCCCGTGGCCCTGGGCGACGAACTGATCTACGGCGAAGTGCATGCGCGGCTCTTTCAGCATCGCGACGGACATCGCATCGTCGTGGACGACACGGGCTCCTTCGAGCTCGAAGCCGAGGGCTATATCATCGTGGCGCCGAAGGAAGGCGCGTGGCCCGACTTCGTGCGTGCGCATCTGCTTGGTCGCGTGCTCGCCACGGCGCTCTTTCATGCGGGGTATCTCCCGCTGCACGGAAGCGCCGTACAGACCCGTGAAGGGGTCGTGGCCTTTCTCGCGCCAAAGGGCTTCGGCAAGTCGTCGATGGCGCTCGCGATGGTGCAGGCGGGAGGCTCGCTCGTGAGCGATGACCTTCTACCGGTGCAACCCGGCAATCCGCCGATGGCCCTTCCGGGAATCCGCAGCCTGCGTGTGCACGAGGATGCGGTCTCTGCCGTGGGCGTGACCGCAACTTCGGAGGCGACGCGCGAGGGAAAGGTCGCACTGCATCAGAATGCCGGCCGAATGGCCCCCGACACCCCACTCCCGCTCGCCGCGATCTTCGTGCTTGCTCCGACCATGGAGCCGTTGCTTGCCACGGAGCCACCGGTGTTTCGCACACCATTTGCACCGGTGCTCGCCGCGGCGGCACTCGTGGCGCATGTGAAGATCGGGCGCATGCTCGGAAGCGGGGCCGCCGCGCCGATGCTCGAGCGTGCCGCATCGATCTCCCGGATGGTGCCAGTGCATCAACTCATTGTGACGCGTGATCTCGCACGATTGCCGGAAGCGGCCGCCGAGGTGCTTTCGTGGTACGGCGGTCCGGCGTAGTGATCGTGCGCGCGGCGGGACTCACGAAGCGATTTCCCGTCCAGCGCACCTGGCGGCAGACGGTCCGTGCGCCCTTCGCCGCGCCGATGGCCGAAGTCCTCCGCGATGTCTCGTTCGAAGTGGCCGAGGGCGAGATCTTTGGCCTGCTCGGACAGAACGGTGCCGGCAAAACAACGCTGTTCAAGTTGCTGGCAACGCTCATCAGTCCAGACGAAGGAGAAGCGAGCGTCGCCGGGCACGATGTGATGACCGAAGCCGCAGCAGTACGACGCACACTGGCCCCGGTGCTCGCCAACGAACGCTCGCTCTACTGGCGCCTCTCGGCGCGCGAGAATATTCGACTCTACTGCGCGCTGCAGGGTGTCTCCGCGGCGGCCGTGCACGACGAAACCGAACGGGTCCTGACGATCACCGATCTCCGCGATACCGGCGAGAAGATGGTCGGGATGTTCTCCTCGGGTATGCGGCAACGTCTGTTGATCGCCCGCGCGCTGATCGCGCGTCCGCGCGTGTTGCTGCTCGATGAACCCACGCGGAGCCTCGACCCGATTTCCGCGCGCGACCTGCGTCTCTTTCTGCGCGAGACCATTGTCGGGAAGGAGGGCTGCACCGTACTCCTCGCCACACATGACGCCGATGAAGTGTGGGAGCTGTGCGATCGCGTGGCGGTGCTGGAACGCGGGCGGGTACTCGCGCTGGATCGCACGAGCGTGTTGCGCGAGCGCGCTGGGACGCCGCGGTACGATGCCTGGCTGCGCGCCGAGCATGCGGGGGCGCAGGTGACACGACTCGCCGCCGCGGGACACCATTTCACCCGCGTCGCGGGGGGCGAGGATGGTTGGGAACAGTATCGTGGGGAGATCGCCGGTGGGCACACGGCATCGGCCGGCGTGCTCGCGCTGCTCACGGCTGAGCGTGGAACCGTCGCGCGCTTCGAGCGCGTGGCGCCGTCGCTCGCCGACTTGATCGAGCGGGTGCTGCAGTTGGCGCCGGAGCGTGCGCATGCAGAGCGTGCGCTCGAACAACGTGCTCACGAAGAGCGTGTGCATGCGTAGCGCCTTGGCATTGATGCGCGTCGACTGGTTGAGCGGCACGAGCTACCGACTCAGCACGCTCATGCAGTTCGCGAGCGTGATCGCCTCGGTCGTGCCGCTGTACTTCGTGGCCACCGCCGTGCAGGGTCTTGCGGCGGGCTCCATTCAGGCCGAGGGAGGCAGATATTTTTCCTTCCTCGTGATGGGAGTCGCCGCCGTGTATGTACTCGCCGCCGCGCTGGGGGCCATTCCCAGTGCGATCGCCAGCAATATCGGGAGTGGCGTCTTTGAATCGCTGCTGGTCACGCGCACCTCGCTCCCGATGGTCCTGCTCGGACTCTCCGGGTATCCGGTTTCGCTGAGTCTGCTGCGGGCCGCGGCGTTGTTGCTGGGCGGGATGTTCTTCGGGTTGCGGTTTTCGATCGCGATGATTCCGGCGGCAACGGTGATCTTGGTCCTGATGATGCTGGCCTACGCCGGAATCGGACTGATCTCGGCGGCGTTGATCGTGATCTTCCGGACATCGGGGCCGATGCTGACCGTTGTGATGGGACTCTCGGGGCTCCTAGGCGGCGCGTACTACTCGACCGCCGCGGCCCCCGGTTGGCTGCAGGGGCTGACGGACTTCATTCCGCTCACCTATGCGCTCCGGCCGATTCGCATGTTGCTGTTGGGAGGAGCGGAGTTAGGTGAGGTCGGGCGGGATGTGTCGATCCTCGCGCTGATTGCCATCGTCTCCGTCAGCGTGGGCACGCTGTGCCTGACCTCCGCCCTGCGGCGGGCGCGGCGGTCGGGCACACTCTCTCTGTACTGAGTATTCTCCTCTTCAATGGCGAGCGCGACCTCCCTTTCTCCCGAACTCCGCCTCGTTTTTCGCGTCGCTGATCCCGCCGCGACGGCAGATGAGTTGCTGGCCATTGCGGCGCAGGTGACGGAGTGGGGACGCGCGTTGACGATGGCAGAAATGGAAGGAGCGACCCCCGCGCTCTGGCGTGCGCTCCAAGCGCGGCGCAGTGAGCTGCCAAAGGAAGTCGCCGAGTTCCTGCGACTGCGGACGATGGTGAGCGACTTCCGGATGTCGCAGTTGAGCCAACGCGCACAGGAGACCGTGCACGCATTGCAGCTGGCAAAGATTCCGGTGTTGCTCCTCAAGGGGGCGGCGATCGGGGCGCTCACCGACCCGACGTTTCGGCTGCGCCCGATGGGGGATGTCGACCTCCTCGTGCATGAGGCAGACACCGCGAAGGCATCGCACGCGCTGCTCGAGGCGGGATGGTCCGTGACGACCGATCCCGTGGTGGTGGAGCTGCTGCAGGGGCAACATCATCTGCCGCATTTCGTGCGGGCCGATCTACCGGGGCTTCGGCTTGAGTTGCACACCATGCTCTTGCCTCCTGGTCACGCCTTCGCGCTCGATGAGTCCATGCTGTGGGGCGACGCGATCGCAGCGCCGTCGCCATTTGAGGGAGCCTCCCTGCTCGCACTCGAGCATCAGGTGCTGCACGCGAGCATTCATTTTGCATGGCAGCATCGGATTCTCTTCGGAGCCTGGCGCACCATGCGCTCGGTAGCGGCCGTTGCCTCGCGTCCCGGGTTCTCGTGGGAGCGGCTCGAGCATGAGGCGCGTGCGGTGAAGGCGGGCACCTCCGTGTACTGGACGCTGCGGATGACGCAGCGCATGTGTGGACTCGCCGTTCCCGACGGGGTGCTCGCGCGGCTGGCACCGCCGAATC
>CAYUMN010000192.1:0-951 GCA_964445835.1 uncultured Gemmatimonas sp.
CCTCTCACCCCTCCCCTCTCTCCCTCATCCCTCACCCCTCGGGTCTTCACCCTCGCTCTTCGCTCTTCAACTCTCGCTGCTAAAGCAGTCCCGCCTCCGCAAAGCTCACATACCGCCCTCGCCCGATCACCACATGATCCTGTATGGGAATGTCCAGCAGCCGTCCCGCCGCCACGAGCTGGGTCGTGATGGCCCGGTCGTCGGCGCTGGGGTTCGGGTCGCCCGACGGGTGGTTGTGGATGAGCACGATACTCGCGGCCCGCTCGGCGATGGCTTCGCGGAAGACCTCGCGCGGGTGCACCAAGCTGCTGTTGAGGATGCCGCGACTCACCAGCACGTCGCGCTCGAGGCGGTGCTGGGCGTCGAGGATGGCGACGTGGAACTCCTCTACCGTGAGTCCCTCCATCTTGGGGGCGTACCAGCGCCAGACATCGCGCGGGCCGCGCATCGGCTCCCCCTCGTCAGCCGCCTCGGCGCTGAGGCGCCTCCCGACTTCGAGCGCGGCGTGAATCGCGAGGGCCTTGGCCTCGCCCAGTCCATGGAGACCGGTGAGCGTGGCGATGGGGAGCTGGCCGAGTCGGCGGAGCGATCCGCTGGATCGGGTGAGGATGCGATGCGCGGTGTCGGACGCGGAACGCCCCTGCGTCCCGGTGCCGAGGATCAGCGCGAGGAGTTCAGCGGTCGTGAGGGCGTGGGCCCCGAGGGCGCGGAGGCGTTCACGCGGCCGATCGGTCGGAGGCAGTTCGAGGACAGAAGGCATGGACGCGAAGCTATGACTCCGCGCCCATGGGTCTTCACCGAATCATTGCCGATGGGGTTCCCGAAGCCTCAGGCACCATGGCACTTCTTGTACTTCTTCCCGCTGCCGCACGGACAGGGATCGTTGCGTCCAACGGTGCTTCCCGCCGGACCCTCCTCCACCGCGCGCGGGGTTCCGGCACCGCTCACCGC
>CAYUMN010000192.1:961-3439 GCA_964445835.1 uncultured Gemmatimonas sp.
GTCTCAAGCGAACGGACCCCTCGGCCGGCGCCGACGACCGTCGGCTCGGCGGCCATCCCCATCGCGTCGAACTGCTTTGTGGCAGGGGCCATCGCACTTGTCATGATCGGCGGCAGCGGCGTTGGCTTCGGCTCCTCGAACACCAACTGCACCTTCAGGAAGCGCTCGGCGAAGGTGTGCTGGATGTCGCGCATGAGGTCCTCGAACATTGAGAAGGCCTCCTGCTTGTACTCGACGAGGGGATCCTTCTGCCCCCACGAACGGTAGCCGATCGCGGCCCGCAGTTGGTCGAGATCGTAGAGGTGATCCTTCCACTTCTCGTCGAGCACGTTGAGCATCACGAGCGAGAGCAGGCGCGTACCGAACTCGCCGAGGGTCTCGATCTTCCGATGGAACGCAAGGACCGCCGCGGCGGCCGTCTCGCGCTGCGCTTCGGGCAACGTTGCCGGGCGCGTGCCCTCCGGCTCCCAGCAGGGCACGGTGAGCAGATACTGCATGAGGAGATCCTGCCGCAGAATCTCGACATCCCAGTCGAGCGCATCTTCCGTCTCGGCAAGGGTCGTTTCCACGCGACGAGAGACGGCGCTGTTCACCATCTTCTCCGATTCGCCCTTGAGCTCCTCGCCTCCCTCAAGCGCGAACGACCGGAGCGAGTAGATGACCTCGCGCTGCTGGTTCATCACGTCGTCATAGTCCAGCAGACGCTTCCGCGATTGGAAGTTCTGGAGTTCGACGCGCTTCTGTGCTTGCTCAATCGAGCGCGTGATGAGGGGATGCGTGAGCACCTCGCCCTCCTGCGCGCCGAGCGTATCCATCAGCCGCCCGATCCGATCGGAGCCGAAGAGACGCATGAGGTCATCTTCGAGCGAGAGGAAGAACTGCGAGCTGCCGGGGTCGCCCTGACGGCCGGCGCGCCCACGGAGCTGCCGATCGATGCGGCGGGATTCGTGGCGCTCGGAACCGATGATATGCAGGCCTCCCGGCTCCATGACGGCGACGTCCGCGTTGTCGGCGTCCTTCACGGTGCTCTGCTTCGACTCGCGGACATTCTCCCCGAGTTTGATGTCGGTGCCGCGGCCCGCCATGTTGGTGGCGATCGTGACCGCCCCAGGCTGCCCGGCGAGGGCGACGATCTCGGCTTCACGCTGATGGTACTTGGCGTTCAGCACGTTGTGCGGCAGCCCGGCGCGCTGGAACAGACGCGACAGCGTCTCCGAGGCTTCGACGCTCGTCGTGCCGACGAGCACCGGGAAGCCGAGCCCGTGCAGACGACGCGTCTCCTCGACGATCCCATTGTACTTCTCGCGGCGCGTCTTGTACACGAGATCCTGACGGTCATCGCGGATCACCGGGCGATTCGTCGGGATGACCGAGACTTCGAGTCCGTAGATCTGAAAAAATTCCGTCTCTTCCGTCTCCGCGGTGCCGGTCATGCCGGCGAGCTTCTCGAACAGGCGGAAGTAGTTCTGAATGGTGATGGTCGCGAGCGTCTGCGTCTCGCCCTTGACCTGCACCCCTTCCTTCGCTTCAACCGCCTGGTGTAATCCCTCGGACCAGCGGCGGCCCGGCATCGTGCGTCCCGTGTACTCATCCACGATCAGCACCTGCCCCTCGACCACGACGTAGTTGACGTCCTTCTCGTAGAGGGCGTGCGCACGGAGCAGCTGGTGGACGATGTTCAGCTTCTCGGACTTCACCGCGTACTGCGTCTCGATCGTCCGGCGCGCCGTGAGCTTCTCGGCGGCGTCGAGCGTCGGGTCCTTGTCGATCCGACCGATCTCCGTCGCGATGTCGGGGAGGATGAATTCCTCCGGCGACGACGGCGAGAGGAAATCCACGCCCTTATCGGTGAGGTGGACCGAGTGGCCCTTCTCGTCGAGCACGAACAGGAGGTCATCCTCGAGATCGCGATAGACCTGCTTGCTCTGCGCGAGCTTGCGGTCCGCCATGTGCGCGAGTTCTTGCTCGAGGATCAACTGCTTCACGCCGACTTCCTGCATCACCTTCAGCAGGCGCTTGTTCTTCGGGTTGCCCATGCGCGCCTTGTAGAAGGCGAGCGCCGCGGTGTCCTTGTCCGCGGCCGCAAAGGCCTTCTCGCCGCGCGCGACGAGATCATTGGCCATCTCCGTCTGCTTGCGCACGAGGCGCGAGACGGCGGCATTGTGTTCGGCGTATTGCATGTCGCCGTCATTGCCGACAGGACCCGAGATGATGAGCGGGGTGCGCGCTTCGTCCACGAGCACGGAGTCCACTTCGTCCACGATGGCGTACACGTGCGGGCGCTGCACGCGCTGCTCCAGCGCGAGCACCATGTTGTCGCGCAGGTAATCGAAACCGAACTCGTTGTTCGTGCCGTAGGTGATGTCGCAGTGATACGCGGCACGACGCTGCGGCGTCCCTGGTTCGGTGTCATCAAGACAGCCGACCGTGAGGCCCAGCCAAGTGAAGAGATGCCCCATCCACTGCGAGTCGCGGCGG
>CAYUMN010000192.1:3449-5886 GCA_964445835.1 uncultured Gemmatimonas sp.
CGTCCCCATCTCGGCGATGCGACCGAGGTGCAGCTGCACGCCGCCGATCAACTGGACATCGTAGTGCACCATGTCCCACGTCAGGTCCTGCCCGGTCACCGTGATGGTCGATCCGACGAGCCGGCGCGCCGCTTCGCGCACGGTGGCGAAGGCTTCCGGGAGGATCTCGTCGAGGACCTCGGCGACGACGTCACGGAACTCCGCCTCAAGGCCACCGGCGCCGTTCGGCCCAGAGAGTTCTACCTCCAGCGCCTCACGCGCGGACGCGTCGACCGCGGCATGCTTCTGCGCCTTGACGTCCTGGATCTTCGCGGTGAGATCGGCGGTGCGCTCCGCGATGGTAGCGCGAAACTTCGCGGTCTGCGCCTGCAGTGCGGCGTCCGAGAGACTCTGGAGGCGTTCGCCCTGCGAGTTGATCTCGTCCACGATCGGCTGGACGCGCTTCTGTTCACGCTGATGACGGGTGCCGAACACGGCCCCGAAGAGCTTCTTGAGCATTACTGGGTCACTCGGTCGGTGGTGCGATACAGCGAATGGGCGACGATGTACTCGGCGACGGCGTCCGGCACGAACCCCCGGATGCTGCGGCCATCACGGACACGGGCGCGAATCTCGGTCGCCGAGATGTCCACGCGTCGCGTGACCATCCGATCCCCGCGGAAGCCGGCCGGTATGGGCCGTTCCTCAGTTCCCCGCCCGACCACCACCAAGTGCACGAGCCCGGCCAATGTCTCCGGTTCGCGCCACTGCGGCAGTGTGGCCGCCGCGTCCTCCCCCATCAGCAGGAAGAGCTCGGCGTCAGGATGCTCCCCCCGAAGGGCGCGCATCGTCTCAATCGTGAAAGATAACCCACCTCGCTCCACCTCTCGCCCATCCACCCCAATTCGGCGGTCGGCGGCGGCCAGGAGCTCCGTCATCGCGAGGCGATGGCCGGGGGCGGTCATCTCCAGCCCCACCTTGAGCGGCTGACGGGCCGCCGGTACGAGCAGGAGGCGATCGAGGTGGAACTGGTCGAGCGCGTCGAGGGCAAGCAGCAGATGCCCCGTGTGCGGCGGGTCGAAGGTGCCGCCGAGGATCCCGAGGCGCCGGATCACGCGGCCGCGGTCACCGTGTCCCGGTCGCGGGCGGTGTGCCCTCGGGGACCGGGAGCTTGCACGCCGCCATCACATCGGGGTCGGTCGGGAATCCCGCCCGCAACGTTGCGCAGACCTCGGTGGCATCATCCGCGTAGTTCATCGCCGGCAACCGATAGATCTTCACGAGTTGCAGCATGGCGATCCGCGCCTTGTCGGTGTTCGGCCAGTTCTTCACGACATCCTGGAAATAGATGATCGCGGAGTCATAAGCACGGCGCCGGAAGTAGTGCATCCCGGTCTCGAAATCCTTGCTCGCGAACCATTCGTCCAGACGCGCGAGTTCACGCGTGGCGGAATCCGCGAGCGGCGAGTCCGGGAACACGCCCAACAGCGTGCGGAACTGCGCCTGCGCGAGAATGCCATACTGCGGATCAAGCGTCGGACGGCGCCACATCTCGCGATACGACACGGCCGACCAGTACAACCCGTCATCGGCGAGGCTGTCCTCGGGGAACAGTTCGGCGAGGCGCATGAAGCTCTGCGCCGCGAGGACGCGCTCCTCATTCCCGCGCCGCGCCTGCCCGAGGTACCAGTGTGCCCGCGGGAGGAGTGTGTCGCGTGACGGGAGATCGAACGTCAGCTTCTCGAACGCCGAGATGGCGTCGGTCCACCGCTCCTTCTCGAAGCGCTGCAGCCCCGCCTGGTACAGCGTGGCGGAGGTGGAGTAGCTGCGGACGTTGATCGCTTGCGCACAGGCGCCGACGACAAACACCAGGGCCAACAGGAGAACGCGCATCGACGGTCGCATCAGGTCTTTCAGGTGGGCGGCTGCATCCGGGCAGAGCCCGAGAGTCCGCGGAAGTACTCGATCGTACGCACCAACCCCTCTCGGAGTTGCACGCGGGGTTCCCATTGGAGCAGGCTTCTGGCGCGGGTGATATCGGGCTGTCGCACCTTCGGGTCGTCGGCGGGGAGCGGCAGCGACACGATGGTGGAGGTACTCCCCGTCATCTCGATCACCAGTTCGGCGAGCTGACGGACGGTGAACTCGTTCGGGTTGCCGATATTCACCGGCATCCGCTCCTCGGAATTGAAGAGCCGGTAGATCCCCTCGACCTCATCGTCGGCGTAGCAGAAGGAGCGGGTCTGCGAGCCGTCCCCGAACAGCGTCAGCGGCTCATTCGCGAGGGCCTGCATGATGAAGTTCGAGACGACGCGCCCGTCGTGGGGCCGCATGCGCGGGCCGTACGTGTTGAAGATGCGGACAATTCGCGTGTCCACGTGCTGCGCGCGGTGATACGCCATCGTCATCGCCTCGGCGAAGCGCTTGGCCTCGTCGTAGCAGCCGCGCGGACCGATGG
>CAYUMN010000193.1:0-5863 GCA_964445835.1 uncultured Gemmatimonas sp.
GCCGTCACACGGTGCGGACGATCGTGTGCGGGGGGATGACGGGATTGGAAACTCAGTTCACGCACGGCGAACTAACGAATCGTCGCAGCAGACGAAGGCGCGCGGCGCTCCTCGCCAGCGCACAGAGCACGTGTGCGCCTTCGCAGCTGAACTCAAACGTTAGAGCGACGGGAGGAAGTCTGGGAATCGGAACAGCCCATCTCGAGCATCGTCCCGCCGTTCATATGCTGTGCCGCGGAGCGTTCATTCAAGAACGACTTCACATCTCGTCGACGCTTTTCGCGATACCGCTGAATCCGCTCGGATTCCAGTCCGAGGCGGTGCTGACCGCCAGGTATGCTGCCGAACTTGTTGCGGCCCCGGCCGACCAGCATGCGCTAACGAATCTTATTGATCAGGGCACGGATGCGAATCCGCTTGTCGCTCTCGTTGCGCTCTGTCCAGTGGACGCCCCTGCTCAGCTTCTCGAGGAGTCGGCACTTCCCGCCCTTGAGCGAGCACGGGCGATCGTGTCGTGGAGTGCAGGCGAGTTGGCGGTTCCCTTTGCATTCATCGTTGCGGGTCTCACTGATTCATCTTTCCGAATGCTCCCGCCGTCGAGTCGAAGAAGGCGACGGCTAGGATTCGGCAATACGGGGCATGATTACGTCGCTCAGCTCACGCGAATGCACGATGCGGCCGAGCGTGACGAGCATTTTGCCTTTGCGCTCTCTCTGTTTCGTGAGGCGCTTCGTGAGGAGCATGCCGAATTTCGTATTGCGCGGTTCTTCTCCTGTCTAGAAGCGTTGGCGTACAGGCTCAAGGTCCGGCACTCTGGCCGATCACGGGATGCCGTGCGCGACCTTCTTGGAATCGCCGTGGGAGCTACGTCGAGAACGCAGGCGGAAGATGGAACTCCGATCGAGTTCGATCGCATTGAACTCGGGGGGCGCATTCGCGACAAGCTCTTCCACGGTGTACCGTTCGACGGTTCGAGTCTCACACGCGAGGCACGAGTGGCCTATGCGTGGCTGCAAACCCAGCCTCAGCACTTCCGGGACCTATTGCTCTCGGACTGCGAGCTCGAATTCGCGAGGTGGGCGAACGGGGCCTCTCGTGGTCTCCTCGATGAGTCAGAGTAGCGCGCGCAAACGGCGCTTGGTGCAGATGGCCGTGCTTCGGAAGCGGCGGCAGGGCCGCCGCCATTGGAACGGATGAAAGGCTCGCGGCGGCCCTGCCACCGCAGTCTATTTGAACGGCCACAGCACAAGCTGAGGTTAGCCCGACATGGCGCGGGGACCGAACGGCGCTAGATTCCGACCATGATCACTCAGGCCCCCTCCCGAGCCGATGTCCAAGCCCGCCTCACGGCGGCTCAAGCCGAGATTCTCGGGTTGGGGGTTCGTCGCTTGGCGCTCTTCGGCTCGGTGCGTCGGGACGCGGCGCGCGCCGAGAGCGACGTCGACGTGTTGGTGGAGTTCATCCCCGGTCAGAAGACATTCGATCACTTCATGGATCTTGGTGATCTACTCGAGCGTGTGCTGGGACGTGAGGTGGAGCTCGTCACGCCCGAATCGCTCTCGCCGTTCCTGAAGGCGCACATTCTCGCCGACGCCCTGGATGTCGTTCGAGCCGAGTGAGTTCCTGCGGCACATCCTCGCCGAAGCGGACTATCTCGTCGCGGTAAGCGCGACGCTCACACGCGCCCAGCTGGAGGAGGATCCGACCCTTCAGCGTGCCGTCGTGCGCAGCATCGAAATCATTGGCGAGGCGTCCAAACGGGTGCCGCAGAACGTGCGGGAAGCCCATCCGCAGGTAGAGTGGCGGTCCATGGCGCGGATGCGCGATCGCCTCGTCCACGACTACTTTGGCGTCGACCTCGATATCGTGTGGGACGTGGTCCAGACCAAGATTCCACCACTGCGCACCGAACTGCAGCGCATTCTGGGCGCAGGCTAACGAAGGTTGTTGCGGTCGGTCACGGTAAGGCAGCGGCGGCTGCGCCGCCGCATTTTATGGAGTGCCCGCAGCACAACCAAACGTCAGCCCTCCAACATGGCCGGGTACCGCGGATCGAGTATTCACCCACTTCAACATCGCCACACAGCCCCTCCCGTCAGGACATGACCGCCGAGAGGCAAATTGACCTCATCGGGCGGATGTTCGACAACCGGGATCCCTCGGAGGCGTGCCGTCGACGGATGGACGGGTAGGTCAACATAGGCCGCTTGCGCCGGACGGTTCTTCGCTCAACTTCGGGCATCGTAGCCCGCCCCGTTCCCGTCGACGACTTGACCGCTGAGGAGCGAATCGACCTCATCGGCCGGCTGTGGGACAGCTTGGACCCAGAGGCCGGCGAGTCGTGGTCTGAGATCAAGGCCGCCCTCGAGAAAAAACTTCGGTAGGTGCGCCTCCGTGTTCGCGTCACTGCGCAACGGGCGATTGATATGGCGTTCGGCTGGTATCTCCAGCCTTCAGCGATTGCCGCGCAGGGCTTCCTCAACGCGGTCGACGAGGGCATCTCGCGAATTATCGCCGCGCTCGCTACACCAGCGGAGCTAACTTCCCCAGAATCGTCGGGAAGAATTCGGTGACAGTCGGATGTACCGGCAACGCGTCGCGCAACACCTGATACGGCGCATCGGCGGCCATCATGGCCCCGATGATCTGGACAATCTCGTCAGCGCCGATCCCAAGGAGCGTTGCGCCCACGAAGCGCTCGGTCTCAGCATCCACCAACACCTTGATCACGCCCACCGTCTCGCTCTCTTCCTTGGCTCGGCTCACGAACTTCATCTCGTGCGACGCCGACAGGAACCGGCGACCCTGCGCCATCAGGGCGCGCGCGTCGGTCTCCGTGAGCCCTACCCGGCCGAGCGGCGGATCGGTGAACACCGCGTACGTGGTCACCCGCCCGTCGGCGGTACGCGCTCCACCGGTGTGATTGGCGAGAACGATCTCGTGGTCCTGATAGCTGGTGTGCGTGAATGCCCCGCGCCGATTCACATCGCCGAGCGCCCAGACACCAGGGACCTCCGTCTCGAGCCGACCGTTCACGGGAATGAAGCCACGCGCATCCACTGCCAGCCCCACGTGCTCCAACCCGAGTTGCTCGGTATTCGGCAGGCGCCCGGTGGCCACGAGCAGATGCGAAGCCTTCACCGTCGTGACGGTCCCGGTGGTGGCGTCGCGCAGCGTGAGAGTGAGCGCGGCTGGCCCCGATAGCGTCACCTCCTCCATCGTCGTGCCGGTGCGCAACGAGACGCCCTCGGCGGTCAGCATGGCGGCCATGCGCGCCGAGATGTCCGGGTCCTCACGGCCGACCACGGCACCTCCCGCTTCGATCACGGTCACGTCGCTGCCGAGTCGCCGGAAGATCTGTCCGAGTTCGAGGCCGATGTAACTGCCGCCCAGAATGACGAGGTGCGCCGGTCGCTCACGAAGCAGTACGACCGTTTCATTCGTGAGGAACGGGACGGTCTCGAGACCGGGAATCGGCGGCGTAGCGGGGCGCGTGCCGCTGTTGATGTACACCCGCGGCGCGCGCGCGGTGATCGCACCGCCGCGTACCACAAAATCGTTCGCCTCGCGCCCTGCGAACTGCGCCCACTCGCGCACGATGGTCAATCCCTCGGTCTTCTCCATCCAATTGGTGAGCCCGGTGCGCGAGGCGTTCACGATGCCGGCCATACGTTCCATGGCCGCCGCGAAGTCGATGGTGACCGGGCCGGTATGCACACCGAATTCGTGGGCGCGCGACACGAGGTGCGCCACGCGCGCGCTTTTTCGCAACGTCTTGGTGGGGGTACAGCCGACATTGACGCAACTGCCTCCCAGCGCCCCACCTTCAAAGACCACCACGCGCTCACCGCGTCGCGCCAGCGCAGTGGCGAGCGCCGGCGCAGCCTGCCCCGTGCCGATGACGATCGCGTCAGCAGTCAGTCGCTGCGCCGAGGCGGTCATGCGGTCACCTGCACCCCTTTCCAGAACGCCACCCGTCCGGCCACCTGCTCTGCCCCGGCCTTGGGCGTGGGGTAGTACCACACGGCATCACGGTTCTCGGTGCCCTTCACCTGCAACGAGTAGTAGCTCGCCGTGCCCTTCCACGGGCAACTCGTGTGCAGCGCACTCGGCGTCACGAACTCGCGGCGCAGCGCCGAATCGGGAAAATAATGGTTGCCTTCCACGACCACGGTATCATCACTCTCGGCGATCACTTCGCCATTCCAGGTAGCCTTCACGAGAACCTCTCAGTGGATGGAGTTGTCGCCCGTACGGTCGACGGGCGATAGAGCGGAACAACGATCACACGGCCCGCAGCCACGCTACCCAGAACCAGTCGCGCGCATCGGTGTAAAGCGTTTCGACACGGAAGCCACCGGCTTCGGCGAGGGCCTCGAGTCGCGCTTCGTCGTACTTGTAGGAGCACTCGGTGTGAATGGTCTCACCCGCCTCGAACGTGATCTCGACATCGGCCACGCGCACCCGCTGCGCTATCGTGGACTCGAGGTGCATTTCGATCCGGCTGGCCGCATCGTTGAAGAACGCGACGTGCCGGAAGGTACCAGGATCGAACGTGGCACCGAGTGTGCGATTGAGACGCGTGAGCAGATTGAGATTGAATGCGGCCGTGACGCCGGCCGCGTCATTGTACGCGTCGTGCAGTACCTGCGGGGCTTTCCGACGATCCACGCCGAGGATCATGCCGCATTGTGGCCCCACGGTATGCCGCACCCGATGCAGGAACGCCGCCGCTTCGGTGGGATGAAAGTTGCCGATGGTGGAGCCCGGAAAGAACGCCACGCGGCGCGCGGCGGGCGACAGCTTGGGCAGCGACAGCGGTTGGGTGTAATCGGCACACACGGGTAGGACCTGCAACCCGGGATACTGCACGGTGCGTTCTTCGGCCACGCGCCGCAGTTGTGCTTGCGACACATCGACCGGGATGTAGGCCACGGGTCGTTCGAGGTGATCGAGCAGCAGACGCACCTTGGTGCCGGCACCACTGCCGTATTCGATCAGCGCCACCGACTCGCCCGCCGCCGCCGCGAGATCTGCACTGTGCTCCGCGAGAATCGAGAGCTCGGTGCGGGTGGGGTAATACTCGGGGAGTTCGCAGATCCGCTCGAACAGTGCGGAGCCCGCGGTGTCGTAGAACAACCACGGAGGTAGCGTCTTCGCGTCGCTGGTGAGTCCGCGCAGGACGAGGTCACGCTCCTGCGCATCGTATTGCGGATTGTCGCGTGTGGCCGGAGTGCGCTGAGCGGTGGATGTCATGCGTCGGTCGCCAGTCGGATGCCTGAGAACTGCCAGCGCGTGTCGCTCGGAAAGAAGTTGCGATACGTGAGCCGTGCGTGGGACTGCGGCGTGGCACACGAGGCACCGCGCAATACCCATTGATCGGCCATGAACTTACCGTTGTACTCGCCGATCGCGCCGGGTGACGCCCGAAAGCCCGGATAGCCCACATACGGACTGGCGGTCCACTGCCAGACATCGCCGAACAGCTGCTGCATGCCTTCCCGGTCATCGGACCTGGGGTGAAAGGCTCCATGCTCCACGTATCGTCCAGCCACCGGATGCACCGACGCCGCCACTTCCCACTCGGCCTCGGTAGGCAAGCGATTGCCCGCCCAGCGCGCGAACGCATCGGCCTCGAAGAAGCTCACGTGGGTGACCGGATCGTACGGCACGATCGGTGCCATGCCCGACAGTGTGAACTCCTGCCACGCGCCATCGTGCTGTTCCCAGTAGAGCGGTGCGCGCCACCCCTGAGCCTGCACCGTGGCCCAGCCGGCGCTCAACCAGAGCGCCGGCTGCCGATAGCCCCCATCAGCGATGAACTCCGCGTACTCCGCGTTCGTGACGAGACGATGCGCGAGAC
>CAYUMN010000194.1:0-4194 GCA_964445835.1 uncultured Gemmatimonas sp.
GGGCAGTTGTCTGGGGTTGAAGGCGCGGAATTTATTGCGCTATGCCACCACTGCAGAGCAGGCGCTCTGAGACTTGGGTCTTAATCCCACGCCCCGTGTCCTTACACCCATCGCCAGCGGCGTGCGGTAGCGCGGATCGATCTCGCTCGGCATACAGCGCGCGCGCTCCTGCACCCACTGTTCCCAATCGCCCGCGGCGATCCGGTTGGGCCAGGTGAGCAACGTTGACGCGGGATCGACCACGCGCACCGGTGCCTGCTCGATCGGCGCCCGCTCGGCCGACCGCTTGAATGCGATTCACCGACGGCGGGTTCCGGCCCGACGGGACGTTCGCGGCGTGGCCGGTCCATGACACGGCGCGGTTGACGCAGCCGCTTCGCCGCGCCGTCCGCCGCCTGTTCGTGCGGCTGGAGCTCTTTGACGAGGACGATCGGACCTGCGCGACCCGGCTCGCGCGCTATTGCGCCCGGCATTCCGCGGGACCGAGACCGTAGACCCGCTCGAGTTCCGGGCGCGGGTGCTGCTCCACATTTCCGCCAAGGGGCACGGCGCCACGCGGTACTATTTGGGTGGTACGCCAATCGCCCGCGGCTACCCCCCACCGAAGCCAGCCGTCGATTCTCCGCCCCCGCCGCCCGTCGTGGCGCCGCTTGGGGGCTTGCCGCGTACTTCCACAACACCGATTGAAATTCCTATCCCGAGAGCTGCGAGCCCTCTGCCGATGCATTCACGCCTGTTCTGCATGAGCCTGTCCGGGTGGATGTCGTGGAAGATTCTACGGTGCTACGGCGGGTATCGTGAGCGGGCGGCACGGGCTGGGCTTTGGTGGAGAGCGATGTGGACCATGGCGAGCGTTTGGGCCGCCCCGTCTACCGTTCCAGTCGCCACCCCACATCCACAGCTGGACGCACCGGCGCATTCGCCACGTACCATCCCGTCAGGTACATCCATTGCGCCATCCGCGTGAGCTTCGCGTAATCGATCCGCTCTGGCACGTCGCCCGCAGTGTGATAGTCATCATGCAGGTTCGTCGTGTACATGAGTGACGGGACACCGAGGCGCGCGTACGGGAGATGATCACTGCGGAAGAACCATCCCTCGGGATGCGTCGGACGATCCCAGAGCGAATCGAGTACGAACTTGCCGGTGTTCGCATTGGCCAGCAGGGCCAGCCGTACGAGTTCGGCGGATCCGCGATGCGGTGGCTGTGCCCCGAGGAGCGCTGCCGAGTCCGGATGATTGCGTCCGATCATGTCGCCGTTGAGGACGGCCACGATCTGTGCCATGGGCACCACCGGATGCGCCGCGTGATAGCGCGAGCCAAGCAGGCCGCGCTCCTCCGCGCCATGGTGGACGAACAGCAATGACCGCTTGGGCCGTTCAGCCACGAACGCGCGTGCGGCCGCGAACTGGGCGACGCTGACTGAGCCGTTGTCGTCGGCGCCCGCGAGGACCGAGTCGCCCGGTTCAAGGAGGCGCACCCCATTCGCATCCTGGTGAGAGCTGTAGAGCACATACTCGTCGCGCAGTACCGGGTCGGTCCCGCGCAACTTGCCGATCACATTCACCGACGGCACCTCGAAGCGCTCGAGTCGGATCGAGAGTTCAACGCTCACGCCCTGCTGAAGCTGTGGGCCCATCGACGCCCGTACGAGGAACGCCGGAGTGGGACCGGAGCCCAGCGTGGGCACTGGTGCGACGCGGTCCGACCCGCCGGCGAAGCGCGGCACCCCCCGATCCACGTCGTAGGCACCGCGTGACTGCATCACGGCCATCGCATCGAAGGTGGGGTCCACCGCCGAGTCCGACACGAGAATCACCGCGGACGCGCCACGCCGTGCGAGCAGGGCGATCGTGCCACTCACCGCCGCCTGAGTCGTGCGCACCGTGGTCGGGTAGCTGGTCTGGCGAATCGATCCCGATGCCGGCGGGCGCACCGTGGTCGCCACGATGCGTCCGCTGATGGCGACGGAAGAATCGGACGGATCGCTCAGCCAGAGCACCGCGCCACTCGCTTCGACGGGGGCCACACTCCAGGGAATGAGGTCAGTGAAGAGCACGAGCGACTGGCCGCCGATCTTGGCACGGCTCCCTGCGAGCGAGACGCGCGTCCGCACGATGTTGAACCACTGGAACCAAGTGCCGTCCTCACCCGCCGGTTCGAGTCCGAGCCGCTGGTACTGCTCAGCCACCCAGATCGAGGCCACGAGTTCGTCGCGCGTGCCGCCTTCGCGCCCGCGCATCGCCGGTGACGCCATCGCGAAGAGATCGCGCCGCAGGTCGGCCTCGCGGATCTCGCGGATAGCGCGCGGGACGGGTGGAGCATCCGGGGGTGAACCGGACGCTTGGGCCGCGAGCGCAGCGGGGAGAAGGAGTGCGGCGAGAATCGACTTCATCACGAGTGGTCCTGTGCTCAGAGTGTCTGCAGCGCGCTCCGTGGCCGTGGAGCGCTAACGGCCCCGCCCGAACGTGGTCTCCATCAACACCCAACGGTTCGGATCCAACTGCACCTCCGTCGGCTCCGCACTGACGTCGATCGTGAACACGTTGTTCCTGGCATCCACCTGCACCTGATGTAACACCGGCGCGGTCTGCCCCTTGATCTGGATCGCCACCTCGAGCGGCATCGTGAAGAGGCTGCCATCGCCCTGTACCTGGTCGAGCACGATGCGCACCTGCCCGGCGCGCGCGTCGTACGTCCACTGCCCCGCCAGCTTGAGTTGCCCGGGCTTGTAGAGCCACTGCTCGAAGAACCACCCCAGCTCGCGGCCGGACGCTTCTTCCATCGCCCGCCGGAAGTCGGCAGTCGTCGCGTTCGCGTTGAAGTGCCGCTGATAGTAGCTACGGATGCCGCGCTGGAACGCCTCCGACCCGACCACTCCGCGCAGCATGTGCAGCGCCCAGCTCCCCTTCTGGTACGTATGGGAGCTCGTCACATCCTCCATGCGGGAGAGGCTCTTGTGGATGATGGTGTAGTCGGGGCGCGCCGCGGCGAAAGTCAGGACGGTCCGGCGACTCGACTCGAGCCCGCGCAGGAACTCGTCGCGGCCGTAGGCGTGCTCGATGTACATCAAGGTGAAGTACGTCGCGAACCCCTCGCTGAGCCAGATATCATCCCAGTCGGACTCGGTGACCGCGTTCCCGAACCATTGATGGGCGATCTCGTGGATCACGACGTTGCGCCAGCGTACGCTCCGCGTGCCCGTCACCGAACTCTCGTGATAGAGGATCGCGGACGCCGCCTCCATGCCACCGCTCACGCTGTTCGACTGGATGTTCGCCAGCCGCTCGTAGGCGAACGGACCCACGTAGTCGCTGTAGAACGCGAGCACGCTCTTGGTGGGCGTCGCGAAGTCGGCGAACCCGGCGTCGCGATCCTGCGGGTACACCCAGGTCTCGATGGCCTTTCCCTCGAACATGTCCACCTGCTGCATCGCGAAGCGGGCCACGCCCAGCACGTAGAGCCATGGGGCGATCGGCACGGAGTTGCGCCAGTGGGTGCGGCGATGGCCGCCGGGCAGGTCGGTGACCTCGACCTGCAGTCCGTTCGACACCACCTGATAGTGGCTGGGCGCGCTGACGATGAACTCGTTCGTGGCCTTGTCGTAGGGATGGTCGATGGTCGGCAACCAGTGCCGCGCCCGGTTGGGCCAGTTGTCACTGAAGAAGGTGCGGTCGCCGTGCTTGTTCGGGGCGATGATGAGCCCCGTGGCCGCAGTCCCGGCGTAGCGCACCACCACGCGCGCGCGCTGTTGTACGGTTGGCGCTGAGGCCAGTGGGATGAGCAGCACGTCGTCCGCATGCGTGAAGCGCACCGACGCGCCGTCCAGCGTCACGCCCGACACGCGCATCCCCTTCGCGCCGGGTGCCGAGCCGGCGTTGATCAGATCCAGCCGCACGGCCTGTACTCCCGGCGCCACGAAGCGCAGGTCCAGCGTCAGCTCACCGGCGATCGCGTCGGAGGTGTCGGAGAGCTCCAGCCGGAAGGCGTAGTTGAGCGCATCGATCCCTGGATTCTTCGGATACGTATCGCGCGGTGCCGCCGGCGCGGTGAAGACGGCCAGCATCGCCACCAGCATGACAGAACCACCGGAGAGGCCGATCATCGCCGGCTCCCCCGTTCACCGCTCGGCGCCGGCTCGGGCACCGGCCTGTGCCCCTGCACCAGCCCCGCCGCGGCGAGGGTGCGCTGCA
>CAYUMN010000194.1:4204-5834 GCA_964445835.1 uncultured Gemmatimonas sp.
TGCGCGATGCCGTTGGCGTGGTGATGACGGCGAGCATCGCCATGCGCACGAGGAGATCACAGAAGAGGCCGGTCATCGACGGTCGCCTCCCACGCGGCTCGGCGGCGGGACAGGCTTGTGCCACTGCACCAGCCCCGGCTCGGCGATGGTGCGCTGCACGTCGGCGCGCATGCTCGGAACGAAGCCACTGAGATTCTCCACGCCATCGGCCGTCACGAGCGCCACATCCTCGATCCGGATGTACAACTGCTCCTCGGGGATCCAGATCATCGGATCGATCGTGAACACCATGCCCGGCTGGAGCGGCACACCACGCACGCGCCCCACGTCGTGCACCGCCATGCCCACCGGATGCTGGAAGTGGCCGCGGAAGAGCACGCCCTGTTGCACTGCCTTCAGATGGGCCGGCGCCGCGAAGGTCTTCCCCACCAGGTACTGACGCATGTCGGCGGCGGCCTTGTCGAGCACCTCGTCGGAGGTGACCCCCGGCTTCACGTGACGGAAGAGCGCATCGCGATACGCGATGATGAAGTCGTAGAGGGCGGCCTGCGCCGCCGTGAAGGTGCCGTTGACCGGCCAGATGCGCGTGACGTCGCTCGTGTAGTAGCGGACGTCGGGCGCGTAGTCCATCAGGACGAGATCCCCGTCACGCAGCACGTCGGACTTGCGAAAGTAATGCCCCATGAAGGCATTGGTCCCGCCGCCGATGATCGAGGCGTAGCCGTCGCCTCGCGCGCCGTTCAGGTAGAACACATACTTGGCGGCCGCATCCAGCTGGTACTCGTACACCCCGGGATTCGTGGAGCGCATCGCCTCCATGATGCCGAGTCCTGCCAGTTGCGTGGCGCGACGGATGCGGGCGATCTCCGCCGGGCTCTTGATGCTCCGCATCGCGTCGAGCGCCGGGGAGAGGTCGCGGATCTCGAACTGCGGGAAGCGCGCGTGCACGAGCTGCACGAAGTGCGCCGCGCGCGAGGGCCGGCCATCCCAGGGATCGCTCGCGGCGCGCGCCTGTGCGGCGAGGAGCTCGTCGCGACTGTCGTTGCCGGTCTCCATGGGCGCGAGCGGCGTGTAGAGCGACATGGCCGGCGGGCGGAGGAGGTCGGCGCTCACCAAGTCCTGCGCCAGACGCTCCATGCCGCGCACCCGGTCGATGCCGGTGAGTCGCACCAGCAGCGTGCTGTCCTCGACGGAGAAGTTCTTGCCCTCCGACATCTCGCGCCCCTCGTCGCGGCGCGGGAGGTAGAGCGTTGTGGTGCGGGCGCGGCCGTTGAGCAGCAGGTAGCCGTGCGCGGACTCCACGCCGCTCAGGTAATAGAACTCGTTCGACTGTCTGAACACGCTGAATCCCGGGACGCCCGCGGCCCCCTGCACGACGGCGATCGCCTGCGCACCGATGGCGTCGTAGAGCCGCGCGCGTCGGGCGGAGAGTTCGTCCCGGGAGAAGTCGGCCTGGTAGCGGTGCGACTCCTGCGCGTGCGCGGTGGACGGGAGGCCAACGGGCGGCACGAGGATGGCCGCGAGGGCGGCGAGACACAACGTGAGGCGCGCAGTGATTGCGTTCATCGGGGAAACTTGGGCGCGTCCGGGAGAATCCGCGAGGCGGCGTGTGACGCGTTGTTGCCCGTGC
>CAYUMN010000195.1:0-5730 GCA_964445835.1 uncultured Gemmatimonas sp.
GCGGCCATCAAGGCGGCCCTCGACGCGACGAAACAGGATGTCTCGTTCGGAAGCCAGATTCGCAGCTATGTCTTCCAGCCGTACACGATGGTGAATGACCATCGTACGGAGCTCAAGCTTCCCGATGTGCATAAGGTGATGGACGGTGCGATCGATCCGCTCATCGAAGCCTATCTCAAGCAGCAGGGCGGCCCTGGAGACGCGCGATGAGCGAGGATCTGAATCACGTACTGCTCGCCCGTCGCGAGAAGCTTGCCGCGCTGGAGGCGCTGGGCGTGCCGCCGTTCGCGTACGGCTTTGACCGTTCGCACGGCTGTGGCGCGGCGGTCCCATTGCTCGGCGACGCCGAGGAAGGGCCGGTGGTCCGGGTGGCGGGGCGCGTGGTCGCGTGGCGTGGGCATGGCAAGACGGCGTTCGCGCACGTGGCGGATGACACGGGGCGCATCCAGGTCTACTTCCGTCGTGATGATCTTGGCGAGGCGCAGGCCGCGCTGATGCCGCTGTTCGACCTCGGCGATGTGATTGGGATTGAGGGGCCGCTCTTCCGGACGCGCACCGGCGAAGTGACGATCAAGGTCACGACGGCGACGATGCTCGCGAAGTCGCTGCGGCCGTTGCCGTTCGGCAAGGAAGAGCAGGTGGACGGGAAGACCATCCGTCACTCCGGGTTTGCCGACGGCGAGCAGCGGTCGCGTCAGCGCTATGCGGATCTCGCGGTGCATCCGGAAGTGCGCCGGCACTTCGCGGCGCGCTCCAAGATGACCACGGCCATTCGGCGCGCGTTGGATGCCTTGGATTATCTCGAGGTGGAGACGCCGGTGCTGCAGCCCCTCTATGGCGGTGCCGCGGCGCGTCCCTTCACGACGCACCACAATGCGCTCGATATGCCGCTGTATTTGCGCATCGCGGATGAGCTGTATCTCAAGCGGCTCGTGGTCGGCGGCTTTGATCGCGTGTATGAGGTCGGGCACGACTTCCGCAACGAGGGGATCGACCGGACGCACAATCCGGAGTTCACGATGCTGGAGTTCTACGAGGCCTACGCCGACTACACGGTGATGATGGGACGCGTGGAGCAGTTGCTGATCACGGCGGCGACGGCCGTGCGCGAGGTGCTCGGCGAGGCGCCACGCACGCGCATCGACGGCACGGAGTCCGGGCCGGTGCCGACCTTGGTGGTGCCGTTCCCGCGCATCGAGTGGCTGCCGGCACTCTCCGAGGCCCTCGGCGTTCCCGATGCAATGGCGATGTCCGATGCCGAGCTGCGCAGGGCGGCCGAGAAGGCTGGGGTCCATGACGTGGCGACGCTGTCGCGTCCGAAGGTGATGGACGAGTTGTTTCAGGCGTACGTGGAGAGCAAGATCGAGACGCCGACCTTCGTGTGCGATTATCCCGTGGAGCTTTCGCCCTTGGCCAAGCCGCATCGCACCAAGCCGGGGCTTACCGAGCGCTTTGAACTTTTCGCGAAGGGGAAAGAACTCGCGAATGCGTTCTCTGAGCTGAACGACCCGCTCGATCAGCGGCGTCGCTTCGATGCGCAGGCGCGTCTCAAGGCGGCTGGCGACGAAGAGGCCAGCGGGGTGGACGAGGATTATCTGCGCGCGATGGAGTACGGGATGCCGCCGATGGGTGGGGTAGGCATCGGACTTGATCGCCTGTTCATGTACTTGACAGATACGCCGCACATTCGCGACGTGATCCTGTTCCCGTTGATGCGCCCGGAGTGATGCCCGTGTCTGTGAGCACCCTGTGAGCACCCTGTGAGTCGACTTGAGTTCGCGATCGCGTGGCGCTACCTGCGCTCTCGGCGCGGGTCCCGCTTGCTCTCGTTCATCTCGGTCATTGCTGTGTCTGGGGTGGCGGTGGGCGTGAGCGCGCTGATCGTGATCATGGGGGTGATGAACGGGCTGCAGACGGATCTCCGTGAGAAGATCCTCGTCGGAAGCCCTGACGTGCGGGTGCTGACGTACGGCGAGTCGCTGAAGATGGAGCGCTGGCGCGAGGTGATGCCGCGCTTGGACAGCATCGAGGGGGTGGTGGCCACCGCACCCTTCGTCATCACGCAGGCGTTGGCGACGAATGGTCGAGGGCACCACGAGGCCGTCACGGTGGCTGGCATCATCCCTGGAGACTCGGGCTCGCCGCAGGTGACGACGATCCGCGATCACGCGGCGCCCGGTGCCTTCACCTTCAAGACCACCGACCCCAACGTGAAGGGTGTGGTCCTCGGGCGGATCCTCGCGGACCGACTCGGCGCCTACCCCGGGATGCGCATCTCTCTGGTGACGGCGGCGGGTGCGTCCCCGAGCATGGCGTTCGGCCTGATGGTGCCGCGGTTCAGCCAGTTTGAAGTGTCGGGAACGTTCGAGACGTACATGTTCGAGTACGACAATGCGTATGCGTACGTCGAGTTGGAAGATGCGCAACAGCTCGCCGGGCTCGACTCCGCAGTCACGGGGATCGAAGTGAAGACGACCGACCGATGGGCGGCGCCAGCAGTCGGCGAGAAGATCCTCGCGGTGCTGGGATGGCCGTATCGCGCCGAGGACTGGCAACTGCAGAACAGCTCGCTGTTCCGCGCCTTGAAGCTCGAGAAGCTCGGGATGACGGTGATCCTTGGGCTGATCATCATGGTGGCGGCGTTCAACATCGTGAGCACGCTGACGATGGTCGTGCGCGACAAGACGCGGGAGATCGGGATCCTCAAGGCGATGGGCATGCGCGCGGATGCCATCCGTCGGATCTTCCTCTTGCAGGGGATCTTCATCGGGGCAGTGGGGACGACGATCGGGCTCGTGCTCGGGGCCGGCGTGGGGCTCTCGCTCGAGCGGTGGAAGCTGATCGCGCTCGACCCCTCGGTGTACTTCATCGACCATCTCCCGGTGCGTCTGGAGGTATTTGACGTTGCGGTGATTGTGGTGCTGAGCATCGGGGTGGCCATCCTGGCCACGTTGCATCCGGCGGGACAGGCGGCGAAGCTCTACCCGATCGAGGCAATCCGCAGCGAATGACGACGCCGCTTGTCTCCCACGTGAGCCCAGTGCTCGAAGCGATTGGCGTCGTGAAGGCGTATCGCGGCGGCGATGGGAACGCGATTCAGGTGCTCAGCGGCGTCGATCTCTCGATTGCGTCCGGCGAAATGGTCGCGGTGATCGGGGCGAGCGGCTCGGGGAAGAGCACGTTCCTGCACGTGCTCGGGGCGTTGGAGCGCCCCGATGCGGGGGCGGTATTCCTCGGCGGGACGCCGACGGCCGATGCGAGCGATGAGGCGTTGGCGGAACTTCGGAACCGGCAAGTGGGGTTTGTCTTCCAGTTCCACCATCTGCTCAAGGAGTTCTCGGCGTTGGAGAATGTGATGATGCCTCTGCGGATCGCCGACCGGCCACTGGCGGAGGCGCGTGCACGCGCCTCGGAGCTCTTGGAGCGCGTCGGCTTGGGCGGCCGTGTGCATCATCGGCCGTCGGAACTCTCCGGGGGCGAGCAGCAGCGCGCTGCGGTCGCCCGCGCACTGGCGCTACAGCCGCCGGTCGTGCTCGCCGATGAGCCGTCGGGGAATCTCGATCATCAGAATGCGGAGTTGCTGCACGATCTCTTCCTCTCGTTGGCGACGGACATGCGCGTGGGGGTGGTGGTGGTGACGCACAATCGGTCGTTGGCCGAGCGGGCGCATCGCGTGTTGCATCTCGAAGAGGGGCGGCTGCAGCCGGCGGCTCCCTCGGCGGGAGGGGTCTGATGGTCTGCGATAACTGCCGGGAGCGCGATGCCGTGGTGCATCTGACGCAGATCGTCGAGAGCGTGGTCTCGCAGGTGCATCTGTGCGAGCAGTGCGCGGCGGCGCGCGGCATCGAGACCACGGTCGCGGTGCCGAAGCACCCGCTCGGGGATTTTCTGCAGGCGGTCCAGCAACAGGCGGCGCAGTTACCGGGCGATGCCGCGCGGTGCGCCTATTGTGGGACCTCGCTTCGCGACTTTCGCGCGAGTGGCAGACTCGGCTGCGCTCAGTGCTATGGGGCGTTCGAGCAGAGTCTGCGCGAGCTCCTGCGGCGGGTGCACGGGAGCACGCGCCACGAAGGGTGGCGTCATGAGGGGGGCGACCCGGATGTCATGGAACGCGAGGCGACGTTGGTGCAACTCCGGACAAAGCTGGGAAAGGCGGTGGCGGGCGAGGCCTTCGAAGAGGCGGCGGCGCTGCGGGATAAGATCAGGGGGCTCGAATGAGTCTTGACCTCTCGCTGCTCCCCGATGGCGGGCTGCAGTGGTTGATCGGCAGCGGCGACCACGCGGGTATCGTGCTGTCGTCGCGGATCCGGCTGGCGCGCAATCTGGCGGGCTATGCGTTTCCGACGCGGGCGCGCGAAGGGGAGCGTCTGCGGATTCTGCACCAGCTTCGGACGGTGACGCCTGGGCTGGCCTCGCTCAAGGATGCGGCGTTTGTGCGTGTGGACGAATGCTCGCCGTTGGAGCGCCAACTGCTGCACGAGCGGCATCTGGTGAGCCGTGAGTTGGCCGGCCTTGACCGCGGAGGGCAGGTGGCTCCGACTGGCGCGGCGGTGCTGGTCACGGGCGACACCGGTGTGATGGTCAACGAGGAGGACCATCTGCGTCTGCAGGTGTTCCGCTCTGGGTTCGACATCCCCGGCGCGCTGCGTCAGGCGGAGCGACTCGACGCCGAACTCGCGTCGGTGGTGCCCTACGCCTGGCATCAGGAGTTCGGCTTCCTGACGGCGTGTCCGACGAATACGGGAACCGGATTGCGGGCTTCGGTACTCATTCATCTACCGGGTTTGGTCTTGACCCAGGAGATCGGGAAGGTGCTGCAGGGCCTGCAGCACATGGGGCTGACGTACCGCGGCCTGTACGGCGAGGGAAGCGATGTGCTCGGCAACCTCTTCCAGATCTCGAACCAGACGACACTAGGAAGGAGCGAGGACGATCTCTCGGACCAGTTGGTCCGAGTGGTCCAGCGGGTGATCGAGCGGGAGGAGGAGGCGCGCAGCGTTCTGGTGCGTGATGCGGGGTATATTATCGAGGATAAGCTGTGGCGTGCGTACGGCACGTTGCAACATGCGCGCAATCTGCCGGCAGAGGAGGCGATGAATCTGCTGAGTGGGTTGCGGCTGGCTTCGGGGATGCAGTTGATCACCGGACTCAGTGTGTACACGCTCAACAAGCTCCTGATCTTCAGCCAGTCGGCGCATTTGTCCCATGCAGCGGGGCGGTTGCTCACCGACGGCGAGGCAAACCTGGCGCGGGCCCGCTACGTGCGTCAGATACTTGCCAACGAGGCACGCCTTCCCGGATGACCCCTGGGAAGCGCACCGGTCGAGGACACGGATGAACGGCTATAATTTCACGGAACGCGTACGGAAGGTTCTGGCGATGGCCCGCGAGGAAGCGGCGCGGTTGCACCACGAATACGTGGGCACCGAGCACATCCTCTTGGGGCTGATCCGCGAGGGCGAGGGCGTCGCTGCGGCGGTGCTTCAGAACCTCAGCGTGGACCTGGAGGAGGTCCAGCAGAAGATCGAGGAGACCGTCAAGAAGGGCAAAGCGGCCCAAGCGACTGGTCCCGATCTGCCGTACACGTCGCGCGCCAAGAAAGTACTTGAGCTTGCCATGGGCGAGGCGCGTGAGCTGAACCATTCGTATGTCGGCACGGAGCATCTGCTGCTCGGCCTCCTTCGGGAAGAGAAGGGGATTGCGGCGCAGGTGTTGACCGACGCTGGCGTC
>CAYUMN010000196.1:0-5699 GCA_964445835.1 uncultured Gemmatimonas sp.
GTGGAAGGGCTCCTGCGCGACCTGAGTTCGTCGCTCGAGGTCTTTCGCGCCGTTTTCCCTGCGGGGACAATGACCGGAGCCCCGAAGGTGCGGGCGATGGAGATCATCGACTCGCTCGAACCTGAGCGGCGCGGCCCATACGCGGGCGCCGTGGGGCATATCGGCTGGGGGGACCACCGCATGGATCTCTGCATCACGATCCGGACCTGTGTGCTCGCCGGGGCTGAGGCGAATGTGCAGGCCGGGGCCGGCATCGTGGCCGACTCCGATCCGGCCAAGGAGTGGGAGGAGACGGAGACGAAAGCACGGGCCATGCTGACCGCGATTGGCCGGGTGCGCGGGGCTCGCGGCGGGCGAATCCAGCCTCCTGCGACGCTGATCTCCTAGGTCGCGCAAACGAGCGAATCCGTCCATATTTCGTACATGCACTACCGCCTTATCGGGATCGGCAACGATTTCAAGTTCGAGCTCAAGGGAACGGGTGTCCACATCGTGGGACGTGCGGTCACCAGTGAGTGCCCCGTGGTCGATCCCACGATCTCCCGCAAACACGCCGAGCTCCGGCTGACCGAGAACGGTATCGACGTCACCGATTCGGGGTCGAGCAACGGCACCTTCGTGAATGGGGTGCGGATCGATCGGTCGCACGTCGCGCCCGGGGCGGAAATCACCTTCGGCAAGGTGCTGTTCCGACTGGAGAAGGTCGAGGCAGCGAAGCCGATCACGCCCGCACCGACGCCGGCGATCCCTCCCAAGCCCGCGGGTGCCACGATTGTGCGCCAGATCCCCAAGACGGGGGAGCGCGATGCGATGGCCGCGGCGGGCTCGCTGGGCCGGGAGCTCGCGGGACAGCAGGATCCGGCGGAGAAGGATCGCCGCAAGCTCGCGATTCTGCTCGAGGTCGCGAAGGGCCTGACGCGCGCGACCGACGTGCATGGCCTGCTCGTGAAGATCGCCGAGTACGCCTTCCAGACGCTCGAAGCGGACCGCTGCGCGATCCTGTTGATGGATCGCGACGGGCATTTGCACCCGCAGATCTCACGCGACCGCCGCGGGACCGCCGCGAGCGGCGAGATTCCGCAGTCCATTGCGACGCAAGCCGTCGCCGATAAAGTGGCCGTCCTCACCGATGACGCCGCCGATGACGGCCGCTTCACCGGGCAGTCGGTCGTACTGCAGAAGGTGCGCTCCGCGATGTGCGTGCCGTTGCTCGGTTCAGAGAACAAACCGCTGGGTGTCATCTACGTCGACAACTTCTCGCTGAAGCGGTTCAACGAGACCGATCTCGACTTCTTGATCGCCTTCTCCGGTATCGCCGCGGTGTCGCTTGAGAACGGGCAGTTCTCCGAGCGCATCAAGGTGGAGGCGTTGGCGCGCAGCAACTTCGAGCGCTTCTTCACGCCCCACCTCGCGGCGCGCATCGCGAGCAGCCCCGACGCCATCAAGCTCGGCGGCGACAAGCGTCGCGTGGCGGTGATGTTCACCGATATCCGTGGATTCACCGCGCTGTCCGAGACGATGAATCCGGACACGATGGCGCGACTCCTCACCGAGTACTTCACCGAGATGGTGGAGTGCGTGTTCCGTCATGGCGGCACGCTCGACAAGTTCATCGGCGATTCCGTGATGGCGCAGTGGGGCGCGCCCATCGGAGAGCCGGATGACTGCGACCGCGCGATGCAGGCCGCGCTGGACATGATGGTGGAGCTCGATCGCCTGAATGAGCGGTGGATACGCGAGGGGCGGCCGACGTTGGAGATCGGCATCGGGCTGAATGTCGGCGAAGTGTTCGCTGGCAATATCGGCAGCGATCGCCGTCTCGAATACACGGTCATCGGCGATCCGGTGAATGTCTCGAGTCGGCTCTGTGGTGCGGCGAAGGCGGGTGAGATCCTGATGTCTGAGGGTTTCTTGCAGTCGCTCGGATCGCCCCCGCCGACGGATCCCCTCCCGCCCATGGAACTCAAGGGCAAGAGCCAGCCACTCCCCGTCTTCCGCGTCAAGCGGTGAGCGGTGCGCGCCTCGTCGCGCCGCCGGGGTACACGCGCTTCTCGCTGCGCGATGCGACCGTCGTAGCGCGCGACGAGGCCGTGGACGGGGTGAAGGCCGCGCTGCGCGACGTGCGCACCCTCCACTGTTGGGCCGCGACGGTCCCGGGAGCGCGTGCCTTTCAGGGACGCGCGACCGCGTGGGGCACGCGCCTCCCGAATACCGGCATTGAGATCGTCGTGCGCCATGCGCGACATGGCGGGCTCCTCGCCGCGATCACGGGGGATCGCTTCGTGTTTCCGGGACGGGCGCCGTGGGAGTTGGACGTCAGCGAACGGCTCCGCGCCGGCGGCGTGCTGACGCCAGAGATCATCGCCTACGTCGTGTATCCTGCGGGTCCGGGATTCTGCCGCGTGGACGTCGCCACGCGTCGCCTGCCGGATGGCGGAGATTTTCCGGCGATGTGGGCCACGGCAGACGACGCCGAGCGTGCGCGGATGCTCGCGGCAACGGCCGCGCTGGTGCAGGCGCTGGGGGCGGCGGGAGCGCATCATGCGGACCTCAACGTGAAGAATGTCTACCTCACTCGCGAAGGCGCCGACTGGCGTGCGTACGCGCTCGATGTGGACCGCGTGCAGTTTCTTCCGGCGGGTGATGACCGTGCGCGCCGCCTCACGCTTGCGCGGCTCGTGCGCTCCATGCAGAAGGCGCGCACGCAGTTCGGTCTCGCCATTGACGACGCAGCCATCGCGCTGCTGACGCGGCTCGCGGGGAGCACCGCGTGACGCTGCAGGTCCCACTGGACCGCGTGGGCATCGTGATGATGTCCGCGGTGGGCGATGCGGTGCACGTGCTCCCGGTGCTCACCGCGCTCAAGCGGTATCACCCGTCGATGCGCGTCACGTGGGTGCTGCAACCGGGACCGGCCTCGCTCGTGCGCGGGCATCCTGCTATCGACGAGATCATCCCGTTTCACTACGGCACAGGCTGGCGTGCGTACGCTGACGTGCGTCGGGCACTCGCCACGACGCCGCTTGATCTCGTGCTTGCCCTGCAGGTCTCGCTGAAGTCCGGGCTCGTGACCGCGTTCACGAATGCGCCCGTAAAGCTCGGCTTCGACCGCGCGCGGGCGCGCGATGCCAACTGGCTCTTCACCACGCATCGCATTCCGGCAGGGCCACGACAACACGTGCAGGACCAGTATTTCGAGTTCCTCGCGCATCTCGGTGTGCCGCACGCGCCTGTTGCCTGGGGACTGGGCCCGTGGGCGCACGAGCGCGCAGCGCAACAGGAGTTCTTCGCGGGGTTCGATCGCCCCATCGCCGCCATTGTGTGCGGGACGAGTGATCCGGACCGCGATTGGTTTCCTGACCGGTGGGCCGCGGTGTGCGATGCCCTACACGCCGACTTCGGGCTGCACCCGGTGCTCGTCGGTGGGCCAAGTGCGCGTGAGCAGGCGACCGCCGCGGCCATCATCGCGGCCGCGCGGGTGAGTGCGCCGGTGAATGCCCTCGGCCACGGGGGACTCCGCGGATTGGTGGGGATCCTTGAGGGGGCCGCACTCGTCCTCTCGCTCGATACTGCGCCGATGCACATCGCCGTTGCCGTCGGCACGCCGGTGATTGCCCTGATGTCGCAGGCCGACCCGAAGCGCACCGGCCCGTATGGGCGAGGCATGGAGCTCGTGGTGAATGCCTTCGCCGAACCGAATGATCCTCCTGACGAAGTGCTCTGGATGCGCCGACGCGGGCGTATGGTCCGCATCACGGTGACGGATGTCCTCGAGCGCGTGCAACGCTGGCGCGGCGGTCCGCGATGACGACGCGAGACGGGCGGGCGCCTGGCGCGCAGGTGCGATTGGACCGCGTCTGCATCGTGATGCTCGCGGCCGTCGGGGATGCCGTCCACACGCTCCCGGTGATCAACGCGATCAAGCGCGTGCATCCTGCCGCGCGCATCTCGTGGGTGATGCAGACCGGCGCGCTCACCGCGTTGCTGACCGGACATCCGGCAATCGACGAGGTGATTCCGTTCAGTCGGGCCGACGGGTGGCGCGGGTTTGCGGCCGTGCGACGCGAACTGCAGCAGCGGGACTTCGACTGCGTGCTGGTCCTGCAACCCTATTTCAAGAGCGGGATTGTCGCCTCGTTCGCGCACGCCTCGGTGATCCTCGGCTTCGACCGGGCGCGGGCCCGCGATCTCTCGTGGATCTTCTCCACGCAGCAACTCCCGGCGCATCCGCTGCAGCACATGCAGGACCAGTACCTGGAGTTTGCCGCCTGGCTTGGCGTTGACCCGATGCCGCTCACCTGGAACATCGGTCCGTGGAACGACGCGGAGCGCGCGTGGCAACGCGCATTCATGGCGCAGTTCGATCGCCCCATTGTGCCGATCGTCGTGGCGACCAGCAAGCCGCAGAAGGATTGGCCCGCCGAACGGTGGGCGGCGGTGTGCGATGCGCTCGCGAACGACTACGGGCTGCAACCGGTGTTGGTGGGCGGACGCTCGCCTCGCGAGGTCGAGGCCGAACGCATCATTCTCGCATCAACGCGCACCAAGCCGTTCAGCGCACTGGGGAATGGCGGACTGCGCGGACTCGCGGCGATGATCGAGAAGTCGGCGCTGGTGATTTCGCCAGATACCGGCCCGCTCCACCTGAGCGTTGCCCTTGGCGTCCCGGTCATTTCGCTGCTCGGCTATACCAACCCGAAGCGCGTCGGGCCCTACCGGAAGTTCGCCGACCTGATGATTGACGCCTACGGAGAGGCCGGGGAGACGTATCCGGTCTCGATGCAGCACCGAGCGGATCGGATGGGGCGCATCACGGTCGAACAGGTGCTCGAGAAGGTGCAGCGCTGGAAGTCGGTCTACTTGTGAGAGAGTGAGTAGACGTACGAGGCCACCGCGATGGTCTTGGCCTCCGTCAGCATCACGCCGCCATAGGGCGGCATCACACTGCTGAATTGCTTGGGCGCCATCACGCCGCTTTTCACGGTCTTGTAGATGCCCTCGAGGCTCCCGTCGCTGTGCAACCACTCGGCATCCACCAAGCTCGGTGCCGCCGCGCCATTCTGGCCCGCGACGCCATGGCATGCTTGACAGGAGCTGGCGCCGATCTTGCCATGAAAGATGCTGTCCCCGAGCGCCAGCATGGCGGGGGTGATGGTCGCGGGATCGAACGAGACGGCCGCCTGCGCGGGACGAGCACCCGGCGACGTGGCGGCCGTGTCCGGCGCCTTGTCACCGCCGCAGGCTACAGGAAGCACGGCAAGCAGGAGTACGGTAAGCACGGCGGGGGCGGAGGAACGACGCGTTGTCATGACAAACTCCTTGAGGAACGGCAGGGCGTTCAGAAGTCACGCTGAATGAAGCGACGGCGGGCGAAGTACACCGGAAGCGCGCACCAAAGGGTGAGTGCGACGACGGCAATGGTCGGCCCGAGCAGGGTGCCGAACGCTCGGCGAAAGAGCGCGCCGGTATAGCCGAGCAGTGCGGACGCATCGAGCGCCGTCAGCACGAGAACGCGCGCGACGTCCACCGGATTGCCAAGCATCAGCGCCAGCAATGGCCGATCCAACGGCCAATCACCGAACATCGCAACGAGGGCGAGGACGCCACCATCATACCCGATGGTAAGCAGGAACCAGGCCGCCAGCGAGAGCGACATTCCCTTCAAGCGATCATCGGTGCCGAGCGCGATGGCCATCGCG
>CAYUMN010000197.1:0-5698 GCA_964445835.1 uncultured Gemmatimonas sp.
CTGGACCTCCGCCGCCGAACACGGCCAATCCGCCACCGCCACCGCCACCGCCGAAATCAAAGCCACCGGCCCCAGCCAACGCCGCCACGCCGCCCTGACCGAAGCGACGCATCGCCTCATCGCGCTGCGCCTCGATCGCGACCCGCGCACTGTCGAGAATCCGCACCTTCTCTTCATCGTCCAAGCGCTGCCACTCGAACGGCAGCTTCGGCGACGAGATGACGCTTCCATCGGCGGCGACCCAGTCCACATGGAAATCGTGCCCGCGAACCACGGCGATCGACCCATCGGACATCAGCGCCCAGTCGTCCGTCATCGGGAAGGGGTTGATACGCGTCGCGATGTTCGGGCGACCATCGTTCCCCTGCGTCACCTGAATATCCACCTTGGGAATCTTGATCGTCGCGAGGGTGTCGAGCTTCCGCGTCCGCAGGTCCACGCGCACCACCGGCGCCGAGTCGGGCAGGATCGGCAGGACGAAGTTGCCGAACGCTGGCCGCGCATCGGCAGGGGCGGGAAGATTTCGTGCCCGGCCGCGATACACCATGCGGCCCTGCGCATCGAAGCCGGGGCGCCCGTTGGGACCGCCGACCAAGAGGTTGATCTCCCCAGCGCGCGGGACGGCGCGAACGCCAGCCAAGCTTCCCGCCGGTGTGACGACCATCATTGAAAGCGACGCGGGGTCGATGAACAGCGCGGAATCGCCGCCGAAGCTCAGCAAGCCGCCGCCGCGTGCGCCGTACGCATTGGCCGTGGCACTCGTGGAGTCGGCCACAACAGTGACATTCGCGAGCGTGGAGTCGAACATCACGACGCGTCGATTCAAGATGTCATTCACCAGCACTCGGCCACCGGGAAGCGCCAGCACGGTGGAGACGGAACCGAGCGGTTCCTCGGCGCGGGCGAGGATGGGTTCGAGGAGCTTGATGGGCGGCAGCTTGGCCTGCTGCGCGCCGAGCGATACAGTGCCGGCCGCGGCGAAGGCGGCGAACGTGACGGCACGAGCGAAGTTGCGATTCATATGACACACCGGAGTAAGGACAAACATGAGACGAATTAACGTGGGAAGCCGCCACCGCCGCCCGCACGGATAGCGCCAATATCAAAACCACCGGGGAGACCAAAGCCGCTCCCCGCCGTTCCATTACGAATGGAGTTCAGAAACCGCTTGTCGAGATACACGGCGACGAACTGTGGAAGCTTGCGACGCTGCGTCCGCGTGAGGAGCCGGTTGAGCCGCGGCGAGAGAGCGAGCAGGAGATCCACCGACCGCTGCCGCGCGGCGATGTACTTGGCATACACCGCGTCGCGGTCGTAGGTGTCGGGCAGGGCCGCCAGCTCCTTGAGGAGCGGGGTCCAGATGGAGTCGAGATTGATCAGGTACCAGCGGTTCATCAGGGCGAGGCTGTCGGCCTGGTCCACGGTGAGCTCGAGCGTGTCGGCGGAGCGGAGGATCGTGGCCATAGGGTTCGGCAATCCGGCCTGGGAGTACTGGCCGCGCAACTGCGCTTCCAGCGCCTTGTTGCCCTCCGTGCGGCGGCCGCGATCGAGGCCCTGAATAAGCAACTGCTCTTCACGGGTCGGGGCGAGATCGAACCGCAACTGGACCGTCACGGTGACTGGGGCGCGAATGGTCGAGAGCTGCGGGCTGACGTTACCGAATCGCGGATTGACGTCGTAGCGGAAGCGATTGGTGCCCGGATCGAAGCCGCGCACGTAGAGCAGCGTGGGATCCGGGGTCGGGACCTGTCCCCATCCTTTGATCTTGTCCTGGCCGTGCAGGAGCAGGTCGGCCGCACCAAGTGGATTGGACACATTGAACGAGAGCGAGGCACGCTGCGGGAGCCCGACCTTGAGCGGGTTCACGGCGATCGTGAGGACGGCCGATTGCGTCCACGGCCCTTCGCACGAGTTGCGGCCGGCGATCTGGCCCAACTGGCGCTTGAGGCACGCGCGTGCGTCGCCACTCGTGCTATTGATCAGCGCCTGCATCGCGGCGCCGACCGCGGGGTCCGCCGCGGCGGTCGGGTTCACGACGAACGCCCGATCATTGGAATAGCCGTCGCCGTTGACGTCACCTTGCGTGACCGGCGTGTACGGCGTGCCAGAGCGGAAGCTCCCGGACCAGTTCACGCGCACGACATCGAAGAAGTTGTAGCCGATGTTGTAGGCGATCTGATGGCGCGCATCGAATGTGCTCCGCGCCCACTCGATGGTCCGCGGGTCGCCTCCGGTGTTCTGGAACCCAGTCACCTGGTCGCGGACCTTTGCGAGGACATACGAGGCGTTCCACGTGAGGTTCGTGCTGAAGCGAGTCGGTGTGATGCGCATGTTCAGCTGCGAGCTCGAGCCGGTGAGATCGGAGCGTTGCTCGGTCACGCGGGCGAAGCTTGTCGAGAGGCGCGCCGCGGTCGGCGCGATGGCGCCGGTGAGCGGCACGATCTCGTTCGGCGCCACAAACATCGGCCGACTCGCTTCCGTGGCGAGGGTGAACTGCTGTGTTGGGTCGAAGTTGATGTCGAAGCCGCCCTGCTGGAACTGATTCAACGAGTAGCTGGCGTCGACGGTCGCCGAGAAGCGGTTATCGAGGACCACACCGCTCCACTGCACGTTGGTGCGCACCGAGCGCGCCGGGCGGAAGTCCTTGGTGAAGAGCGTGACGTTCGGCGTGGCGTTGGAGAATGGATTACCGGGGCCGGCGCAGGCGCCGGGAATCGTCGAGAGATCAAGGCCGTATCCCGCCCAATCCGGCACGGGCGCCGAAGCCCCCACACAGGTCAGGTTCTGGATGCCGCCCGCCAGGCCGGTGTTATCAAGCGCGCTGCCCGTGAGTTGCGTGCGGGGCTGATTCTGAAAGACGCCAATGCCACCGCGGACCACCGCGCGCGGGCCGCGCACCGCGCCGTCGAAGCCGGCGATCTGCGGCGCCACCCCGTACGAGTACGAGAAGCCGACGCGCGGGCTCGCCAAGAACGTATTCGGCACCACATCGTTACGCTTGCCGAACGTGGACTCCACCAGCGCATTGTAGCCCGGCGTGTCGTTGAACACGTTGCCGTCCACGCGGAGTCCATACTGCACTTGGAGGTCGGGCGATACGCGCCACGAGTCGCCAAGAGACGCACCGCCGATCCACTGGCTGGCCGCCCGCGTCCGCGGCAAGAGCGAGCGCGTGAACACCAGCGGCGTGTCGTTCTCGAGGTCGCTCAATGAGTTGAAGCGGAACGTGCCGAGCGCGTTCACGGTTTGGTCGAGCTCGTAGGCATCGCGACGGAGTTCCAGCGTGGACTTGAGTCGGTGCTTGTTGTTCAGGCTGAACCACGAGAGCTGATTCAGGAACGACGCGATGTTCGTCGTCTGGAACGTATTCAGGAACGGATTGCCGCCGAACGCGATCGTGCTGACGCCCTTGCCCCCGTCCGGAAAATCCGAGTTGATCAGCACGCTGCCGCTCGGCAGGTTCAGGTACGGCTCTGACTCGTTGCGCGAGAGGCTGACGCCGAGCGAGGTCTCGCTCAGGAAGATTCCATAGAAGTTCGTGTGCCGAATCTGCGTGCCGCCGCTCGCGTTGGTCCGCTCGCCCGAGAACGCGGGCATCTGGCTCGTGAGATTCGTCGTCGGCGACTGTTGCGAGAAGTTGCCGTTGAACGTGATGTTCAACGCCTGCCCGGTGAGCGACCCCGGCGGGGCCCAGTCGAGTGCGCCGAACAACAGGAACGAATCGTTGGTGCGTTGGTCAGGAATGCGCCCCAGCGTCACCGGCACGCCAGCGGCCTGCAGGATCGTCCGGAGTCGCGCAATGGAGTCCGGCGAGATGCCCGCGGCCTGCAGCCCGACGTCACTCGTGTTCAACAGCGTCGGGAGGTCGTTCGCGCGGCGGCCCGCTTGCATCGAGATGTTATAGAACGACTTGTCGAAGGTGATGGGGCCGCTGACGCCACTACTGAAAGAGATGTTGCTGAACTCCTGAGCGAGCGAGCGTCCCGCCGGGTCGGTCCACTGCAGCGCGGGATGGTCGAGGTTCACGCTGGCCGAACGCGTCAGGTAGTTGGACCCTGAGCGCGACCGCAGATTGAACTGGCCGCCGCTGAATCCGCCGCGCGACACATCGTAGGGCGAGGTCGCGAGGGAGCTGCTGATGGCCGCATCGCGCGGGAGGTTGGTGGCGTCGGTATTGAGGCCGTTGAGCGTCGTGGAGTTCTGGTCCGCCCCGAGGCCGAACACGGAGAATCCCGACGGGTCGCCGTCCGCGCCGGCAATGAACTGGACGCCCGGGAGCGACGCCGCCATCGCGGCCAGATTCCCCTGCTGCTCGGCGGAGAGCGCACTCGTATTCACGCCGCGCTCGCTGCCGCTCAGGTCCTGCGGATTCAGGTTGCGGTTGACGCGGTTGCGCTCGCCGGCGATCTGGAGTGTATCGAGATTCTGTGCGGCGAACGCCAACCGTGCGTCGGCCACGAGGATGTCTTGATCGGCTGTGCGCTTCACCTGAAAGCGGCGCGGGCCGTAGCCGATGCTCTGAAAGAGCACGAAGTAATCGCCGTCGCCGCCGGGAAAGACGATCGTGAAGCGGCCGTCGCGCGCCGTGCGGGCGCGGCGGCTCACGTTCCCGCTCACCGATGTTGCGGTGACAATAACGGCGCTGAGTGGCTCGCCATCGGGGCCCGTGACCCGCCCGCGAATGATGTCGGCGCCTTCTTGGGCCGCGGCGGATGTTGCGCAGAGTATGTGGAACAGCAGGCCGAGCAGGATCAGCGGACGAAAGCGGAGCACAGAATGACCGAATGGGGAACCTGGGAAGCCGGCAGGTACGCTATATACGAACGCCGACCCTCATTTGTTTATGCTCCCATGCGCCGGAGGTCATTCCGGGGGTATGGCACCTCGCGTGAGACGATCGAGGTCGAGCAGGTGCCGCAGTTGCGCAAGCGGCAGTACCTGCTCCCGCTCCACCAGATCGCGAATCAGCACGCCCTCCGTCACGCTGCGCGTGGCCAGCTCGGCGGCCTTGGCGTAGCCGATCACCGGGGCCAGCGCGGTGGCAAGCGCAGCAGAGCGCTCCACCCAGTAGGCGGCCTGCTCACGGTTGGCTTCGATGCCCACCACGCAGCGGTCGGCGAGCACGCGCAACGCATTCCCGAGGATGGTCAGCGAGAAGAGCACGTTGTGGGCAATGACCGGCATCATCACGTTGAGCTCAAGTTCCCCGTGCGCCGACGCGGCGGACACCGTGGCATCGTTACCTACGACTTGCAGGCAGACCTGGCAGACCATCTCGACGACGGAGGGGTTCACCTTGCCGGGCATGATCGACGAGCCCGGCTGCACGGCGGGGATGCGAATCTCATTGAGGCCCGTCCGCGGTCCGCTGGCCATCAGGCGCAGATCGTCGGCGATCTTGATGAGGTCCGACGCGAAGACCCGCAGGTTCGCGTGGAAAGCCTCCACGTCGCCCATCGACTGCATCAGCTGCACGCGGTCGGCGCCTTCGCGCACCGCGAGGCCGGTGTCATCGCGCAGTTGCTGCACGATGCGCGCCGCGTAGCCGAACTCGGTGTTCACGCCGGTGCCGACGGCCGTGCCCCCGATGCCGAGGTCGCGCAGGTCGTCGAGCGCGCGCCCGAGACGCGCCCGCCCCCGCGCGATTGTTGCCGCATACGCGGCGAACACCTGCCCGAGGCGGATCGGCATCGCATCC
>CAYUMN010000198.1:0-5619 GCA_964445835.1 uncultured Gemmatimonas sp.
TGAGGAGTTGCGGCTCGGGAGCCGCCAACGGCACAAGCGGGGCCATCGGTGCCGGCTGCACCGGCAGTACCGCGGGGAGGGGGGGGAGTGTGGGTGCGCCACTCTGCGGGGCCGCCCGCTCCAAGATTTGGGCGATGCGAAGGCAGAGCGTCTCCGGCTGGAACGGTTTCAAAATGTAGTCGGTCATCCCGCACGCCTGCGCCCGGCGCTGCTCATTCGCCAACGCCGTGGCGGTGAGCGCGATAATCGGCAACTCCTCGCCGGTGAGACCGAGCTCGTTGCGGATAAGCCAGCTGGCCTCGAAGCCATCCATCTCCGGCATCTGGATGTCCATCAGGACCACGTCATACCGTGCTTCTCGGAGACGGTCGAGCGCCACGCGGCCGTTGCACGCAATCGTCACGATCGCGCCCGCATGCTCGAGCACGACGCGGGCGACATAGCTGTTCATGTCGTTGTCCTCCACGACTAGGACCTCTAAGCCGGCCAGCAATCCAGCCGTGTCGATCGTCGCCGTCGCCTCGGCCTCGCCACTGGACTCACGCAGTGGCAGGACCACGCGGATAGTCGTCCCAATCCCCACGCGGCTCTCCAGCGTGATCTCCCCATGCATCTCGTGGAGCATCTCGCGCACGATCGAGAGACCGAGCCCGGTCCCCCCAGCCTGGCGCGCCATATGTGCGCTCAATTGCCGGAAGGGCTCGAAGATGCGCTCATGGTCCTGTGGCGCGATGCCGATGCCCGTATCCGCGACCGTGATGCAGACCGCGGGAGCGCCGGAGATCGGTGCGGAGCGTTCCGCTCGCACGGTGACGCTCCCCACGTTCGTGAACTTGAGTGCGTTGCCAATCAGGTTGGACAACACCTGATTCAAGCGGACCGGATCGCCGAGAATCGTGCGCGGCAACGTCTCGTCGACGTCGAGGGTGAGCGCGAGCCCACTGGTCGTCGCGGTGCCCTGCAGCGAATTCACGAGCCCTGAGAGCATTGGGGCCAGACCGAACGGAATCTCCTCCAGCTCCATGTGGCCGGAGCGAATGCGCGTGAGATCGAGCAGGTCGTTGATCACCACCAGCAGATTGTCCGCCGAGAAGCGGATGCCCTCGACGGCGCGGCGTTGGTCCCCTGAGGTGTCCGTGCGCGCCAAATGGTGCGAGAGCCCGACAATCGCGTTGAGTGGGGTGCGAAGTTCGTGACTGATGTTGGCGAGAAAGCGTTCGCGGACCGTGGTGGCCTCCGCCGCCTCGGCCTGCGCCGCGAGGAGTCGCTGGAGGGATTCCCGGCGCTCCGTGATATCGACGTGCGTCCCGCTGGCGCGGAGCGCGGTGCCATCCGCGGCCCGTTCCGTCACGCGGCCGCGTCCGAGCGCCCAGACCCACGTGCCGGATTTATGCCGCAATCGATGTTCGGATTCGTAGAACTCTGCGGTGCCGTTGAGCATCGCGGTGAATCGTGCCGCTACCTCCGTCGCGTCATCGGGATGCAGGAATTTCGTCCAACTCTCGACGGTGACATTGGTCTCCTCAGGTCCATAGCCCACGAGCGCGAGATAGCGGGAGTTCACATTCGCGACGCCAGTGGTGAGGTCGAGGTCCCAAGTGCCGAGGTCGGCCCCGTGCAGCGCGAGACGCAACCGTTCCTCGCTGGCGGCGAGGGCATCCTGCGCCGTGCGCACCGCGGTGAGGTCGCGTCCGAAGCCAATGACCTGCACGACGCGGCCAGTGGCGTCGAGGATCGGCGCGAGGCTCCGCTCAATCACGTGCCGCGTGCCGTGGCGAACGAAGCTCTCCTCGAAATACTCGGCGACACCACTGGTGAAGACTTTGCGGATCGCCGCAGACCGCGCGACGCCGATGGCGACGGGCAGGCCGCGATCCCGACAGTATTCCTCGTTCGTACGGCCATACGCCCACGCACGAACGACCGGATCCGCAATCGATCCCTGATTCACATAGACGAAGCGGGTCGCCTCGTCGAAGACCGCCACCTGCGCCGGTAGTGCATGCAAGACCTGCTCGTAAAAGCTGCGCATCCGCACGCTCTCCTCGTGCGCGCGGCGCACCGCCGTCACATCGCGGTAGGTCCACACGTGCCCGTAGAACTGTCCCTCGTGCTCGATTGCGAGGTAGTCCCGCTCGAGGATGCGCCCGTCCTTGAGCGGGAGCGCCTCGCGGTCGATCGGAGTTCGCGTGCGGACCGCGTGGAGCGAGCGCTGGATGAAAGCCTCCGGATCACAGAAAAGCGTCATCACCGATTCGGCGGCGGCGGCGCAGTCGGTGCCGACCAACGACTCCGGCGGCACGGGGATAGCGAAGAGGTCGCAGAAGGCCTGGTTGACCAACGCGACCCGCCGATGCTCGTCCTCCACCAACTGGCCGGACTTCAAATGCCGGAACATCGTGATGAACCGCATGGCGTCCGCCCCGTTCGCGGCTTCCGACATGCCGTTCACGGCGGCACTCGGCGCGGGGGTCGGTCGCGCGTCTGACGGGGGCATTCGTGAATATACTGTTGTCCCTCGCGGCGACGCCGGCGGGAGTCATATTGTAACGCCGGTCGCCGCATAGATTCCGTGCAGTATGAACGCGCCTCTGATTCCGCTCCCGCTCGACGCCGCCGGTCGCCGTCGCCTGAAGATTGCCTTCGTCGGGACCCACGGCGTGGGCAAGACGACGCTCTGCTTTGACCTCGCGGCGCATCTCAAGCGACTTGACCTCGACGTGGACCTCGTGAAGGAGGTCGCCCGGCGCTGCCCCCTCCCCATCAACGAGCAGACGACCCTCGACGCGCAGCAGTGGATCCTGCACACGCAGATCGCGGAGGAGATCGCGACCATGGCGGTGAATGAGGTCGTGGTGTGTGACCGGTCGGTGCTCGACAACTATGCGTACTTGGTCGCGCGGGTCGGGCGCCGTCCGGAACTCGATGCCGTGGTCACGGATTGGCTTCGCGGGTACAACGCACTGTTCAAGGTCCCGGTGATCGCCGCCCCGACCTTCGATGGCAAACGCGCGGTGAGCCGCGCCTTCCAGTTGGAGATCGATGCGACCATCGACGAACTCGTGCGCGCGTTCAATGTCCCCATCCTGGTGCTGGAACCGGCAGACCGCGATGGGTGGGTCCCCGCCGTGCTGACCGCGCTGCATCTTCCGCTGCATCCACCGCAGATCGAGCTCTTTTCATGAGACTGTCGTTGAGATCCCTGCTTGCCCTGGGTGCCCTTGGTGCCCCGTTCACAGCCGCCTGCTTCGCCGATACCAGCAATCCGATTGTAACGCAGCTCGACCCACGCATTCGCTGGGTGAGCGAGTTGGGGACGCCCGTCTACTATGGGTCGCCCGCCCTGAGCGCGGATGGTCTCACGGTCTACCTCGGCACCTCGTCGTCGACGCTGGGCGCGGTGCCGCAGCAACACAAGTTCGTTGCGCTCGAGGTGGCCACCGGGGCCCTCAGATGGAGTTACGCGCTCGGCTTGGCAGAGGTCCGTTCGTCTCCCGCCGTCGCGCCCGATGGATCCGTCACCTTTGTGGTCGAGGAGCGGAATGCGTCGGGAGGTTTCGTCACCAGCGCGGCCGTGCGCGTGTCGTCCGCCGGGGGGCTGGTCTGGCGTCGTGCACTGGGGATCGCAGGGGCCGGGGTCGATGTCGGCTACTCGGCGCCCGCCATCGGCAGCGATGGTTCGGTCTATGTCGCGAGTGATTCCCTTTATGCGCTCAATCCCAACGGCACGATTCGGTGGACGCGCTTCTCCACCGGTGAGGATCTGCGCGCATCACCTGTGGTCGGTGGAGATGGCACGATCTACTTTGTGTCGCGCACTCTACCGCTCACCGCCATGCATCCTGATTCGGGGCGCGTTCTCTGGGAGCGAGCGCTCGGCACGCAGACGCATGTCTTTGCCTCCCCGGCCATCGGGACCGATGGGACGCTCTACGTGGCGACAGATGATTGCGTGCTCTACGCGGTGAGCGCCACGGGCGAGGACCGTTGGAGTTACGATGCTGGGACCTCGGGCTCTACGTGCGCGATGCGGTCGTCGCCGGCCGTCGGCGCCGATGGCACGATCTACCTTGGCACGGTCGACCGGAGTCCGCGCCCCATCCTCTTCGCCATTCGGGCGAACGGGACGTTGCGGTGGACCTACAACCCGAGCGGGCTCCCGATCGACGTGGGTCCGTCAAGCTTCGACATCTACTCCTCGCCCGCGATCGGGAGTGACGGGGCGGTCTACTTCGGGCACGAGTTCGGTCGCGTCTACGCCATCGATGGCCAGTCGGGCGCCGAGCGTTGGGTGGTGAAAGCGAAGACTGGCGTAGGGTTCATCTGGAGTTCGCCGGTGCTCACGCTCGGCGGCGTGCTGATCCTCAGTGATATCGAGGGGCGTGTCCACGCCATCACCACCGAGAGCGCCGGCCTGCAGGGCACGGCGGGGTGGCCGCGGCATCGTGGTGGGAATCGCGGTGCGGGGCGGCGGTGACCTCGGTGCCGGTCCCCGCTGAATGGCTATCCTGACATCAGTCGTGGCGCAGGGTGATGCGCGAGGGCTGCTTGTACTGCGCGAGTCGCGGCTCGCACCACGCTTTGACGTCGGCCTCGCTCACCGTCGCGCTCGCGGTGATGTCGAGGCCAATATCGTTCTCGCGTGCGGGTTCGGGGATCGCGAAGGCGCGGACCGCGCGGACGCCGGGCATCGCGCGCAGCACTCGTTCAAGCTCCGCGGGGTAGATGTTGAACGCATTGCGCGTGAACATCGGCTTGTAGAGGCCTACGAACTCCACGCGTCCATCCGCGCGCACGCGGCCGCGATCGCCGGTGTGCAGCCATCCGTCGACGGTGCGCAGTCCCGCTGAGTTCGCGCGGGCCTCGCGCGAAACGGGACGCAGCGATCCCGGTGCCGCGACCTCGCTCGCACCGATGTAGCCGCGGAACACGGTCTCGCCGGCCACGCAGATCTCTCCCTCCTCTTCCGGCGTGCACTCGGTGTTGGTCTCGGGATCACGAATCGACACGCGCACGTCGGGGAATGGTAGCCCGAGCGTGCCAAGGACATTGGGCGCACTCACGCGGTTGAATAGCGCCACCGGACCTGCTTCAGTGAGACCGTAGCCCTGTCGGAGCGGCACCCCGGTGATCGCTTCCCATTGCTCCTGCAGCTCGACCGAGAGTGGTGCCCCCCCACAGATGCAGAGCCGGAGTTTCGAGCCGGGCAGTGCACCGCCGCGCGCGCCGCCCCGTCGCGCAATCGCCTGGAGCATCGCGGCGAAGACCGCGGGCACCCCGACAATCTCCGTGATGCCCTCGCGATCAATCAGATCGACCGCAGCAATCGGATTGAACCGCGCCATGGTGGTCACGCGCGCGCCGGCGAGCAGTGGGGCAATCAACGAGACGGTGAGCCCGAAGAGATGCGAGAAGGGGAGCACGGCGAGCACATGATCCGCGCTCGTATTCGCGGCGGCCTCGACGGTCTGTCGGGCATTGGCGAGCAGGTTCCGGTGGGTGAGCACGGCCCCCAGGGGAGTGCCGGCCATCGCGCTCGTGTAGACGATGGCGCACTCCTCGTCGCGCCCGGGCGCATCGGCATCGCCCTCCAAGTCGAGTCCGAAGTGGTTCCCGAGA
>CAYUMN010000199.1:0-5597 GCA_964445835.1 uncultured Gemmatimonas sp.
CAAGGTGAACATGCGCACGGCCGCGTACATGGTGGCGATCAGCCGCGTCGCGACAGTGCATCGCCTGCGCGGGATCTATGCCTGACGAGCGCGCTCCGACCGGGTCGGGGCCGCGGTGAAGGTGATCGTGGCCGCCGTCGGCAAGCCGCGTGATGCGGCGCTCGCGGCGGCCATTCGTCAGTACGAGGAACGGGCGGCGCACTACTGGCCGCTCGAACTCGTTGAGGTGAAGGAGGAGTCGGCGCGCGGCGTGGCGCCGGCGCAGGTGATGCAGCGAGAAGCCGAACGGATGATGGCCAGGCTGCCCAAGGGCGCCGTGCTGGTGCTCTGCGATCCGGGTGGCGACACGTTTGATTCGGCACAGTTCGCCGAGTGGTTGCAGCAGGCGCGTGAACGGGCGCAGGACGTCGCGTTTGTCATTGGCGGTGCGTTCGGAATCGGGGCGGACCTGCGGAAGGGCCCGCATCGCCGACTGGGTCTGGCCCCGTGGACGTTACCGCATGAATTGGCGCGCCTTGTGCTCGCCGAACAGCTCTACCGGGCAGGCACCCTCCTGCGCGGCGAACCCTACCACAAGTAACGACGCGTGATCCTTCGCCCCCTCACTCGATGTCGTCCGCCGCGGGAAGTGCGCCGATGAGCGCGCCTCGCATCGTCACGGAGTCCCTCGGCGGCTCGCCGCTCTCGCGGGCGGCCCAGGACGGACAGGCGCCGGCGGACTGGTATCCGGTGCGCCCGTCGGGCAGTGCGGCCTGGAAGGCGCACGCCGAGCAGGTGCGGGCCGAGTTCAGTGGGAGCCGTTGGCTCGCCGGACTGCGGCCGGCCCTGGATCCCTCGGGCGCGGCGGCCGAGCGCCTCGAGCGCGTCGCCGCCGCGAATGGCGTCGTGGTGACAACGGGGCAGCAGCCCGGCCTCTTCGGCGGACCGATGTACACGCTCCTGAAGGCGCTGAGCGCGCTGGCGTTGGCCGATCGCCTCGAACGCGAGACGGGGATTCCCGTGGCGCCAGTATTCTGGGCCGCAACGGATGACGGAGATTTCGCCGAGGCCTCGTGGACCGCCGTTGCGGTCGACGGTGACGTGAAGCGCCTGACGATTCCTCGCCGTGGACACGAGGGCGTGGTGATGGCGGAGATGCCCATTGGCGATACGGCCGAAGCGTTTGAGCAGTTGGTGGCGGCCGCCGGGTCGGCGCCGCATTCCTCGTACCTCGAGGCGCTGCAGGCGGCGTACCAGCCGACGGTGACGATCGGAGCCGCCTACGTGAAGTTCCTGCGGACGTTGCTCGAGCCGCACGGCATCGCGGTTCTCGATGCGTGGCATCCGGCCACGCGCGCGGCGGCACGCCCGACACTCGTGGAGGCCCTGCGTCGCGCCCCGAGCGTCGATGAAGCACTCGCCTTGCGGATGGTGGCCATTGAACGGGCCGGCTTCCGGGCGCAGGTGGCTCGCGTGCCGCGGCTCTCGCTCGTCTTCCGGAGCGTGGCCGGCGTGAAAGAACGCATTCCGATCGCGCAGGCAGCTGACGTGGCGCACCGGGCCGATTCGATTCTCTCGGCCAATGTGTTGCTCCGACCGATCGTCGAGCGGCGGATTCTCCCAACGGTCGCGTACGTCGCTGGGCCCGGCGAGATCTCGTACTTCTCGCAGGTGAGTGCCGTAGCTGCTGCGTTGGGCATCGCGGCGCCGCTGGCCGTTCCGCGGTGGTCGGCGACCATCGTCGAGCCGAGCATCGATCGGCGGCTCGGACGCCTCGGCATGGTGCTGGATGACATCAAGGCACCACACGCGGCGGAGAAGCGCATTGGGGATCGCGCGATGCCGGCCGTCGTGCGCGACGCGCTTGAAGGGCTGCGCAAGGATCTCGGCGATCGCCTCGGGGCGCTCGCGAAGGATTCGCACGCCCTCGACCACCTCGTCCCAGAACGGGTCATCGAGGGCGCGCGCCATCAGATGCTGCATCGGGTCGATCGCCTTGAGCGGCGGTTGCGCGCGGCGTCTCGCGCTCGCTCGACCGAGGCGGTGCACGATCTCGCCTCGGTGCGGGCGGCGCTGATGCCGGACAATCAACGGCAGGAGCGTCGCTTGAATCCGGTGCCGCTGCTCGCGCGCCATGGCGACCTGTTGCTTGCGCAGTTGAAGGCGGGGGCCGCGATGCACGCGGGGACGTTGGTCGGCAACTGATGCGCACCGGCGGCGCCCGACTCGTCGCGGCCGGGATTCTCCTGAGCCGCGTGTTCGGTCTCGTCCGGCAACGGGCGAGCGCGCACTTCCTGGGGAGCGGGGAGGTCGCCGACGCACTCGCCGCCGCGTTCCGCATCCCGAACCTGCTGCAGAATCTCTTCGGCGAAGGGTCGCTCTCGGCGTCGTTCATTCCCGTGTACGCGAGGCTCCTCGCGGAGGGGAAGCACGAGGAGGCTGGGCGTGTGGCAGGGGCGGTCCTCGGCGCGCTCGCGCTGCTCGTATCCGTGGTCGTCGCGCTCGGCGTGCTCGGCGCGCCCTGGCTCGTGGTGGTGCTCGCCCCGGGATTCTCCGGCGAGGTCCGCGAACTCACCGTGCTTCTCGTGCGCGTGATATTCCCGGGGCTTGGCCTGCTCGTCCTCTCGGCGTGGTGTCTCGGCGTGCTCAATGCACACCGGCGATTCTTCCTGTCGTACGCGTCCCCCGTGCTTTGGAATGCGGCGATCATCGTCGCGGTGCTGTGGAAGGGCCCCGCGCAGGAGATGGCGGAACTCGCCGTCACCGTGGCGTGGGCGAGCGTGATTGGCAGCTTTCTGCAGTTGGTGATCCAACTCCCGACGGTCTGGCAGGTGGACCGCGCGCTTTCACTCAGCGCTGGCGAGTCGGTGCCGCAAGTGCGCACCGTATTGCGCAACTTCGGTCCGGCCATGGCGACCCGCGGGGTGGTGCAACTGAGTGGGTATGTGGATACCGTGATTGCGTCGCTGCTCGGCGCCGGTGCGCTCGCCACCCTGAGCTACGCGCAAGCAATCGCGATGCTGCCCGTCTCCGTGTTCGGGATGTCGATCGCGGCCTCCGAGTTGCCAACAATGTCTGAGGCGACCGGCGATGACGCAACGGTGCAGGGTGCGATCCGGGCGCGATTGGACAGCGGATTGCAGCGCATCGCGTACTTCGTGATTCCGTCGGTGATCGCGTTCGTCGCGCTTGGCGGCGTCCTCGCGAGTGCGGTGTATGAGGGCGGGGCGTTCACTCGGGATGACGCGAAATGGGTGTGGGGCGCCCTGATGGGCTCCGCCGTGGGACTGCTGGCGAACACGATGGGGCGGCTCTATGCGTCCGCCTCGTTCGCGCTGCGCGACACCCGCGCCCCGTTCCGCTTCGCGGTGCTCCGAGTCACGGTTGGCGCGGTCCTTGGCGCCAGCGTCGCGTTGAATGCGCCGCGCCTGCTTCAGATTGATGCGCGTTGGGGGATCGCGGGGCTGACCGCGGCATCAGGGCTCGCGGGATGGCTGGAGTTCCATCTGCTGCGTCGGCACGTGCGCGCGCGCATCGGGCCAGTGCATCTTCCCGAGGGGCTCGCGTTGCGGCTGTGGGGATGTGCGATGATTGCGGCCGCCATCGCCGTGCTGCTGGTGCGTGTGGTGCAGGGACTGCATCCCGTGCTGATCGGCGTTGTCGTGTGTGGCGCGTACGGCGCGGCGTATCTTGGACTGACCCGCTGGACCGGAGGGGATCGTGCCCGTCGCGCCTGATCGGGTCGCGCTGAAGCTCGCGCATCTTCCGGAGAGCCCCGGCGTCTACTTCTGGCGGGACGCGGACGGGACCATCCTGTACATCGGCAAGGCCAAGAGGCTTCGGGCGCGGGTGCGGAGCTATTTCGCCTCCGAGCATTGGGACGCGCCGAAGACGCGACGCTTGGTGGAACGCATCGCCGATGTCGAGACCATCGTCGTGCCGGACGAAGCGAGTGCGCTGATCCTTGAGCAGAACCTCATCAAGGAGCACCGCCCGAAGTACAACGTGATGTTACGCGATGACAAGACGTATCCGTACATCAAAGTCACGGTGCAGGAGCCGTACCCGCGGGTGTTCGTGACGCGGAAACTGCAGAGCGATGGCGCCCGCTACTTCGGTCCGTACACTGATGTGTCCGCGATGCGTCAGGCCGTGGACGTGATGAAGCGCATTTTCACCGTGCGGTCGTGCCGCTACGACATGCCGAAGGAGATGCCCGAGCGCGCCTGTCTCGATTATCACATCGGCCGGTGCAAGGCGCCGTGCGTGGGACTGCAGTCGCGCGCCGACTACGGCGCCATGATCACCGAGGTCGTGGACTTCCTCGACGGGCGCACCGACGACGTCGTGCAGCGCGTGCAGCAGAAGATGGAAGAGGCCTCGGCGAACCTCGAGTTCGAACGCGCGGCCGAGTTGCGCGACGCCGTGGTGCGGCTGCAGAAACTCGAAGAGCCCACCGTCGTCATGGAGGTCGAAGGCGGGGACCGCGATGTGATCGGCTACGCGCGTGATGGCGACGACGCGGCGGCCACGTTGCTGCGGATTCGGAGCGGCAAGCTCATCGCGCGGGAGCATCGCTTCTTGGAGGGGGTCGAGGGCGAGGCGGACGGAGCGGTCCTCTCGGCGTATCTGGTCGCCAGCTACCTGAAAGCGCCGGCGCGCGCCCGCGAGCTCTTGCTCCCCTTCGATTTCGAGGACCGAGAGGTGTTCGAGCAGGCGCTCCAGGGTGAAGCCCGCGTGCTCGTCCCGCAGCGGGGGCCCAAGCGCGAGCTGCTCGACCTCGCCGAACAGAATGCCCGCCATCTGCTTGAAGAGTTCAAACTCGCCGAGCAGGAGACCGATGAGCGTGCGGCGGATCCCGTGTACGAGCTCGGGCAAGCGCTGGGCATGGAGAAGCTTCCGCGTTCGATTGTCTGCTTCGATAATTCGACCTCGCAGGGGAAGGACTCGGTGGGCGGAATCGTCTGGTTCGAGAACGCGCGCCCGCGCCGCGCGGAGTACCGCACGATGAAGGTGAAGAGCGTGGACGAAGCGCACGGGCCAGACGACTTCCAGAGCATGCGTGAAGTGGTGGGGCGATACTTCCGTCGCCGGCTCGACGAGAAGAAACAGCTTCCGGACCTGATCCTGGTCGATGGCGGCAAGGGCCAACTGAGTGCGGCCGACGAATCGCTGCAAGAGCTGCAGCTCGGTGGCATTCCGCTGATCGGACTCGCCAAGCGTGAGGAGGAGATCTTTCTCCGTGGCCGAAGTGAGCCGCTGCGCTTACCGCGTCGATCATCGGCGCTCCGACTGCTGCAGCAGATTCGCGACGAAGCGCATCGCACCGCGATCACCTACAATCGCAAGCGCCGCACGATGCGCACGGTGACGAGTGAGTTGTTGAAGCTGCCCGGCGTTGGGCCGGTGAAGCGCCGCGCTCTGCTGCAGGCCTTCGGCTCGTTACAGGGGGTGAAGGAAGCAACGCTGGAGCAGGTCGTCGCGCTCGAAGGGTTCAGCACGCTGAGTGCACGCAAGTTGCTTGAGGGACTCGGCGTTGTCGTGAAACCGGATGAAGGCGGGAGGATGAACGAGGAAAGTGAACCGCCGACCACCGCAAGTCAGGACTCGAGTCCTGA
>CAYUMN010000200.1:0-5561 GCA_964445835.1 uncultured Gemmatimonas sp.
GTCTGATTCACGTGCCGAGTCAGTCGACCGAGTTCGTCGTCCCCCTCGCCGGGGAGTCGCACGAGGAGGTCCCCGCGCGAGAGCTGCATCAGCCCACGATCGATCTCCGTCAGCGGGCGCTGGATGCGGCGGCGGAGCATCTCGGCCGCGGCGGGGAAGATCACCAGACCGGCGAGGAGCCAGACGAGCACGATGCGTGTCCCTTCCTCGGTCACGGCCACCAACTTCTGCTCGCGCTGAAGTGCATTGGCCATCGAGAGTTCGGTGGCCTCACCGATGGCCGCCCTGAGCGGCGAATCGAGTGACTCCGCACGTGAGATCATCCGCCCAGCAAGCGGGACATCGCCGAGTTCAAGCGCGGAGATGGCGCCACTCAGCGCGGCGCGCAGCAACTCCTCGGCAGAGATTGCGCGGCTGACTGCCCGGGCGAACGAGGGCGAGGACGAGAGCGTGAGCTGCTCCGTCCCCCGCATCGTCTCACGGGAGAAGCGTTGCATCGCACGCCGGACCGCTTCCAGCGTGTCGGGGGCCGGGAGGCGATCACGCTGGGCCCGGTACTGGGCCCGCACCGCCATCCCCACGAGATCATGATGCTCTGCCCGCTTGCGGAAGTCGGCGAAGCGTTCGGCCGACATCTCACTGTCCCGCACGATTGCCTGCACCGCCGGAGAGAACCGGAGGCCAAGATGTACGCCAATGGCCGCGACGTACGACAAGGCCGCGACCACCAGCATCACGTTCCAGGAGTACAGCGAAACGCGGCGAGGCGGACGAATCGCGGGCATCAGCGGATGGTCCGCAGGGAGAGGCGACCAGAGAGGTCCCCGCCGGAACGGATGGCGCCGGTGATGCCGAACCAGGGGGCTCGGGCGTTGCCGAGCGAGGCGAGCCATTTGCGCACGTCGGCCGGCGACCCTCCCGTCTCGCGCACCGCGTCGGCGGCCAGCGCGAACGCATCGTACGTCAAGGCGTTGGCGCCCGTGGGCGCACGCTGCGTTCGTCGTGTGAACTGCGCGCGAAAGGCACGTGTGACGCGGTCGTCGCGCGGCATCCAGGAGGTGACGACTTTGACACGCGGGGCCGGCATGCGCGCACGCACCCAGGAATCGAGGGCACTGGCATCGAGCGCATCACTGCCGAGCACCCAGGCGCTCTGCTGCCACGCCTCGACCTCCGAGATGACGCAGAGGGCCGGGGAGATGGGCAACGCGAGGATCACGACATCGGGCCGCGCCCGACGGAGCATCGCGCGCGCGGCGAGGCGATTGGGGTCGTCTGCATTCGCTTCCGTGCAGGGGATACTGCGGGGCAGTTCCACCTCGTCGACGACCGGCAGGCCCCGGGCGAGGAGCGCCGCACGAACGCCATCGAGGATCCCGACGCCGTACTGATCGGCGACGTACACCACAGCAATCCGCTTGGCCCCGAGCGAGTCGAGCGCATGCATCGCGAGGACGCGGCCCTGCACCGTGTCCTCGGGGAGAAGCCGGAGGACCCAGGGCTCGATGTCGGGGGTGGCGCGGACCGAGCTGTTGGGCGCAATCATCGGGACGCCCGCCTCGGCGTAGAACTGGGCGGCGGCGTTCGTGATTGCCGAGCCTGAGTGCCCCACGACCACACTGATTGGGCCGAGCGCGAGCACCGCGCGGGCCCAGCGCTCTCCCGTGAGCGCGACGTCTTGACGTCCGGGCGCGTCGGCGAAGGCATCAACGCCCACGAGGGCAATGGGGTCGGGCAGCGTCGCGAGCCCGAGCATGGAGTCCGTGACGGTGCGCTGCGCCGCGGCGGTGGGGCCGCTGTACCACCCGTCCGCAATGCGCCGCGGCTCCTCCGCACACGCTAGGGGCGCGCACAACACGAGCGCGAATAGCAGGAGCGGACGAGCGCGTGAAAGGTGTCTAGGCAGCACGAAGAGGTGATCGAGGTCTCACGTAACGTCCCCGATTACTCGCCCCCAGTCAAGCGACGCGCGCCTGGCCCTCGGGCCGGAGCATCATCCGGGCGGCGTCCAACTCCGCTGGGAAGACGCGCGGGGCGGACTCATCGAGTCGTGCCTCGGCGGCGGCCAGCTCGGCGCGAATCATGCGAAGCGCGGCGGCGGTGTCGTCGAGGAGGCCCATCCGTCGGGTGAGGTCCATGGTCAGGCCGCCGCGCCGCTGAGGAGGGCGTCGATCTTCTCCTTGAGCACTTGCGGCGTGAAGGGCTTCACGATGTAGTAGTTGAGCCCGGCCGCGAGTGCGGTGATGATGTCCTCGCGCACGGAGCGCGCGGTGACCATGAGGATCGGGAGTTGCTGAAAGCCCTCTTTGGCTCGCACCGCGACGGCCAGTTCCACGCCGCTCATGTTCGGCATGTTCCAGTCCGTGATGATGAAGCCTATGGAGGCATCGAGCTTGTCGAGTGCCTCCTTCCCGTCGGCCGCCTCAACGACGTCGGTGAATCCGACGCGCTGGAGCGAGTTCACGACGATGCGACGCATGGTCGCTGAATCATCCACGACAAGAAAACGCATGGGCAGAGCCGGTTGAGAGGGAGGGCGCGCGGGAATCAGAGCTCGCCGGAGCCGAGCATACGACGGGCGACATCGCGCTGCACGGAGGCCGAGGAATAGAAGTCCTGTTTGATACGGGCCTGCACAATCGCGATACGCTCCGCGCGATCGGAGTCGAGGGCCGCGAGTTCGCGCGCCTCGGCCGAGATCTCTACGGAATCGTGGCGCGGGGTCTTGGTGCCACGGACGGCGACTTCGCCGTCGGCTGAGGTCGGGCTCCGCGGTGCCACTTCTTTTGGCGCGCCCACAGGACTGGCGGCGCTGGTGCTGTTGATCTTCATGGTCGGTGATCCTCCTAGACGGGGATTATCGGTCGGTCCGGGCGAGACTTGAGCGGCCCGACGGAGAGACGACTGGCGCAGCGTAGGCCGCTGCGGCCACTCGGACGAGGGTCCAGAGGACCTCGTCGTGCACCGCCCTCCCTTCCATATGATCCCGCGCGGCCGCCGTCACGGCTCGGACATGGTCCGGCCAGGACTGCGCGTGGGGGTCTGTAGAGGTCGGTGGCATCTCGTCTATATGGTATCGGCCGCAAGTGGGGAGTTCTGAAGGGGGTGGGGCGAGAAACTCGGGGTGCAGAAGCGTCCGCGAGCGGCCGACACTCTAGGGGTCAGCCTTCTCTTCCCCAGGCCAATGCGCGTCACCAACTATTCCGCCACCCACTCGGCCATCCACTCGATCGCCGACGCCCGTGCCCAACTCGAGAGTGTGCTCGGGCGGGTGACGTCGGGGCGTCGCGTCACCGTGGCCTCGGACGATCCCGGCGCAGCGCTCGGCATCATGCAGAGCGAGGCGCAGCTGCGTGCGCGCGCGCAGTATCGGCGCAATATCGCCAGCGCGCAGTCCCGCGTGACGCTCGAGGACAGCGTGCTGGATCGCTTGGGCTCGTTGCTCACGCGCGCGCGCGAGCTCGCCGTCTCCCAGGGCTCCGATACCGCGACCCCCGCCACTCGGCAGACGACGGCGCGCGAAGTCAATCAGTTGCTGGCCGAGGCCGCGGGCCTCGCCGGAACGAAATACGATACCGAGTACCTCTTCGGCGGCCAGAATACCGACACCCCGCCTTTCACGGTCGACACCACGGGCGCCGTATTCACGGTGACGGCACGCACGCCGGCACCGATTGGCACGCGGCAGGTGGAGATCGGCTCGGGTCAGCGGTTCACCGCGACACACGACGGGACGCAGATCTTTGGCGATGGTACCATGGGGCCGCTCGCCGCGATCCAAGCGCTGGCGGTCGCGTTGCAGTCGGGCAGTGGCGCCGCGGTCCGCGGCGCGACGACGGCGCTCGATCAAGCCTTCGAAGCCACGCAAGGGCTGGTGGCCGAGACCGGAGCGCGGGCGAATCAGCTCCAACGCGTCGACGAAACACACACGCTCCTCACCCTCGACCTCGAATCGAACGTGACCGCGTTGCGCGACGTGGATCTCGAGGCGGTCCTGACGGAAATGGCCGGTCGCCAAACGGCGTATCAGGCCGCGATGGCCGCCACGGCGCGGATCGCCGGACTCACGCTCAGCGACTACCTGCGATGACCCCCGCTCTTGTTACTCCGCCGACCATGTCCGCGATCCGTCATGTGGAATCGGCCTTTGGTCCGCTCGAGGTCCGGGCGGAACAGGTGCTGCACTTCGCACACGGACTACTCGGTTTCGCTGACTGTACGGAATGGGTGCTCTTGGCCCGCGACGAGGCCCACTCGATGTGGTTACAGAGCATCGAGCATCCGGAACTCGCTCTCCTGATGATCGATCCCTTTGTGGCCTTCGATGGATTCGTGCTCGATGTGCCCGCCGCGGCGAGCGCCCAACTGGACGCGGGGCACGCCGATGACGTCCTGGTCCTTGCGCTGGTGACGATGGCGCGCGGCGATGCTGCGGCCACGGCGAACCTTCGCGGCCCGGTGCTCATCAATTGGAGAGCACAGCGCGGCGTGCAGGTCGTCGTGGATGGCGGGCCGTGGGCTGTGCGCGAGCCGATCCGTGCGGGACTGCTCGCTGGGTGAGGCGGCCGCGGGCGATTCTGGGGGTCCCGCGACCGGAAACAGGTCGGGTGTTAAGTCCTCGCGAAGTCGTCCGACACTGCTCCGTGAGGCCGCAGCACGGACGCGGCGGCCCGAGGGAGAACGGATTCTCCCGTCATTCATTCAGGAGATGCAAGGATGCGTATCAACACGAACGTGGGCGCGCTGCAGGCGGCTCGGTCCCTCAGCGACGTCTCGGGCGCGGTCAGGTCTTCGAGCGAGAAGCTCGCCTCTGGCTTCCGTATCAACAAGGCCTCGGACGACGCGGCCGGTCTCGGCATCGCGAACAAGCTTCGCGGCGATATTCGTGCGTACTCGCAGGCCGCGCGTAACGCGGAACAGGCCAACTCGGTGTACAACATCGCGGAAGGCGCTGCGCAGTCGATCCAGAAGATGCTTGAGCGTATGAAGGAGCTCGCCGCGCAGTCGGCGTCTGACAGCGTGGACACGTCGGGCCGCACGCGCATCAACGCCGAGTTCGTCGCGCTGCGTTCGGAAATCGACCGGACCGTGAGCACCACGAAGTTCCAGGGCAGCACGCTGCTCAACGGCAGCTTCGGTGCGACGGTTGCCGGCACGGCCTCGGCGGCCGCTGGCGTGCAGGGCGTGCGCCTCGGCGGCGCGGCAGCCGCCACCTACACCATCACGAATGCTTCGGGCGCGTTGACCATCTCGGGCAACAGCATGACGCAGACGATTGCCGCTGCCACGCTGGCGGACGGCGCGGTCGGCACGCTCAACTTCGACAAGGCGGGCATTCAGCTCGACGTCGGCGCTGGCTGGTCGGCGGCGGGTCTGACCACCACGACGGTCATCGTCTCGGCGGGCTCGGGCACCTTCCTCGTCGGTGCGTCCGGTTCGTACACCAGCGATGACACCCTGCAGATCCAGGGCACGGATCTTGACATCGACACCACGTCGCTCGGCGTCGGCACCTCGACGGTGAGCTCGCTGACGAACGCCCAGACGGCACTGACGGCGCT
>CAYUMN010000201.1:0-5520 GCA_964445835.1 uncultured Gemmatimonas sp.
GGGACTGCATCGCCTGCAACGCCTGCGTGAACACCTGCCCGACGGGAATCGATATTCGTGACGGGTTGCAGATGGAATGCATTCATTGCACCCAGTGTGTGGATGCCTGCGATGACATCATGGTGAAGGTGGGGAAGCCGACGGGACTGATTCGCTATACCTCGCAGGCGGCACTCGCAGGCAAGGCGCCGCACATCCTTCGGGTGCGCACGGTGCTGTATCCCCTCGCGTTCGTGCTCTTCTTCGGCGCCTTTCTTGTGGCGCTTGCCACGCGGTCGCCGGCTGATATCACGATGCTCGGACCGATCGGGGCGCCGTTCACGCTCGAAGCGGACGGGAGTGTGGTGAATCAGGTGCGCATCAAGGTCGCGAACCGCACGGGCGCGCCGCAGCGATATACGATTGCGTATCTCGATGAAGCGGGCGCACGACTGATCGCTCCGGAGAATCCGTTGCGTCTGAACGCCGGGGCCTCCGTCACGACCTCGGTGTTCGTGATTCAGGCGCCCTCGCGATTCACCGAGGGTGAGCGACGCGTGCGCTTTCGGATCAGTGACGACGGAACGTTCGCGCGCGAGTTCAACTGGCGTCTCCCCGGGCCCAGTGCAGCCGATCTCTCAGTGCCGGAGCCACGATGAAGCGCGGGTGGCAGTGGCCTCTCCTCGTGACGGCGGCTCTCGCGTTCACGGTCGGGGTGAATGTGGTGATGTTCTTTGCCGCGAAGAGTGATCCGAATGGCACCGTGGTGGAGCCCGACTACTACCGCAAGGCGGTGGAGTGGGATCGCACGATGGCGCAGCGTTCGGCCAGTGATGCCTTGGGCTGGACCGCGACCGCGACACTTGCGGCGCACACCGACGCATTGCGCACCGACGCATTGCGCACCGACGCATTGCGCGAAATACGCGTGGTGCTTCGTGATTCCACGGGCGCGGCCGTGACCGATGCCGACGTGCGCGTGACGCTGATCCACAACTCCGAAGCGGCGAAGCTGGTGGAAGGCACGCTCACGCCGCAGCCGACCGGCGACTACGCGCACGCGATGCTCGCGCCGCACGCCGGGCGCTGGGAAGTGCGCGTGACGGCCCGTCGCGGCGGCGAACGCTTTCTCGCCACGTTGCACGCAGAGGCGCCGTGATCGCGCTGGCCGGCTCGGTCTTCGTCGCCGGATTGCTCGGCAGCGCGCACTGCGCCGGGATGTGCGGGAGCTTTGCCTGTCTCGCCTCCGGGGGGGATGCGTCGAGCGGACCGCAGGCGCTGCGCTCGAGCGCCGGCTACAATCTCGGACGGCTCGCTTCGTATGCGACGCTCGGAGCGATCGCTGGTGCGGCGGGGGCGGGGCTTGATCGCGCAGGAGGCATCGCCGGGCTCACCCGTCCCGCGGCAATCGTTGCGGGGCTGCTGCTGATTCTCTGGGGCACGGCCTCGTTGCTCGCTGCGCTCGGGGTGCGCGTGCCGGTCCTCGACATTCCGCCGGCGCTGGCGACACGGATTGCCCGCGGGGTGCGTGCGGTGCAGGAGCGGCCGCCACTCGTGCGGTCGCTCGCGGTCGGTGCGCTCTCGGCGGCGCTGCCGTGCGGCTGGCTGTACGCGTTCGTCGCGACGTCCGCGGCGGCCGGCAGCGCAATCGGTGGCGCGACGGTCATGGCCGCCTTCTGGGCGGGGACGGTCCCGATGATGGTCGCGGTGGGAATGGGCGCTCAGAAGCTGCTCGGTCCCCTTCGCCGCCGGCTGCCGGTGCTGACGGCATCGATGCTGGTGATTCTTGGCGTGCTCACGGTCTCGGGGCGTCTCGTGGCGCCAACGGTGCACACCGCGCATGCGGCGCCTGCCGGCAGTGCGAACACGCTCACTCCTGCTGCGGCCGAGTCCGCACCCGCTGATGGGCACCTCGTTCACCGCTGAGTTCGAAGCAACGGCGGTTGCCGAGCTGACCTGCGCGCATTGCGGGTTGGAGGCGACGCCCGGTGAGGCGCGCACCAGCGACGGCGCGCTCTACTGCTGCGCGGGCTGCGAGACGGCGGCGAGCATCATTCGGCAGAGTGGGCTCGGCGGCTTCTATGCGCTGCCTGATCGTCGTTCCACTCGGGTGGAAGTGAGCGGGCGGAGCTATGCGGAGTTCGACCACGAGGCGTTCCAGGCCGCGCATGTCCGTTCAGCGGCGGATGGATCGGCCGAGGTGTCGTTGTATCTCGAGGGGGTGCACTGCGCCTCGTGCGTGTGGCTGGTGGAGCGTGTGCCGCTGATCGTTCTTGGGGCGATACGCGCGGAGCTCGACGTGACGCGCGGTGTTGCGCGCCTCGCGTGGGATCCGGCGCAGACGGCCCTGAGCACGCTTGCCCGTGCGCTCGACCAACTCGGCTACCGACCGCATGTGTTCCGTGGGCAGCGCGCCGACGAAGCGCGCCGCGCAGAGGAGCGCGTCATGCTCACGCGCATCGGTGTGGCGGGAGCAATTGCCGCGAATGTGATGACGATCGCCCTCGCGCTCTACAGTGGCTTCTTCAGCGGAATGGAGCGGGAGTTCGAGACGTACTTCCGGTGGCTGAGCTTCGTGTTGGTGACGCCGGCGCTGCTCTGGCCGGGACGCATCTTCTTTACGAGTGCGTGGCAGGCGGTGCGGAATGGCGGGTTGAACATGGATGTGCCGATCGCCCTCGCGTTGGCGGTGGGGTACGTGCAAGGCGCGATCAACACGTGGCGCAATGCGGGGCCGATCTACTTCGACGCCGTCGGCACGCTGATCTTCCTGTTGCTCGTGGGTCGCTACCTGCAGCATCGTGCGCAACGGTCGGCGGCGGACTCCGCGGCGTTGCTCGGTGCGCTCTCGCCCGCCACCGCGCGCGTGGTGGAAGGGGGCGAGATTCGCGAGGTACCAACAGAGGCGGTACTCCCCGGGATGCTGCTCGATGTGCGGGCCGGCGATACGCTCGCCGCGGATGGAGTCGTGGAGCGCGGGAACTCGTCGCTCGATCTCGCGCTGCTCACAGGCGAATCGCGTCCCGTTTCGGTGGTTGAGGGAGAGCGGGTGTTCGCCGGAACGGTGAATCTTTCGGCGCCGATTCGCGTGCGCGTCGAGGAGGCCGGGGTGATGAGTCGCCTCGGGCGTCTCCTGCGCGATGTTGAAGATGGCGCGCGGCAGCGTCCTCCCGTGGTCCTCTTTGCGGATCGGATGTCGGGGTGGTTCATCGCGATCGTGCTCGTGCTCGCCGTGACGACCGCCGCGCTCTGGTGGGAGCGCGATCACTTCACGGCGCTCGACAATGCCATCGCGTTGCTGGTGGTGACCTGCCCCTGTGCCTTGGCGATGGCGACGCCGCTGTCGTTCACGGTCGCGATCGGGCGCGCGGCGAAACGGGGGATCTTGATCAAGGGGGCACACGCTCTTGAGACGCTCACCGGCCAAGGCACGCTCTTCCTCGACAAGACAGGAACGCTGACCGAAGGGAGGATGGTCCTTGAATCCTTCGAAGGCGAGGCTTCGGTACGCCACTTGGTACGTCCCCTAGTCCTCGCGCTCGAGCAGCATTCGCGGCATCCCGTGGCGGTGGCCTTCGCCACGGCGTGGGCTGATGGCCCGACGCTTGAGGCCGCGGTCGTGCGCGAAACGTTGGGCGGCGGACTCTACGGTGTGGTGAATGGGCACGCGGTGATCGTTGGGCGCCCGGACTGGGTGCGTGGTCAGGTGCAGCGCGAGTCTCGAGCGGTGCGTGAGGCCGCGTCTCTCGATGCTCGGCTCACCCCCGTGCTCATTGCTATGGACGGCGAGATCGTGGCGCGCGTGGGGTTCGGTGATCCGCTGCGTCCGGAGGCGAAGGATGCGGTGCGTGAGTTGCAGCGGCGCGGATGGGCGGTCTCGCTGCTCAGTGGTGACGCGCCTGAGGTCGTGCGCTCGGTTGCCGCCGCTCTTGGGATCGACGCTGCGCACGCCGAGGGGTCGGCGAGTCCGGAGCGGAAGCGCGCGGTGGTGGAGGCGGCGCGTGCCGAGGGTACGGTGGTCATGGTCGGTGATGGCGTGAACGACGCCGCGGCGATCTCTGCGGCCACGGTGGGCATTGCGGTGCGCGGCGGCGCCGAGGCGTCGATGGCGGCGGCGGACGTGTACCTCGCGCGCGGCGGGATCGGGTCGCTGAAGGAACTCGTGGACGGCGCGCTCCGCACAACGAATATCATTCAGCGCAACATGCTGATCGCGCTGGGCTACAACTTGATCGGAGTGACGCTGGCGATGATGGGGGCGATCGACCCGCTCTTCGCGGCGATCCTCATGCCACTCAGCTCGGTCACCGTCGTGGTGGGAGCGTGGCAGGGGAAGACCTTCCCGCGGAGTGGGACATGAGTGTGCTCTTTCTGTTGGTCCCGTTGGCGATCGGACTCGTGGCGGTCTTCGTGATCGCGTACGTGTGGAGTTCGCGTACGGGGCAGTTCGACGATCTCACGACACCGGCGATGCGGGCGCTGCATGATGAACCGGACGCGACCGCGAAGCGCGCAGCGCGTTGACGATCACGGCCACATCAATCGCTTCCTGCAGCAGCGCACCCACTGTGGGAGGGATGTAGCCCAGCGCGGCCACCACCATCGCGACGCCCGAGAGCGCGATCCCCGTAACAATGCTCTGCTTCGCGATCCGCACCGTGTGCTGTCCGATCTCCACCACTTCGGCCACGCGCGTGATGTCATCCGCGAGGAGCACGACGCCAGCGGCCTCCGCGGAGATCCCGCCGCCATGTGCTGCGAGCGCCACGCCGACCGTGGCCGCGGAGAGTGCGGGGGCATCATTGGTGCCATCGCCCACCATCAGCACGCGGCGCCCTTCGCGCTCGAGTTGCTGCACCACGTGCACTTTGTCTGCGGGGAGAAGGTCCCCGCGGGCTTCGGTGATCCCGATACGCTTGGCGATCGGAGCGACACTCTCCGTGTGATCGCCGGAGAGGAGCAGCGTGCGCGTGAGGCCGAGTGCGGTGAGGCGCGCGAACATCGCGGGGAGATTGTCGCGGAGGCGATCCGCAAAGGTGATGACGCCGAGCGCGTCCTCTCCTGAGGCGACGTAGGCGCGAAGGCCCGTGGCATCGCTGTGCAGCTTCTCGAGCGCGGCGGCGGCGCTCGGGTGTTGCTCGCGCACGAGCGTGAGCGAGCCAACGGTGACCTTGCGACCCTCGACGACGCCAGAGACGCCTTGCCCCGGGGCTTCGACAATCGTGGTGGCCTCGGGAATCGTGAGTCCACGCGCTTCGGCCGCGGCCACGGCCGAGCGTGCGAGGAGGTGTCCTGATCCGACTTCTACGGCGGCCGCGAGGCGGAGGAGCTCGTCGGTGCCGTCCGGACGCACGGCGAGGACTTCGGCGACTTCGGGGCGGCCGATGGTGAGCGTGCCAGTCTTGTCGAAGACCGCGGTATCGACGCGGGCGAGGAGTTCGAGTGCCGTGCCGTTGCGCACGATGATCTGGCGGCGCGCGGCGCGATTGATGCCGCCGATCACGGCGACCGGCGTGGCGAGCAGAAGCGGGCAGGGCGTCG
>CAYUMN010000202.1:0-5502 GCA_964445835.1 uncultured Gemmatimonas sp.
TCTGGATCTCCGCGAGGAGAATGCGCGGCTCCGCGAGACGGTGCAGCGCTCGGGCGAGATGGTCGGCGGCTCTGGGGCCGTGCGCGCGTTGGTGGAACAGATCAAGCGCGTTGCCACGACGCCGGCGCGCGTCCTGATCACTGGCGAGAATGGGACCGGCAAGGAACTCGTCGCGCGCGCCGTCCATGCACAGTCGACGCGCGCCAAGGGCGCATTCATCGAAGTCAATTGCGCGGCGATTCCCTCGGAGTTGATCGAGAGTGAGCTCTTCGGACACATGAAGGGTTCGTTCACGGGCGCCATCCAGGATCGCGCCGGGAAGTTCGAGCAGGCCGATGGTGGCACCCTGTTCCTTGATGAGATCGGCGACATGTCGCTCGCTGCGCAGGCGAAGGTCCTGCGCGTGCTCCAGGAAGGCGAGGTCACGCGGATCGGCGGCGCGAAGGTCCGCAAGGTGGATGTCCGCGTGCTCGCCGCGACCAACAAGAAGCTCGAGCACGAGATCGCCGAGGGGCGCTTTCGCGAGGACCTCTACTATCGGCTCAACGTCGTCCCGATCACCGTGCCGCCGTTGCGCGACCGGCGCGATGATGTCCCGATGCTCGTGCAGCATTTTCTCGAGCGCATCGGAAAGGAAAGCGGCCTGCCAGCGAAGGCCGTCGACGCGGACGCCATGGACCATCTCGTCTCGCTCGAGTGGCCCGGCAACATCCGCGAACTGCGGAACACGGTCGAACGCCTGTTGATCCTCTCGGCGGGCGCTCGTATCACGCGTGGGGATGTCGGGCGGCTTGCGGGCGTGCGAGCGGGTGATGGCGGCGCATCCATCGGCGCGCTCGAAGCGTTCGACACCTACGAGTCCTTCAAGCTCGCGGCGGAACGGGTGTTCCTGCTCGCCAAACTGCGTGAGCACGACTGGAATGTCGCCGAGACGGCGCGGGCGATCGATATGCCGCGGTCCAACCTGTACAAGAAGATTGAGCGCCACGCGTTGGCGCGGGGGCAAGGATGACCGATCGCGATTGGGACGCGGAACTCCGCAAGATCGACCAAGAGATGGCGAAGGCCGCGAGTCGGCCGGCCCCTGCGCCGTCGGCGCCGGGCGCGGCGGCTTCCGCGCCCGCCGCCGCGCCGATGCGAAGCCCAATGAGTATCCCCAACAATGTCCCGGTCGGCGCACCCTTCGGCACCGCCCCAGCGACCAGCAACTTCGGCGTCTACGCCCGCCTGACACTCGCCGTCGTCCTCGGCGTGGCCATCATCTTCTGGCCCTATGTTGCCCGCTGCGGCCTGGGACTCGCCGCCTATCTCGGCGCGGTCGCCGCCGTGGTGATCAGCGGCGCGTGGTCCGCGATCTGGACCTTCCGGCATCGGGCCGCGCGCGCGCACCTGCTCTCGCTCCTGCTCGTGCTGTGGGGCCTCGTGCTCGCGGGGCTCGATGTGCTGCCGCGAATCGGCTATGCCAAGCCGACCGTGGAGCATCCGGCCTCGTGGAACTGCGCCTGACGCCCGCGGCAGGGTAAATTGCGCGGATGAAGACTTTCCATAATTACATCGCCGGGGCGTGGGTCGAGCCGTCCACGGGCAAGTATCAGGACAACACGAATCCCGCCGACACGAGCGATGTGATCGGGCGGTTCCCGCTCTCCGGCGCGGCCGATGTCGCCCGCGCGGTCGAGTCTGCGCAGCGCGGCTTCGAACTCTGGAAGCGCACGCCGGCGCCCGCCCGTGGTGACGTGCTCTGTCGCGTCGGCGAGATCATGATCGCGCGCAAGGAAGAACTCGCCGATCTCATGACCCGCGAGATGGGGAAGCCGCTCGCCGAGACGCGTGGCGATGTGCAGGAAGGCATCGACACCGCCTTCTACGCCGCGACCGAAGGACGTCGCCTCTTCGGCCACACCGTGCCGAGTGAACTCCGGAACAAGTGGGCGATGTCCTTTCGTCGCCCAATCGGCGGGGCCGGCATCATCACGCCGTTCAACTTCCCGCTCGCGATTCCCACTTGGAAGATCTTCCCGGCGCTCGTCTGCGGAAATGCCGTCGTCTTCAAGCCCGGCGAGGATGTGCCGCACACGGGACACGTGTTCGTCGAGATCCTCCTCGAAGCGGGACTCCCGCCCGAGGTGATCCAACTCGTGCATGGCGATGGCACCGCTGGTGCGGCGATCGTCGAGCACCCGGGAATCGCCCTCGTCTCCTTCACGGGCTCGACCGACACCGGTAGCAAGGTCGGCGAGACGTGCGGACGCATGCACAAGCGACTCTCGCTCGAGATGGGCGGCAAGAACGCACAGATCGTCCTCGATGACGCCAAGCTCGATCTCGCGCTCGACGGCGTGCTCTGGGGCGCCTTTGGTACAACCGGACAACGTTGCACCGCCACGAGCCGGCTGATTCTACAGGACGGCATTCACGACAAGTTCGTCGCCATGCTGGTGGACCGTGCTAAGGCCCTCAAGCTCGGCGATGGCCGCAAGGCCGGCACCGATGTGGGCCCCGTGATTCACGCCGAAAGCATCACGAAGATCGAGCGCTACGTCGAGATCGGCCTCACGGAAGGCGCCACGCTCGCGCTCGGCGGCCGTCGCGCCACGGGGGCCGGACTCGAGAAGGGGTTCTTCTTCGAGCCCACCATCTTCACCGACGTGAAGGCCGGGAGCCGTCTCGAGCAGGAGGAGATCTTCGGCCCGGTGCTGAGCGTGATTCGCGTGAAGGATGCTGCGGAGGCCTTCCAAGTGAACAACGGCGTGAAGTACGGGCTCTCGAGCTCGCTCTACACGCAGGATGTGAACCTCGCCTTTCAGGCGCTGCAGTCGCTCGACAACGGCATCACGTACATCAATGCCCCGACGATCGGTGCCGAGGCGCATCTGCCGTTCGGCGGCGTGAAGGCGACGGGCAACGGGCATCGTGAAGGGGGCTGGGAAGTCTACGAGTTCTACTCGGAGACGAAGGTCGGCTATGTGGACTTCAGCGGATCGCTGCAGCGGGCGCAGATCGACAACTACTGATCGCCGCCTCACCACAACGGCAATGCGGGCCCCGATGCGCGTGACGCAGCGGGGCCCGCATCGCCTTCGCCGTGGACTCGCCACGCCGACCACTTGCCCAGAACCCAAAGTGCGGTGTACTTCCAAGCATCCCCGCCCCAGGCCCTCCTGATGGACGATCAGCCCCAAATCTCCGAGCGCCCCGAACCGCCGGCCACACCCGCGGAGGCGCCGGTCGTCCCGTACGCGAACACCAAGCACCGCCCCCGCTTCGCCGAGCTTCGCGTCGTGTGGGAATGGGCGAAGTCCGTCCAGCTCGCGATCATCCTCTTCTTGGTCGTCCGCGCCTTCCTCGTGGAGGCGTTCAAGATTCCCAGCGGTTCCATGGAAGGGACGCTTCTGGTGGGCGATTTCCTGCTCGTCAACAAGATGGTCTATGGCGCCGAGGTGCCGTTCGTGGGCGCCTCGCTTCCTGCCATTCGCGAACCCGCGCGCGGCGATGTCGTCGTGTTCCAATGGCCGGAAGACCCCGCCAAGAACTTCGTGAAGCGTCTCGTGGGGCTCCCGCTCGACACGCTCGAGATGCGCGATGGCGTGCTCTGGCGGAACGGATTCGAGCAGAACGAACCCTACGCCCAGCGGACGCCGATGAGCTTCGACCCCGCCGGCGATGAGTTCCGCTGGCAACGCGATTTTGTCGTCTCCACCGTCGATCCGTGCGGATACAATCCAAGTCGCAATGATTGGGGTCCGCTCGTTGTCCCCACCGACCACTACTTCGTACTCGGCGACAATCGTGACAATTCCCTCGATAGTCGCTACTGGGGGTTCGTCCCGGACTCCCTCGTGCGCGGCAGTCCCATCTTCGTGTACTACAGTTATGCGCCCGACAGCGGGAAGTCCTTGGATTGGATCACGCGGGTGCGGTGGCAACGATTGGGTGAACTGATTCGCTAGGCGGGTGCTTCCCCCACGTCGATTCGCACTGCACATTCTGTCAGCGTTCGCACGTCAGGTCACTGCAGCAAGGGTAAGGGTATGGCCGGAGCACCGACCAAGCGGCACTCGTTCGAAGAAGGCTCGCTCGATCAATACCTGCGGGACATCAGCATTTATCCGCTGATCTCCCGGGAAGAAGAAGTCCGCCTCGCGCAGCGCATCCGCCTGGACGATCAGGAGGCGCTCGACACCCTCGTGCGGTCCAATCTCCGCTTCGTCGTCAGCGTCGCCAAGAAGTACCAGAATCAGGGCGTGAATCTCTCCGACCTGATCAACGAGGGAAACCTCGGCCTGATCCGCGCCGCGCATAAGTTCGACGAGACGAAGGGCATCAAGTTCATCTCCTACGCCGTCTGGTGGATCCGCCAAGCGATTCTTCAGGCCCTCGCCGAACAAAGCCGCATCGTGCGCGTGCCGCTCAACCGCGCGGGCACGTTGCATCGCATCGGCAAGCGGGCCAACGCATTGCTGCAGGAGCTTGGGCGCGAGGCCACGAACGCGGAGATCGCCGACGGGATGGAGATCACCGAGGAAGAAGTCGCCAAGACGATGGCGATCTCCCAGACCCACCTCTCCCTCGACGCCCCGATGTCGCCAGGCGAGGACAATCGCCTCCTCGACTACATCCCCGACACCGAGAGCGCCACGCCGGACGAGGAGACCTTCGAAAAGGCCCTGGTCGACTCCGTGCACGAGGCGCTCGCCAGTCTCAAGGAGCGCGAGGCCAAGATTCTCCGCCTCTACTTCGGGCTCGACGGCTCCGACCCCATGACGCTCGAGCAGATCGGTGCCGTGCTCAACATCACCCGTGAGCGGGTCCGGCAGATCAAGGAAAAGGCCCTTTCTCGGCTGCGGCACGTCTCGCGGGCCCGCGCCTTGGAGTCGTACCTCGGAGATTAGGCGGGTCGAGGACGCAAAGGCAGGCCGTGCCTTCGCGGTGAAGCCGTTAGCTTTAGGAGTCAGTTCAGACCCCCAAGCGCACCGCAGAACCATGGCCAAAGACGCCTCCTTCGACATCACGACCTCCGTCGACCTCCAAGAAGTCGACAACGCCGTCAATCAGGCGTCCAAGGAGATCCTCCAGCGCTACGATTTCAAGGACGCGAAGCTCGCCACGGTCGAGTTCAAGCGCACCGAGGGCATCGTCAAGCTCTCCAGCGACACCGACATGCGCCTCCGCGCCATGTGGGACATCCTCCAGTCCAAGCTCATCAAGCGCGGCATCTCGGTGAAGAATCTGGACGCCGGTGAACCCACTCCCGGCGGCGGCGACACCTGGCATCGCGACATCAAGCTCAAGCAGTCCCTCGACCCCGAGACCTGCAAGAAGGTCGTCGCGGCCATCAAGGAGCAGAAGTTCAAGAAGGTGCAGTCCAGCATTCAAGGCGACACCGTCCGTTGCGTCTCCCCGAGCCGCGACGAACTCCAGCTCGTGATGGCCTTTCTCCAGGGCGAGGACTTCAAGGTCGCGCTCGACTTCGGCAACTATCGGTGAGAGTCAAACTCGTCA
>CAYUMN010000203.1:0-5464 GCA_964445835.1 uncultured Gemmatimonas sp.
GTTGGTTCGCCGACGATCTCCGCTGGTGCGGGCGTGACCTCGGTGACGGTCACCGTGCGCGATGCCTTCAGCAATCCAGTCGCCGGCGCGACCGTGGTCCTCGCGGCGACGGGCGCCGACAACAGCATCACGCAGCCGGTGGGCGTCACGAATGCGCTGGGCGTGGCGACGGGCAGCTTCAGTTCCACTACCAGCGAAGCGAAAACGATCTCGGCGACGGCGAACACTTTGGCTCTCGTCGCCACCGTCGGCGTGAACGTGGTCCCGGATGCCGCCTCCACCAGTCAGTCGCTCGTGTCGGCCTCGGTGACGTCTATTGTTGCGGGAGCCGAGTCGAGCACGATCACCGTCACGGCGCGTGATGCGAACGGGAACTCGGTACCAGGGGTGAGCGTCACGCTCGAGGCCTCCGCGCTCGACGTCGTCATCACGCAGCCTGGCTCGGTGACTGATGCCAATGGGGAGACCACGGGGTCAATCACTGGCACCGTGTCGGGCACCAAGACCATCAGCGCGCGCTTGAACGGCGTGCTGGCGAACGCCACGGTGAATGTGGCCGTCACCCCCGCGGCACCCTCGACCGCACTCACCACCGCCGCGGCCACGCCGACGACGATCAGCGCCGGCAGCGGCACGAGCGCGCTCAGCGTGACCGTGCGCGATGCGTTTGGGAACGTCGTACCGAACTCCGTGGTGACGTGGAGCGCGACCGGCACGGGTAACGCCATCACCTCAAGCGCCAACACCGAGCTCAATGGCGTCGCGGCTGGCACCTTTGCCTCGACGGTCGTCGGAACGAAGGTGATCACCGTTGCGGTGTCGACCGGTAGTCTGCCGAGCACGCTGACCGTCACCGTGGTGCCAGGTGCGGCGTTGGCTGGCAACAGTACGCTCGCCACCTCGACCAACAGCATCACGACCGACGGCAGCGCGACAATCAGCGTGCAGTTGCGCGATGCCGAAGACAACGCGCTCACCGCCGGGAGCGGGACGGTGACGTTGGCAACGAGTCTTGGGTCGCTGTCGAGCCTCACGAACGTCGGGAACGGGACCTACACCGCGACGTTGACGTCGACCGCGGTCGGGACTGCGACCGTGAGTGGTCAGCTCAACGGGACCTCGCTCGAGAACACGGCCGATGTCACAGTGAGCATTGGCGCGGCCTCGCTCGCCACGACCACCATTTCCGCGGCGCCATCAAGCATCACGACCGACGCTGCGTCGACCATCACCGTGCAACTGCGGGATGCCGCGGGGAACAACCTGCAGGCCTCCGCCGGCACCGTGGCGCTCAATACGACGCTCGGCGCGCTGACCGCGGTCACGGACAACGGCAACGGCAGCTACACCGCCACGCTGTCGTCGGCTCTATCAGGCTCCGCGACAATAACTGGCACGCTCGTCGGCAATGCGATCGCGGACAACGCCGTTGTGATCATCGGGATCGGGTCGCCGTCGCTCACGACGAGCACCGTGACCGCGACGAATGCAAGTCGGACGACGGATGAGTTCACCTCCATTACCGTGCAGTTGCGGGACGCGGCGGGGAACAATCTCACAACCTCCGGCGGCACGGTCGCGCTCGCGACGACACTCGGCGCGCTCACCTCGGTCACCAACAACGGCAACGGCAGCTACACCGCGACCTTGAGTTCGACCTCGGTGGGCGCTGCGGTGGTGACGGCCACGCTTGGCGGCAACGCGCTGACGGACGACGCGACGATCACCTTCACCGTGGGTGCGGCGTCGCTGGCGACGAGCACCATCAGCGCCAGTGTTGCGGCGATCACGACAGACCAGTCGGCGACCATTACCGTGCAGTTGCGGGACGCCGGCGGGAACAGCCTCACGGCGTCGGGCGGCTTGGTCACGCTCGCGACGACACGTGGGGCGTTGAACGTGGTCACGAACAACGGCAATGGGACGTACACGGCGACGCTGACGTCTGCAGCGATCGGTGGGGCAACGATCACGGGTGCGTTGAATGGGAATCCGATTGCTGATACGGATTCGGTGACGATCACTGTTGGTGTACCGGCCACGCTCGCCTTCACGACGCAGCCCGCGGCGAGCACTGTTGCCGGCATCGCCTTCGCGCAACAGCCGGTGGTGACGGTTCGTGATGCCGCGGGGAATACGGTCACCACGTCGATCGCTCAGCTCACGCTCGCGCTTACCACAGGCACTGGCACGCTGAGCGGTACGGCGACCGTCAATGCGGCGAGTGGTATCGCGACCTTCACCGGCCTCTCGATCAACACGGCTGGCGCCGGTAAGGTGTTGAGCGCTTCGAGCGGCACGCTGCCGATCGTGACCTCCAACGCCTTCGCGATCACCGCGGGTGGTGCCACGCAGATCACGCTGTCTGCGGGCAACGTGCAGACGGCGATTGCTGGAAGCACCGTGTCGGTGGCGCCGAGCGTGCTCGTGCGCGATGCGAACAACAACCCGGTCAGTGATGTGTCGGTGACCTTCGCTGTCGGTGATGGCGGCGGCAGTCTCACTGGTGCCGTCACCACGACGAACGCGAGCGGCATTGCGACTGTTGGTGGCTGGACGCTCGGCGCAATCGCCGGCGCCAACACCCTGACCGCGACGTCTGGTTCGCTCATTGGCTCACCAGTCACCTTCACTGCGACCGGCATCGCCGGCGCCGCCACGCAGATCGCCATCAATGGCGGGAACGCGCAGACCGCCGTCGCAGGAAACGCGGTGGCGTCGGCGGCGAGCGTGATTGTGCGCGATGCGAACAGCAACCCCGTCAGCGGCGTCTCCGTCACCTTCGCGCTCACGAGCGGCGGCGGCGGCATCACGGGCGAGAACGCGACGACCAACGCCAGCGGCATCGCGTCCCTCGGTAGCTGGACGCTTGGCACGGTGGCTGGTGCGAATTCCATTACGGCAAGCTCCATCGGCCTCGCGAACTCGCCGCTGACCTTCACCGCGACCGGCACGTCAGGGGCTGCGACGCAGCTCTCGCTGAACACCGGCAACACGCAGACTGCAGTGGCGGGCAGCTCAGTGTCGACCGCACCGAGCGTGTTGGTCCGCGATGCGAACAACAATCCGGTCAGCGGCGTCGTGGTTAACTTCGCGATTGAAACCGGCAGTGGGAGCCTCACCGGTGCCGCCGCGACGACGGATGCGAGCGGCATTGCCACTGTGGGGAGCTGGACGTTGGGGACGACGGTGGGATCGAATACCCTCACCGCGACATCGGGCGGGCTGAGCGGTTCTCCGTTCACCTTCACCGCGACGGGCATCGCCGGCGCGGCGACGCAGATCTCGATCAACTCCGGGAATGCTCAGACGGCGATCGCTGGTGCGGCGGTGTCGACTGCGCCGAGCGTCTTGGTGCGCGACGCAAATGGGAACGCGGTCAGCGGTGTTGCCGTGACGTTCGCGATTGCGGGAGGTGGTGGTGGCCTCACTGGTGCTTCGGCCACCACGAACGCGAGTGGTATCGCGACGGTCGGGAGCTGGACGCTTGGTATTACGGCCGGCGCCAACACGCTGAGCGCGACGTCGACGGGGCTCACTGGCTCACCGCTCACATTCACTGCCACGGGTGTCGCGGACGCGGCGACGCAGATCGCCATCAATGCTGGGAACAACCAGACCGCGGTGGCCGGAGCGGATGTCGCGACTGCACCCAGTGCGATTGTCCGCGATCTGAACAACAACCCTGTGAGCGGCGTGGCCGTGAGCTTCGCCGTCGGAATCGGTGGCGGCAGCCTGAGCGGCGGCGGCGCCACGACTGACATCAATGGCATCGCGACTCTCGGCAGTTGGACGCTCGGCGCGGTGGCCGGTGCGAACTCACTCACCGCAGCGGCGACGGGCCTCACGGGCTCGCCGCTGACCTTCAACGCCACCGGTAGCGCTGGTGGCGCGACGCAGATCAGCGTCAGCGCTGGTGCTGGCCAGACGGCAATCGCGGGCGCCGCCGTTGCGACCGCGCCGAGCGTGCTGGTGCGTGATCTGAACGACAACCCTGTCGCTGGTATTGTGGTGACGTTCGTGGTGGCGACCGGGAATGGCGGAATCACTGGCGCCAGCGCGACGACCAATGCGAGCGGCATCGCAGCGGTCGGGACCTGGACGCTTGGGACGACGGCGGGCTCGAACACGCTCACGGCATCGGCGGATGGACTTACCGGCTCACCCGTGACCTTCACGGCGACCGGTACTGCGGGCGACGCGACGCAGATCGCGGGCAACCTTGGGAATGCGCAGAGCGCGACCGTCGGCACGGCGGTTGCCGTGTTGCCGAGTGTCGTGGTCCGCGATCTGAACAACAATGCCGTGAGTGGCGTTGCCGTGACCTTCGCTGTCGCGACGGGCGGCGGTAGTGGTACAAGCCTCAGCGCCACGACCAACGCGAGCGGTATCGCCACGGTTGGTAGCTGGACTCTTGGGACGGCGGCGGGATCCAACACGCTCACCGCGACGTCCGAGACGCTGACCGGGTCGCCAGTGACCTTCACTGCGACGGCCACCGCCGGCGCTGCGACCACGATGGTGCTCAGCGCGGGAGATGGTCAGAACGTCACCGTGGGTAACGAAGTCGGCACGCCTCCGGCAGTCTTGGTCCGCGACGCCTTCAACAATCCCGTGAGTGGTGTCTCGGTCAGTTTTGCGATCACAGCCGGCGCTGGCAACGTGGTTGGTGGCGCTGCGACGACGAACGCGAGCGGCATCGCGGCCGTGACGAGCTGGGCGCTCGGCACCACGGCTGGCACAAATACACTGCGGGCGACTTCAACTGGACTCACGGGCTCGCCGATTGACTTCACGGCGACCGGCACGGCGAGTTCGGCGACGCAGATGGCCCTTAACCTCGGCGAAGGTCAAACGGCCGTTGTGGGCAGCGCCGTTGCGACTGCGCCGAGCGTGATCGTGCGCGATGCGAGCAATAATCCGGTGAGTGGTGTGACGGTGACGTTTGCGATTGTCACTGGCGGCGGGAGCCTCACGGCCGCGTCGGCCACGACGAATGCGAGTGGTATTGCGACGGTGGGGAGTTGGAGTTTGGGTGCGACGGCCGGGGCGAATAGCATCACGGCGAGTTCGGGGTCGCTGGCGGGATCGCCGGTGACGTTTAGCGCGACTGGTGTGGCGGGGGTGGCGACGCAGGTTGTCTTCACCACACCGCCGTCAACCAGTGCAATTGCGGGCACGGCGTTCGCACAGCAGCCGGTCGTCACGATTCGCGATGCGGAGGGCAATACCGTGACGACGTCTAGCGCGTCCGTCACGCTCGCACTCACCACCGGCACGGGCTCGCTCGCCGGGACGACGACGGTCAATGCCATCGCGGGTGTCGCGACCTTCAGTGGGCTCTCGATCGACTTGGTCGGCGCCGACAAGGTGCTCACCGCGAGCGCCACTGGCCTCACTTCTGCCCTAACCGCCGCGTTGACGATTACGCCGAGCGTGGCGACGCAGCTGGCGATCACTACGC
>CAYUMN010000204.1:0-5370 GCA_964445835.1 uncultured Gemmatimonas sp.
GGATGCCCAGCGCGGGATCATCCCACCGTATGCCCCCCTCGGTCGCCGGGACGTACGACGCCGTACACAGATACTCGACCTCGGTGTCGTCCTCGAGCGCCTGTAACCCGCGCGCGAAGCCTGGGGGCGCGTAGACCCACAGATCCTCACGCGCCTGCGTCTCGCGCCACCACGCCTGGCCGCGGGTGGGCGAATCGCGGCGGACATCCACCGCCACGAGGAAGGCCCGCCCACGCGCCACGCGCATCAGCTTCGCCATCGGCGGATCCCATTGGAAATGGAGCCCGCGAACGACCCCCGCCGCCGACCGCGAAAGATTGATCTGCGCAAAGTGCGTCGGGAGTCCCACGGCCGCGAAATCGTCCGCGCGAAAGAGCTCGCGAAAGGAACCACGCGCATCGGGATACGCGGCAACGTGCACGAGTTGCACGTCGGGGATGGTCGTCGGCTCGATTGTCACGCGGCTCATACGCGCAACTCGAGGAATGCATCCATCGCCGTCTCCCACGAACGTCGCGTGATGCCAAGCGTCTGCTCAAGCTTCGTGCAGTCGAGCACGGAGTAGCGCGGGCGTGTTGCGGCCGCTCCGTACACTGCGCTGGTGACGCCCAGCACGCCCTCGGCGAATCCCGCGCGCGCGTACACCCGCCGAGCGACGTCCGCCCAGGTCGTCTCTCCCGCACCCGTCGCATGAATGACCCCGCGCGTCTCGCGCGCCACCAACGCCCAGCACCACTCGGCGAGGTCACCGGTGTGCGTGGGCGTGCCCCACTGGTCATCCACGACGCGCGATGGCGTGCGTTGCACGGCGCGATCCCACATCATGGCAGGGAAACTCGCGCGTCCCTCACCGAAGAGCCAGCTGACGCGCACGACAAGCCCCGCGGCGCCACTGTCGAGTAGGGCCAGCTCGCCATCGCGCTTCGAGCGCGCGTAGACCGACTGCGGCGCGGTCTCCTCCTCCTCGCGCCGTGGCCGGCGGATCTGCCCGTCGAACACATAGTCCGTGCTCGGCAGCAGCACCCGAACGCCGCGCGCGGCAGCCAGACGCGCGAGCGCCGCGACTGCCGTGACGTTCAGTGCGTGCGCCGCCTCCGGCTGCGCCTCGGCCCGATCCACATTCGTGAACGCCGCACAGGTGATGACCCAGTCCGGCTCCGCGGCGTCGAGCGCGCGCGCGAGGGCATTGGAGTCGGCGGCATCGACGATCGCGTGCGGAGGAGCGGTCAGCGTCACAGACGCAGGGACCGCGGCGCGCAGTGCGGACCCAAGGAGACCAGAACCGCCAAGGAGCAGGACTTTCATGCGATGGGTTTGACTTTCATGCGATGGGTTCGAGTTTCATGCGATGGGCGTGACTTTCATGCGATGGGTTCGAGTTTCATACGATGGGCGTGAGTTTCATGCGATGGGCTTGAGATAAAGTGCGTCCGTCGCCCGCTTCGCCTCGCCCTGTACCGCGCGCCACCAGGCGTCGTGCGCGACATACCACTGCACCGTCGCCGCGAGCCCGTCCGCGAAGTTGACCCGGGGACGCCAGCCCGTCTCTTCTTGAAGACGCGTGGAGTCCATGGCGTATCGTCGATCGTGCGCGGGGCGATCCCGCACATGCGTGATCAGGGCGTGGTCGCGCCCGAGCGCGTCGAGAATACCGCGGACGATCGTGAGGTTCGTCCGCTCAGTGGAGGCGCCGATATTGAATACGTCACCCGGCCGCGCGCATGAACAGGTCACGGCCCACAGCGCGGCAACATGATCCGCCGCGTACAGCCAGTCACGCACTTGCTCGCCATCGCCGTACACCGGGAGTGGTTCATTCGCGAGTGCACGCGTGATCATGAGCGGAATCAGCTTCTCGGGAAACTGGAACGGCCCGTAGTTGTTCGAGCAGCGCGTGATCAGCGCATCGAGCGCAAAGGTGCGGGACCATGCCTGTACGAGCAGATCCGCCGCCGCCTTGCTCGCCGCGTACGGCGAGGTGGGGGCCAGCGGACGCGTTTCGGTGAAGGGCGCCTCTCGTTCCGAGAGGGAGCCGTAGACCTCATCGGTGCTCACGTGCACCAGACGTACCGGGTGGCCGCCATCGCGCGCGGCGCGGAGTGCTTCTAAAAGACGGAGCGTGCCATTCACATTGGTGTCGACAAAGATCGCCGGGTCGAGAAGCGAGCGATCCACATGCGTCTCGGCGGCAAGATGCCAGACCACGTCCGGGCGCGGCGTGAGGCGTCCCGCCGCATCCCGCCCATCACCGCGGAGCACGGCCGCAAGCGCCGCACCGTCGCGCACGTCCCCGCGCACGAAGTGGTGACGCGACTCCTGCCCCGCGGTCACCATGGCCAAACTCTCGCGGTGCGCCGCGTACGTCAGCGCATCGAACGAAACGACGGTGACCTCCGACCGCTCACGAAGCAACCAGGCGACGGCGTTCGCGCCAATGAATCCCGCGGCTCCCGTCACGAGGACGACCCGCGGTGCCGGGCGTGGCGAATCCGATGCGAGGTGCGAACCGCTGCGCGTGCTCACGCGCGCTCCGTGGCCACGCGCTGCAGATACTCACCGTACTCACTCGTCGCGAGCGGCGCGGCGAGCCCGAGCAACTGCTCCCGCGTGATGTAGCCGAGCCGATACGCGATCTCCTCCGGGCACCCGATCTTGAGGCCCTGTCGCGTTTCGATCGCTTCGACGAACGCAGCGGCCTCCTGCAGCGCGGCCACCGTTCCTGTATCGAGCCAGGCCATGCCGCGCCCGAGTAGCTCGAGTTGCAGCGCGCCGGCCGCGAGATACGCAGCGTTCACATCGGTGATCTCATACTCGCCGCGTGCCGACTTCTTCAGCCCCGCGGCAATCTCGAGCACCCGATTGTCGTAGCAGTAGAGCCCGGTGACGGCGAGGTTCGACTTGGGTGCCGCGGGCTTCTCCTCAATCGACCGCACGGTGCCGTCGGGTGCGACATCGGCCACCCCGTAGCGCCCCGGGTTCCGCACCGGATATCCAAAGATCGTCGCTCCCCCAGTGGTCGAGACCCGATCGCGGGCCGCGCGAAGACGGGCGCCGAGTCCGGCCCCAAAGAACAGATTGTCCCCGAGGATCAGCGTCACGGGGTCCGTCCCGACGAACTCCCGCCCGACCACCAAGGCCTGCGCGAGCCCCTCCGGCGCCGCCTGCTCGGCATATTGGAACCGCACCCCCCAGGCCGAACCATCGCCGAGCAGGGCCTCGAACCGCGGAAGGTCGGTGGGGGTGGAGATGATCAGTATGTCCCGAATCCCCATCAGCAGCAGGGTGCTCAGGGGATAGTAGACGAGCGGTTTGTCGTAGACCGGGAGGAGCTGCTTGGAGACGACCCGCGTCATCGGCGCGAGCCGCGTCCCAGAGCCACCGGCGAGAAGGATGCCTTTCATGGTCTGCACACAATACCGACAAGTGGGTGCCCCCTGCCATTCCCCGCCCCGACCTCGTAGCTTTGGGGGCTGTCCTACTTCGGGGTTCGCCTCGCGGCCCGGGCAGGGCTATCTCCAATCCCTTCCGCCTCTTACACCTCGTCGACGATGGACGGCCTCGCAGTTCCGATGCATGGGTTCCGAGTCCTCACGGGCAACGCGAACCGCGCGCTCGCCGAGTCGATCGCCAAGTCGCTTGACATCGACCTGTGTAAGGCGACGGTGTCGCGCTTCGCCGACGGAGAGGTCTTCGTGCGCCTCGACGAGAATGTCCGCGGGGCGGACGTCTTTATCGTCCAGCCGACCAATACGCCGTCCGACAACATCATGGAGCTCCTGCTCCTGATCGACGCCGCGAAGCGTGCCTCGGCCGCCCGGATCACCTGCGTGATGCCCTACTACGGCTACGCGCGCCAGGATCGCAAGGATCAGCCGCGCGTGGCGATCGGCGCGAAGCTGATGGCGAATATGATCAGCAAGGCCGGTGCGGATCGGATCCTCGGTCTCGATTTCCACTTTCATCAGCTCCAGGGGTTCTTCGACATCCCCGTCGATCACCTCTACGCCGCGCCGGTCTTCACGTCGCACTATCGCAAGAAGAACCTCGTCGATCCGGTGGTCGTGGCCCCCGACGTCGGCTCCGCGAAGATGGCCCGCGGCTTTGCGAAGCGGCTCAACGCCTCGCTCGCGATCATCGACAAGCGGCGCCCGACGGCCAATGTGGCCGAGGTCGTGAATGTCGTGGGTGAAGTCGAAGGCAAGGATTGCTTGCTCGCCGATGACATGATCGACACGGCGGGTACGGTTGCCGAGGCCGCCAAAGCGTTGAAGGATCTGGGCGCGCGGAATATCTACGTCTGCGCGACGCATGCGCTGCTCAGCGGCCCCGCGGTGGAGCGGCTCACGTCCGCGCCGATCACGGAGGTCGCGGTGACCGATTCGATCGCGATTCCCGAGGAGCGGCAGTTCCCCACGCTCAAGATCCTGACGGTCGGGGATCTCATGGCGAAGGCGATCCGGTTCACGCACAGCGATCAGAGTGTGAGCTCGTTGTTCGAATAAAGGATGAAGGATGCAGGATGCAGGATGCAGGATGAACGATGGCAGGGCCGGGATCGAGCATGCGGGATGAGGTGTCTTTCAGCCTCCAGCCTCCATCCCACAGTTGATCGACGCTGGGCCGGATTCGCCGGGCACCCACGTAGCGATCACCACTCTCAGCAGGAAGAATCAGCAATGGCAACCGCAAATCTGAACGCGAACACCCGCACGACCACCGGCAAGGGCGTCGCCCGCAAGTTGCGCGCCTCCGGCAAGGTCCCGGCCGTGATCTACGGCCACAACCGCGAGGCGCAGTCCCTCTCGGTCGACGCGCATGAACTCACGCTCCTCCTCGAGCGCGTGCCCTACCAGAGCACCGTGATCGAGCTCGCCTTCGACGGCGGCACCGCCCGCACGCTCATCCGCGAGATCCAGCGCCACCCGTTCAAGAAGCAGTACGTGCACGTGGACTTCCAGGAACTCGTCGCCGGTGAGAAGGTCACGGTGAAGGTGCCGATCCACTACACCGGTGTCGCCGAAGGCGTCCGTGTGGGTGGTGGCGTGCTCGACCAGATCCTGCACGAGCTCGAGATCTCCGTTGATCCGTCGAGCATCCCTGCGCACATCAACGTGGACGTCACCGCGCTCACGATCGGTCACTCGATTCACGCCGGCGAGATCACGCTCCCCGTGGGCGTCGAGTTGCTGAGCGACGCGGGCGCGACGGTCTGCGTCTGTGCGGCCCCGAAGGTCGAGGTCGCGCCGGTGGTGGCGGAGCCTGGTGTCGGTGAGCCGGAGCTCATCCGGAAGGCGAAGGCCGACGAGGCCCCCGCCAAGTAAGTCGCCCCTCCTGCCCGCGGAAACCGCGGCCCATCGATGAAAGTCATCC
>CAYUMN010000205.1:0-5318 GCA_964445835.1 uncultured Gemmatimonas sp.
GCCTTGATGGGCTCGTGGAGGTCGACCATGCGCTTCTCGACCTCGGTGAAGCCCTGCCCCTCGAGCTGATGGACGATGTCCGCCGCGGTCACGGACCCGAAGAGCTTGCCTTCCTCACCGACCTTGGCCGAGAAGGTCAGCGAGACCTCTTCGAGGCGCTTGGCGACGGCGGAGGCGGCGTCACGGCGCGCGTTCTCCGCGGCCTCAAGACGCCCCTTTTCCTGCGCGATCCGCTTCTTGTTGCCGAGGGTCGCCTCGTAGGCGATGCCGCGGGGCAGCAGGAAGTTGCGGGCATAGCCAGCCGACACCTCGACGATGTCGCCGGTGTGGCCGAGATTGTCCACGGCCTGACGAAGAATGACTTCCATGGTGGTTACTCCGAACGTTGGGATTTCGGCCGCGGCCGGTTGCGCCAGTCGAGCCACGTGTCTCCGATACCGACCGCAAGCGCGACCGCACCGACGACTTGTAAGAACAGCACCACGACGATGGTCCACAGCACCAGCATCCATCGCCCTGGAGAGAGGAACCAGAGCAGGACACCCAGTCCGCGTAACACGTACAGGGCGCCGAAGAACACGAGCACGTTCAGTCCGATCACCCGGATCACCTCGGGCATCGGTACCACGATCACCAGCAGTCCGGCGATAATGCCCCAGACGAAGGCCTCGTGGAAGGTCAGGTCGCGTATCGAGGCCAGTGGCGCCCCGATCCGTGCCCGTCCGAACCGATGATACACCGCCCACGCGATCGCCAATGCGGCCAGCGATTCGAGAGCCAGCAGCGCCGGCACCAGCGTCCGAGCCGCTTTGGGCAACTCGGTGAACTGCGATTCCACTTGCGTGGAGAGGAGAATCGCGGACGCGTTGTCGCGAGCGAACTCCTGCCATGCGGGTTGTGCGACAAACTGCTGCCACGCCACCCGGGCGAACTCCGCACGCCGCATCACATCGTCCGTGAGCGTCGTACCGGTCTCGACCACTCCACCCCCAGCGACCATCACCGCGGCCAACCCGAGGGCCAGCGCAATCCCGATCGCCAGCAACGCCTGTGGAAGGAACCGTTCCTCCTTCCGCATCAACAAGACCGCGCCAAAACTCGCGGTGAGCAGCACCGCCCAGGCCCGCGCCAGCAGCGCGAAGGCAGAGGCACTTCCCGGCGTCCAGAGCGCGAAGAGCGCGAACGCGGTCCAGACCAACGCGAGGGGGAGTCGCCCCCCGGCCCGCCACCCGACTACCGCACAGATCGCCAGCGCAGGAGCCAGCAGGAGGAGGGTCTGATCGAACGGGACCAACAACGCGAACGGCGGTGTGGCCGGCAGGATCAGGAGGGCCAGCGTGGCGAGGATCGGACCCCACCAGCCCTGCTCGCGCGACGGCGTCGCGCCCTCCTCAGTTGTCACGAGTTGTCACGTAGTGCAGTGCGAACGTCGTCGATCGGCTTACTGCGCCGACTGGCTACGCGTGTACGGCAGGAGCGCGAGGTAGCGCGCCTTCTTGATGGCCTTCGCCAGCTGACGCTGGTGACGGGCATCCACGCCGCTCAAACGGGACGGGAGGACCTTCCCCGTGTCCGTCACGAACCGGGAGAGGAAACGCTCGTCCTTGTAGTCGATGAAACGGATTCCGGCCTCAGTCACCGGGCAGGTCTTCTTGCTACGGCGCATGGGCTATTCCTCGTCGTCGTCGTCGTCGCCATCGCGCTCTCGGCGCGCAGCGAGCTGTTCTTCGGTCATCGGCGGAGCGCCGAGCTCATGCTCGTGCACCGAGATGAGATACCGGATCACGCCGCCATCGAGCTTGAGCGAACGCTCGAACTCGGGCAACACCTTGCCATCCGCGTGAAACCGCGTGACGACATAGTAGCCGGTTTCCTTGTTCTTGATCTTGTAGGCGAGCTGGCGACGTCCCCAGTGATCGAGGGTCGCGGGCTCTGCGAGGCCAAGAAGCGCATGATGCTTTGCGATCTTCTCAGCAATGGCGGTGTCTTCGAGTGCAGAATCGAAGATGTACACCGCCTCGTAGTTACGAGACAATGCGGCAATCCTCCCTTTGGTCGTAATCGCCCCCCGCGGGTTGCCGACGCGGGAGGAGAGGCGCGCGGTCAGGCATGTGCCGGACCTAAGAAACGCGCGTTGTGATTTGGACAGCCCTTAAGCTTAGGTGGGGCAGGGGGTTAGCGCAAGGATGCTTTTGGGATGGAGGATGTTGGGATGGAGGATGAAACCTCATCCTTACTCTATGGCCTGATTCCCAATTCCTTGGCGGCCGCCTCGGCGCCGAGGTAGCCGAAGCTGGCCGAGGGACCGGTTGCCAGCACGGCCCGAACGGCCGTTTCCGCCGCGCCGCGCCGGCCCGCTGCCAAGTGCCACTGGGCCATGCCGTTCCCGATCGTTTGGCGCTCCAAGGGTGACTGCATCTGCTGCATCAGGGCGGCGTCCGTCACCTCGCCCTTCATCCAGAGCAGGAGCTGGTGGTAGCTCCCATTCTCGATGACGTCCCACTCCGCCCGCACCGGCGCCAATGCCGCCCGGACCGCCCCGACATCGCGCATCCGGGCCAGCGAGAGCACCCACCAGTAGGTCGCGGCAGCGCGCTGATCGAGATTCGCCGCTAGCTTCGCGTCCTCTTCCCAGAGCGCCGCGGCCTGGCCGAAGTTGCCCTGCAGGAAATGCCCGAGCGCCAAGTGATAGCGAATGTTCGAGTGCAACGTGCTCGTCGGAATCCCGCGCGCGTTGGGCTGCCCGTCGGGTTCGACCTCGTCGGCGCGTCCCACCGTCATCTCCCGGGCTCGCTCCAGATCCGCGATCGCCGCGGCGTTGTCGCGGAGCGAGAGATAGCGATGCCCGCGATGCCGCAGCAGATGCGGCTCATCGGGATGCAACCGGAGCCCCTCACTGTAGATCGCCACCGCGCCCGCAAAATCGCCGGTGTAGGCGGTACGGCGCCCATACCAAACGATCGAGTCCACGTTGGCGGGATGCCGCTCCCACGCCGCGCGCGCCGCGGCCAGATCCGGTGCCCCCTGCGCACGGAGCGCGCGCGTCAAAGGCAGCAGCGCGACCAGCACCAGGATGCACAAGCGCAGAAGTCGCTTCGCGCCAAAGCCGGCGCCCTGAGAGAACGGTCGCCGCAGTTCACCAGCAGCGAAACGCGTTGGAACAAAGCGCATAGACCCCTCGCCGTTGCAGTGCTCTTTCATCGGACATCGTTCAGCCTTCATCCTTCACTCACACATTGAACCGAAACAAAAGCACATCGCCATCCTGCACCACGTACTCCTTGCCTTCCGCGCGCGCCACACCCTTCTCGCGCGCCCCCTTCCAGCCGTTCTGCGCGATGAAGTCGGGATAACTCACCGTCTCCGCTCGGATGAACCCGCGCTCAAAGTCCGAGTGAATCACACCGGCCGCCTTCGGCCCCGTATCGCCCTTATGGATCGTCCAGGCGCGCACTTCCTTCTCGCCCGCCGTGAAATACGTCTGCAGGCCGAGCAGGGAATAGCCACCGCGAATCAACCGATCCAATCCCGCGGAGTCGATCCCGAGCGACGACAGGAACTCCTGGCGATCCTCCGCAGGCAACTCGGCGAGTTCCATCTCGATCTTCGCCGAAAAGGTCACGACTTCCGCCGGCTCGTGATCCGCGGCGATCGCCGCGCGGAGGGCCTTCACGTGCGCGCCTTCCGCGCCCGTCAGTTCGGCGTCGGTGACGTTGGCGGCGTAGAGGATGGGCTTGAGCGTGAGGAGCTGGAGCCCCTTGAGCTGCGCGCGATCTTCGTCGGTGAGCTCGACATGCCACAACGCGCGCCCCTCGGAGAGCGGCGCGTGCGCCTTCTCGAGTGTTGCGACTTCTGCGATGGCGGCCTTGTCGCCCGTCTTCGCGGCGCGCTTGGCCTTGTCCAGTCGCTTCTCCACGACGCTCAGATCGGCGAGCGCGAGCTCGAACTCGATCGTCGCCCGGTCGCGCACCGGGTCAACAGAACCATCGACGTGAATCACATCGTCATCGTCGAAGCAGCGCACGACATGCACGATCGCATCGGTCTCGCGGATGTTGCTGAGGAACGCATTGCCGCGCCCTTCGCCCGTGCTGGCGCCCTTCACGAGGCCGGCGATGTCCACGAACTGCACCGCGGCCGGCACCGTGCGCTCGGGCTTCACAATCTGCGCGAGCGCGTCGAGACGGGAGTCGGGCACATTCACAACGCCGATATTCGGGTCGATGGTGCAGAACGGGTAGTTCGCGGCCTCCGCCTTGGCGGCGGTGAGGGCGTTGAACATCGAGCTTTTGCCGACGTTGGGGAGACCGACGATTCCGAGACTGAGCACGAGCGGTTCTAGGCTGAAGGATGAAGGATGAAAGATAACCGCTTGCGGGATTCCGATGACGGGATGCGCATGAAATCGCACTACTCTCGCGGCATGTATCCATTCAAACGACTGACGGTGTGGGCGAAGGCGCACGAGCTGACCCTTCGGGTCTATCAGTGCACCGATGGCGCCATGGCGCGCCGATACCCGGCACTTGCCTCCCAGATTCGGCGCGCCGTATCCGCCATCCCAGCGAACATCGCCGAGGGGTCCGGACACGCCTCGCAGGCCCAGTTCAATCGCTACCTCGAGATCGCCATCACCTCGAGTCACGAGGCGCAGTACCACCTGCTGCTGGCGAAGGACCTCGAAGCGGTCACCGCGACCGAGTTCGCGCACTTGGAGGCACGACTCAGCGAGGTGCAGGCCAAGCTGGTGTTGCTTCGCAAACGAATCGTCCAGAACATCGCGGAGCAAGGAAAAAGGGGAGGCCGCATGGCCTCCCCTCCCTCCCTCCTCCAGCCTTCATCCGCCGTTAAGCCAGAAACCAAGGCGCCAGCACCAAGCTCACAACCGACATCAACTTGATGAGGATGTTCATCGCCGGGCCCGACGTGTCCTTGAACGGATCGCCGACCGTATCGCCCACAACGGCCGCCTTGTGCACGTCGGAACCCTTGCCGCCGTACAATCCGCCTTCGATCATCTTCTTGGCGTTGTCCCACGCCCCACCAGCGTTCGCCATGAACAGCGCCATCATCACGCCGGTCACGGTCGCACCGGCGAGGAGTCCGCCGAGCGCCTTCACGCCGAAGAACTTGCCGACGATCACGGGGAGGAGCACCGAGGCGACGCCCGGGATGATCATCTCCTTGAGCGCGGCGGTCGTCGAGATGTCGACGCAGCGGGCGGAATCCGGCTTCACCCCTTCCTTGCCTTCCAGCAGGCCGGGGATCTCGCGGAACTGGCGGCGGACCTCCTCCACCATGCCCTGCGCCGCGCGGCC
>CAYUMN010000206.1:0-5312 GCA_964445835.1 uncultured Gemmatimonas sp.
GCGCATGAGCTTGGGGTGATTCACCGCGACATCAAGCCCGAGAACATCCTGTTGCAGGGCGGGCACGCGATGGTGGCGGACTTCGGGATCGCACTCGCCGTGCAGAGCGCGGGTGGCCAGCGGATGACGCAGACGGGGCTCAGTCTCGGTGCACCGTCCTACATGAGTCCCGAGCAGGCGATGGGAGAGCGCAGCGTCATTTGTGGCGCGCGTGCTGCAGGAAGAGCCGCGACAGCTCGTGGTGCAGCGTCGTGCGGTGCCCGATTACGTGGAGTTCGCCGTGCTGCGCGCGTTGGAGAAGCTGCCCGCTGACCGGTGGAGTACGGCGCAGGAGTTTGCCGAGGCTCTCCGTGGCGCGACGGCGGCGACGCTGGCGCGTACGACAGCCGGGGAACGGTCTGGTGCTCCAGCGGCGATGGACTGGCGTGGGCGTGTGCGCGATCCGCTGACGATCGGCCTCGCGTTGGTCGCGCTCATCGGGCTCGCACTGGGCGCGCGCTCCCTAGGCACTCCGACCGTCCCTCCCGCCGATGTCGTGCGCTTTGCGATCCCCACCGACGGCGCTGGCTACGGCAACGCGAGCAGCTACAACACGCTCGGCATTTCGAGAGACGGTCAGCTCCTGGTGTATCTCGGCAACGGAGAGAATCGCCGTCAGCAGATTCTGGTGCGGCGCATCGATCAGTTCGAAGCGCGCGTGCTCCCCGGCACTGAAGATGCCTCGAGTCCGGTGTTCTCTCCCGATGGAAAGGCGGTCGCATTTCTCCGTGGCAATCAGCTGTACCGCGTCAACATCGACGGAGGAGTTCCGCAGCTACTCGGCCTCGCGCCGGGCACACTCAACGGCATGACGTGGTCGGCGTCGAGTCCGTGTGGACACGCGACGGGCGATCTATCATCTACCGTGGCAACGGATGGTTGATGCGCGCGAGTGTCAGCGCAGGACCTCCCTTCACCGTGACCGCGCGCGACACACTCTTTCGAGACACCTTCGTATTCGCGGGGAATCCACACGCGAACTACGACGTGGCGCCGAATGGCAAGGAGTTCCTGTTCTTGCGGAGCTCGACCGGCGGGGACATGATGGTCGTGTCGAACTGGCGCGCGATGGTGCTTGAGCGCCTGGGCCGCGGGCGCTAGGCCTACCGGCGCAACGGCGTGACCTCAGAGTCCCACTCATACGCGATCGCCACGCGCTTCCGAATCTCATTGATCACCGCTTGACCGCGGCTCCCGTTGGTCATCACCACGAAGCCGTATCCCTTGCGCATGTGCCCAGTGATCGACGCCTGGAACCCGTAGTTGCTTCCGCCATGGCCGAAATACCAGCCTTCGCCGTCGGGACTCATGCCGAACCCGACACCATAGTTGCCAACACCCACAGGCGTGAGCATCTCCTGAGCACTCGCCTGCGAGAGCAGTGCGCCACGCGGTCCGCGGCGCGCACGCTGCATCTCGATCACGAGGCGCGCTAAGTCTTGGGAGGTCGTCCAGAGTCCAGCGGCCGCCTGCTCCGGATACACATGCCAGGGCGCCGGCATCGCCTGTCCCAGCGCGTTGTGCGCGTGGGCGAGTTGCGCGTGCCCGACAGTTGGGGCGGGCTGCGCAAAGTCACTCGCGCGCATGCCGAGTGGCACGAGCACGGTCTCTCGCATGAACTCGGCGAAATCGCGACCGGTGAGGTCGGTCAGTGCGAGTTGCACGATTGTGAGGCCGCCGCCGGAGTACTTGTAGCGTTCAAAGGGTGGGCGTGCAAAGCGCACGGGTCCCACGTTCGATGGCCGCTCGCCGTTGAGGATCTGCACGAGCGTCGGGCGTGCGGAGTCGGGACGGTAGCCGGGGAATCCGAAGCCGTCGTCCGCGCCGGAGGTATGCGCGAGGAGCGAGCGCAGCGTGACCTTCTGCGTGCGCGTGAACTCCGACTCCGGAACCTGCCAGGAGCGGAGAATCGTATTGATGTCGGCGTCGAGCGAGAGTTTTCCGTCTTGCACCAAGCGCATCACCGCCATCGCCGTGACGGGCTTGCTGATGGAGGCTGCCTGAAAGCGTGTGTGACTATCCACCAAGCGTCCGGTGGTGACATCGGCGACGCCGTAGCCTTTGGTCCAGTGCGCGGCGAAGTCGTGAATGACGGTGAGGCTCACGCCCGGGACACCGGTTGCCCGGAGGAGTTCTGGGAGAGTGCGTCCGGCGAGCCCGGTATCGCCGGGAATGCGGGGGGCCTCGATGCGGGCGATATAGGAGGCGGGGTCTTGGGCTGAGGCCGCGGCGGTGGGTGCGGCGAGTAGCGCGACATATGCGGCAGAGACCAGCAGACTGCGTATCATCGCAGGTGTCCTTGTTGGTGATCGGCCCCGCCGAGCGGCGAGCCTATGGGGATTGCGTGAGGCCTTCAGGAGCATGATCCTAACCGTCCGCTTCGAAGCCCGGAATCTCAAATGCGGGCCGAACCGCATTGCAATCTGCGCGGCTACCTCCATGTGACAGCACCTCTTGCTCCCAGTTGGCCGCGACAATCGAGCGCATCTCGTCTATCCTCGCGATGGCCTCCTCGCGCTGAAGTCCAAAGCGGATGCAAGCAGAGACCAAGTTGTTCTTCGTCGCTCGTCTTCCAGCCGCTGTGCCGCAGGCCATTGCAAGGTCACGCTCATGTGAATGCACTGGGTTCGGCGTAATGTCGTATGCGGGGGACAGCCGCCAGTGCTCGGTGATCGCAATGAGCGCGTGATTTCTCGGGTGATCGTCGTTGTTCGTGACAAGCGCATTGAGCACCATGCGACTGAACAACTCTCTGCGGTCGAGTTTTGGGCGCGCAGACCATCGTTGCAGCTCGTCGCTGAGTACGAGATACGACCCGCGTTCTTTCCCGTGTACTTCCTCAGCGTCGAGGACTGTGAGTGCACTGACCATTCGCGCTCTGCTGCTCGCCGCGGAGTTGCCAACAGGTGGCTCACGGTCAAAGCGTCGAACCAGCAGCACGGGAAACGTCCCAACCTGCTCGATGCGGTACTCTGGAACACGAATGTCACAGCGCTTGGCCAGTGCGAGCATCGCCGCCTCGACGGCGGCGTTGTTCCACCGGTCGCCGCGCGCTGGAAATTTTGCAAGCCAGATCCCTTGTTCATCGCTGACGACATTCTTGGGCCGAGCTCCGCCCATTGATGTGCCCGCTTGCACCAGGCCTTTGAGGCGCTGGAGCTCTTGGGAGGGTTCTTGACCGGGCGGCAACGCTTCGAGCTCCCGTGCGGCTTGGAGGAGGACCTCTAGTGCGAGCGTGCTGTTAAAGCATCGGGTTGGCGACGGCGGCTCCTGCGCGTCCCCAAACGAAAGGGCTCCGGCGCGGTCTTCCGGTGAGTTGAGCAGATACTCGACTTCACTCACATCCAGCCTTCCGAGCTCATGCTCGATGACCCGTCGACCCCACGCATCCGGCCCCGAGTCTCGCAGCGCGCCAAAGACTCCTTCAAGTTTCGTGGTCTCGAAGGTTCGGTCGGATAGAGGCAGATGAATCGGATCAATCGGGACCGCGCGCGGATTCGCGCGGTACCGACGACCGTACACGAACCGTCCGATGAAGTCACCCTGCGCAGTTCGCTCTCGGACGTAGCGTCCGCACGTCAGGGTCTCTTCGGACTGTGGCATCTGGATGTAAACGAAGCACTCCTCTCTTTGCTCTGGCATGGGCGACTCAGAAGTTGTCATCGAGCTGATTACGGCTCAGGCGTGGTTGCGCGAGGCCTCTCCTCAAGGCTGCACGTTCGCGAACTTGCCCTTCAGGATCGCTGTCGAGTCCCGCGATCGACAGCAGTGAATCCTCGAGTCCGAGTACCCACAGGACGCTGATGTAGGCCCCGAATCCGGTGCCGATGTTTCCTGCTTCAACTGCCCTGAGGGTTGGCAGCGTAGTCCCTGCCATGGTGGCCACATCCGACTGGCGAAGGCGTCGACGCTTCCTCGCCGCGGCAATGTTTCGTCCAAGAGCGGTGGCGACGTCAACAACGCGTGCCGGGACTCTTTCCGGGTTCCGAATGTTCAGTTTCGTCATAATTCTCTCCTTTTAGATACCAATAATATTTATCATAAATGTTATATATAGCAAGTATTATTGTTATTAAAGTGATAAATATATCAAGAATTCTGTTCTCTTTTCACGCGGCGATTATTCGTAACTGATTGTGGGCAAATGACTTATACCGTGAGCTTCCCCTCAACGAGACCCCGATTGGGGGCCCGCGGCGATAAAATTCAGGATGACCGACCCCAAGACTGCCGCGCTGCTGGCCGCCCTCGAGAGTGACATGACGCTCGAGGCTGGCGGACCATTCCTGAAGATCGCCGCCGACTACTTCGCGCAGACCAAGACGGGGGCGGGTCCGGTCTCCACGCGGTCGGACAAGCGGGCGATCGCGGCGCGGTTCGACGAACCGATGCCGATGGGGATCAAGCCGTTGGCGGAGGTGGTGCGGCGGATCGAGACCGATGTGATGCCCGACGTGAACCGGCTCTCGCATCCGATGTACATGGGCCACCAGGTCTCGGCGCCATTGGCCGCCGCGGTGTGGACCGAGGTGGTGATCAGCGCGGTGAACAACTCGATGGCCGTGTGGGAGATGTCGCCCGTGGCCACGGTGATCGAGGAGCAGGTGATCGGGTGGATGTGCCAACTCGCCGGCTATGGTGCGGGGGCGTCGGGGACGTTCACATCGGGAGGCACTGAAGCGACGATGACGGCGCTGTTGGCGGCGCGCGCGGCGTGGCGTCCGGATGCGTGGACGACCGGACTCGCCGGCGGCAGCGCGCCGGTGATCGTGCATGGGGAGCATGCGCACTACGCGGTGCAGCGCGCGGCGGGTGCGATGGGGATCGGGACGGATAATTGTGTGGCGGTCTCGTCCACGCCGGAGTTCAAGATGGATCCGGCGGCGCTGGCTTCTGCGCTCGAGCGATTACACAAAGAGAAGCGCGAGGTACTGGCTGTTGTTGCGACTGCTGGCTGCACGGCTGTTGGCGCGTTCGATGATCTTGAGGCGATTGCTGATCTGTGCGATCGGTATGGGATCTGGCTGCATGTGGACGGGGCGCATGGGGCGTCGGCGTTGTTGTCGGAGAAGCATCGGTGGCGGGTGCGCGGGATCGATCGGGCGCGGTCGATTGCTTGGGATCCGCATAAGATGATGCTCATGCCTTTGAGCGCGGGGATGGTGCTTGTTCGCGACGGGAAGGACTTGGAGCGGGCGTTTGCTCAGCATGCGCCGTATCTGTTTCATGGATCTGACTCAGAGCGAGAGCTGAGTACGGATCTTGGCAAGCGG
>CAYUMN010000207.1:0-5300 GCA_964445835.1 uncultured Gemmatimonas sp.
GCGGTGGAGATCTGGTTCTGAGCGAAGCGCGTATTGGCGCGAACACCGGAACTGATGGTGACGCGGCATTCATCGGCGTGGGAGAAGCCGAGGACCTTCTTGGCGATGGCTTCGCATTCGGCGCGCGAGAGGTGACGCGCGATGGCCCGGAGGGAGTGCATCGGCATCACGCGCTCCTCCCCGTGTTGATCACGTTGATCTGCTTATGTCGGGTGGGAGGACAGCCATGACTCACGGCGTTGGACTGCGACGGTTGTCCCTTGCCGTCGCCGAAGGCTCCGCCGAGCTCATAGCTGCGTGGGCCGCCGATCATGTCCATCGCATTCCAGAACTCCGGGGTGCGCATCTGGTAGTTCACGTCCTTGAGCATGCCGGTGATCTTTCCCTTCTTCACTTCGTAGTAGAGCTGGCCGCCGAACTGGGCGTTGTAGCGCTGTTGGTCGATCGAGAAGGCGCCGTCGCCGACAATCGCGATGCCGTCCTCGGTCGCGGCAATGAGATCGTCCCAGACGAGGTCCTGCGTGCCGGGCATCAGGTTGACGTTCGGCATGCGCTGGAACTGGACGTCGGCCCAGGTCTGGGCGTAGGAGCAGCCGTACGAGCGCGTCGGCATGTTGCGCTGCTTGTACCACCAATCGAGCCACATCGCCTGTTCGCGCGTGGTCTGGTAGTCCACGAAGATGCCGTCCTTGATGATGTGGAAGTCGCGCGGCGCGACCCCTTCGTCGTCCCAGCCGCAGGCCGAGAGCGAGCCCGGCGCCTTGCGTTCGGCCACAATGTTCATGAAATCGGGGCCGTAGCGGAACTTGCCGAGGAAGTTCTCCGGCGGCGCCAGGAAGCTGGTGCCGGCGTAGTTGGCCTCGAAGCCATAGGCGCGGTCGAGCTCCGTGGGGTGCGCGATGCTTTCGTGGATCGTGAGCCAGAGATGCGAGGGGTGCAGAATGAGGTCGTAGCGCCCGACCTCGACCGGCTTGGCGGTGAGCTTCTGGCGCGCTTCGTCGACCCAGCGCGCGGCGTGTCCCTTGAGGTTGGCGTCAATCACATGCTCGTAGCCGAGCCCCTTGGGTTGGATGTCGGTCGACTGGCGGGTTTGGAAGTCGCGGGTGTCGGCGGAGATCATCGTCACCGTCATGCCGGGCTGCGCGCGCACGATGGTCTGCTGCGTGACGGTGCCGAGCGTGGAGGCGAATGTCTTTTCGTCCTTCAGGAAGAACATGTTCGAGTTCACGAAGCGCGCGCCGGCGGCCATCGCGGCGGCATTCGCCTCGAGCAAGTACGCGACTTTGTCTTCGATCGCGACCGTGAAGGGATCGATGCGCACCGGAGAGCGCCAGACGCCATTGGGCACGGCCTCGGTGGGCGCGAGTTCCACGGGCTTCACCATCGCCGCACGATTAGCGCGGGCCTGCGCGACGGCTTGCCGCGCGACGCGGGCGATTTCATCGACGGTCAGCTCGCTGGAGGCGGCGAAGCCCCACGAACCGCCGACCATCACGCGGACGCCAAAGCCGAACGTCTCGTTGTCGCCGATGTTGGTGACCCGACGCTCGCGCGTACCGATGTTCTGCGAGCGGGCGCTGGAGATGCGGCAATCGGCGTAGTCGGCGCCGGCCGCTTTCGCGGCGTCGATGGCGCGGAGCGCGAGTTCACGGTGATCACTGTCGCCGGAGTACGCGGACGCCGGAGCGCCAGCGGCGTGCGCCCGTTCGGCGTTGAGGAGGCCGACGGCGGCCGCAGCGGCGGCCGACTGTTGCAGGAATTCGCGGCGAGTCGATGACACGAGAGGCCCGTGGTAAAGGAGAAAATCGAATATGCCGTATTGTGTACGCGTCCCGCCAATGCCAACGTTCAGACACCTCCGACCCCCCAGGAGTTCGCCGACGTGCCACTGCTGACCATCGACGGCCGCCCCTGCGCGGCAGCCGAAGGTGCGACGATCCTCGATGCCGCCCGTGCGGCGGGGATCGACGTGCCCACGCTCTGCTGGTATCCGCAGTTGCCGACCGTGGGCAATTGCCGAATCTGCCTCGTGAGCGTGGAGGGGACGAACAAGCTGCTTCCCTCGTGTGCGACCGCCGCCGCCGAGGGCATGGTCGTGCACACGGAGTCGCAGGCCGCGGTGAAGAATCGGCAGGGCGTCCTCTCGCTCCTGCTGGAGCGGTATCCGGTGGAGGAGATCCCCGCCGATCGCGGCCGCAATGAGTTCGAGACGCTGGTGCATCGGTACCAGGTGCCATTGACCCGCTCTGGAGAGAACCCACTCCGGACCGGCGACTCGCGTCCGACCGATCCCATCATCACGCACGACATGAGCACCTGCATCCTCTGTACCCGCTGCGTGCGGGCCTGCGAGGATATCCAAGTGGTCGGCGTGCTGGAGATGGCGCACCGCGGCGAGCATGCCGAGATCATTGTGGGGGCCGACGGCAACCCGGAGCACGCGGGGTGCACGTGGTGCGGCGAGTGCGTCCGGGTGTGTCCGACGGGGGCGATTCACGACATCCTGCCGCTCGCCAAGCTGAAAGCGGGAACGATGGCCCAGCCGGCGGTGAAGGTCCGCTCGGTCTGCCCGTACTGTGCGGTGGGATGTCAGCTGGACCTCGAGGTGCGCGACGGCCAGGTCTCACGCGTCAGTTCGCCGTGGATCGAGGAAGCGACGCCGAACCAGGGATCGACCTGCGTGAAGGGGCGCTTCGGGACGGACTTCATCATGCATCGCGACCGACTGACCGTACCGCTGATTCGCCGCGGCTGGGCGCGCGATGCGTCCGGCACGTGGCACTTCGACGCCCACGATCCCGACGTCGAGCGGTGGCCCACGCGTGGCGGCCCGTGGGTGGATGTCGAGACGGAAGCCTTGGCCGAGGAAGCACATCGGCCGCGCACGAATCCGTTGCGGCGCAGTGCGAACGGCAGTGCGAACGGCAGTGCCAACCGGAGTGAAAAGCGCCGCGCCAAAGGTAGCGCCGACGGCGGGGCCGATTCCGTGGCGCACCCCGTGCTCGGCGACCCGCGCGACCGGCTCGCCACCCCGCCAGACTGGTTCGCGCCGTTCCGCGAGGCCACGTGGGACGAGGCCCTGGAACTCACCGCGCAGCAATTGACGCGGCTCCGCGACACGCGCGGGCCGGAGTCGTTGGCCGTGCTGCAGTCGGCGAAGTGCGCCAATGAGGAGAACTACGTTCTCATGAAGCTCTTCCGCGCGGGACTGGGAACGAACAACATCGACCACTGCACCCGCCTCTGTCACGCTTCCTCTGTGACGGCGATGCAGCGCGCCATCTCGACCTCCGCCGCGTCCGGTTCGATGCGCGAGGTCGAGCACGAGTCCGACGTGATCTTCATCCTCGGCGCGAACACCACCGACAGCCACCCGGTGTTCGGCGCGGCGATCAAGCGCGCCCTCAGGCGTGGGGCCAAGCTCATTGTCGCCGATCCGCGGCGGATCGAGCTCGCCGCGCGTGCCGACGTCCATCTGCAACTGATCCCGGGCAGCGATGTCGCCCTGCTGAACGCGATGCTCCAGCACATCCTCAGCTTGGGGCTTGAGGATCGGGCGTTCATTGCGGCGCGCACGAACAACTTTGACGCGGTGCGGGCCGGCGTGGCGCAGTACACGCCGGAGCTCGCGGAGAGCATCACGGGGATCCCCGCCGCGGCGATTCGGCGGGCGGCTGAGTTGTACGCGCGCGGCCCACGTTCGGCGACGCTGTGGGCGATGGGACTCACGCAACATCACACGGGCACCGACATCGTGACGTCGCTGCTCAACCTGATGCTCGCCTGCGGGATGATCGGACGCTGGGGTGCCCCCATGCTTCCGATTCGTGGACAGAACAATGTGCAGGGGTCCAGTGACATGGGAGCGATTCCCTTCGCCTTCACCGACTATCGTCGCGTGGACGACCCCGAGGCGCGCGCGGACTACGCGGCGGCGTGGGGCATTCCGGTCGATCGGCTCAACGCGAAGGTCGGGCTGAAGGTGACCGAGTTCGTGCAGGAGGGCTCCCCGGTGCGCGGGCTCTACATCATGGGGGAGAATCCGGTGATTTCGGACCCCGACATCGCCCATGCCGAGGACTGGTTCCACGGGCTCGAGTTCTTGGCGGTGCAGGACATCTTTCTCACCGAAAGCGCGCGCTGCGCCGATGTCGTGCTGCCGGGGTCGTCATTCGCCGAAAAGGACGGGACCTTCGTGAACACGGAACGTCGCATCCAACTCTCGCGGAAAGCCGTGGAGCCACCGGGGAATGCGCGCTCGGATCTCGACATCGTGCTGGACCTCTCGCGGCGCCTCGGCGTGCAGTCGCCCTACGCGACGGCGGCGGAGGTGTTCGAAGAGATCGCGCGGGTGACGCCAACGTGGCGCGGCGTGTCCCACGCGCGACTGGCGGAGCGCGTGGGTGGGCTCCAATACCCCGTCCCCGATGCCACGCATGAGGGGACATCCTTTCTGTTCGCCGACACCTTTCCCACGCCCGACGGGCGTGCCACACTCTTTCCGGTGGAGTATCTCCCGCCATCGGAGCTCCCGGATGCCGACTATCCGTTCTTCATGAACACGGGGCGGCAGATGTATCACTGGCACACCGGCACGATGACCCGTCGCTCGACGGCGCTCGATGCGCGCGAGAGCACCGCGACGGTGGAGCTCAACCCGCTGGACGCGGCCGATCTGGGCGTGGGCGATGGCGACGAGGTCTCGATCACCTCGCGCCGCAACACGATTCGCATCGCCGTACGCATTTCAGGGCGCGTGGCCCGGCGTCAGGTCTTTTTGCCGATGCACTATCGCGAGGCCGCCGCGAATTTGCTCACCAACCCGGCGCTCGATCCGTCGGCAGGGATCCCGGAGTTCAAGGTGTGCGCGGTACGGGTCAAGGCGACGAAACCGGCGCTGGTGTAAGGCGCGCCGGACGCGGCGGCACGCTCGCCTATGAAGCGCGCGGTCAGATCGCCGCCGCCGGCGGCAAGATGACGTGAAACGTGGTGCCAACGCCGAGGATCGATTCGACGAGGAGCTCGCCACCGGCTTGATGCACGATGCCGTGCACGGTCGCGAGCCCGAGCCCCGTGCCCTGGCCGAGCGCCTTGGTCGTAAAGAAGGGCTCCCAGATGCGACTCATGACTTCCCGCGACATACCGGTGCCGGTATCGGTCACGGTGAGGCGCACACCCTCGCCGGTCGGTGTGGGGGTGGCGGTGACGGTCACGGAGAGATCCCCGCCGAACGGCATCGCATCGCGCGCGTTGACGGCGAGGTTCATCAGCACCTGCTCGAACTGCAGTGGATCGACGCG
>CAYUMN010000208.1:0-5267 GCA_964445835.1 uncultured Gemmatimonas sp.
CGTCCGATCGCGGACGCGTTGAGGACGGCGCCGATTCCTACTGGGTCCGCGACGGCCTCATTCGCGCGATGACCATCCATGACACGGTCGAGCCCCCGTTGCCGGACGCCGATGGCGGCCCCGCGAAGAGCTGAGGACCGTGGAAAAGGTGTCAGGGACGATTCGAACCGAGCACGGGGCCTGGTTCACTTACAAACTGCCCGCCGCGACCTCCCGCAACGCCCGCTCGAACACGTCCACCGGCTGCCCTCCTGAAATCAGGTGGCGCTGGTTGATGATGATCGCCGGCACGGCGTTGATGCCGCTGCGCTGGAACATCTGTTCGGCCGCGCGCACGTCCGCGGCGTAGGTGTCGGATGCGAGGATCTCCCGCGCCTGATCCTCCTGCAGACCGATGCTGGTGGCGATGGCGGCGAGCGTGTCGTGATTGGACACGTCTGGGAGTTTCGGTCATGGGATCGGTCTCCGACCAGGGCATCAGCACCTGCGTGCCAAAGAGAGTCGCCGTGCAGTTGAGAAGCCAGTGTGACCCATGTTGCCGGACTACTTTGTAAACCGTGTCCCCGGGCTGTACCATTGGTGAACTACCATGCCCACACAGAATCTCCGGACCTGCACCCTCTGCGAGGCCATGTGCGGCCTCGTCATCACGACCGAGGGCGACCGGGTGGTCGATATTCGCGGCGATGCGGACGACCCGCTCAGCAAGGGACACATCTGCCCGAAGGCCGTGGCGTTGCAGGACATTCACACCGATCCCGACCGCATTCGGCATCCCATGAAGCGGGTCGGCACGGCATGGCAGCGCATCGGGTGGGACGAGGCCATCACGCTCGCGGTGAATGGCATTCAGGCCGTACAGCAGAAGCACGGACGCGATGCGATCGCGGCGTACGTCGGCAACCCAACCGTGCACTCGCTCGGTGCGATGCTCTTTGTGGGGGACTTCCTGCGCTCGTTGCGCACCAAGAATCGCTACAGCGCGACATCCGTGGACCAGCTCCCGGCGCATGTCGCGGCGATGCACATGTTCGGCCACGTCCTGTTGATCCCGATTCCCGATCTTGACCGCACCGATCATCTGTTGGTGTTCGGCGCCAATCCGGCGGTGTCGAACGGCAGCCTGATGACCGCGCCGGGCGCGTCGGAGCGGATCAAGGCCATCCGGGCGCGCGGTGGGCGCGTGGTGGTGATTGATCCGCGGCGGACCGAGACCGCAGAGTTGGCAGATGCGCATCATGCGATCCGACCGGGGACCGATGCGCTACTCGTCCTCGCGATGTTGCAGGTGATCTTCGCCGAGGGAATGGAGCGCTCGGAGCACCTAGCAGAGTTCACCAGCGGCATTGATACGCTGCGAACCGAATCGGCGCGCTTCACCCCGGAACGGGTGGCCCTCAGCACTGGCATCGCCGCGGAGACCATCCGCACTCTGGCGCGCGACTTCGCCGGGGCGAAGACTGCCGCGGCCTACGGGCGCGTTGGCGTCTCGATGCAGGAGTTCGGCGGACTCGCCACCTGGCTCATCACGGCGCTCAATCTGGTGTGCGGCCGCCTCGATGTCGTTGGGGGCGTGATGTTCACCTCCCCCGCCGTGGATCTCCTGCGCGCGGACCAACAGCGCGCCGGCGCGCCGCGTTTCGGTCGCTGGAAGAGCCGCGTGCGTGGGCTCCCGGAGTTCGCGGGCGAACTCCCCGTCGCGGCGCTCGCCGAGGAGATGGACACGCCGGGCCTCGGTCAGGTGCGCGGCTTCGTGACGCATGGCGGAAACCCGGTCCTCTCCACGCCGAATGGGGCTCGTCTCGACGCGGCGCTTTCGCAGATGGAGTTCTTCGTCGCCATCGACTTCTATGTGAACGAAACAACGCGGCACGCGCACCTGATTCTGCCGCCGAGTTCGCCGCTCGAGCGTGAGCACTACGACTTGATCTTCCACGCGCTCGCTGTTCGCGACACCGCGAAGTACTCGGCGCCTGTGTTCCCCAAGCCGTCCGACGCGCGGCACGAGTGGGAGATCATGAATGCCATCACGACACGTTTGAGCCGTGGGGTGCCGGCCAAGGTGCGCGGCGCCGTATATGCGATCGGTGGTCCTGGGCTGTTGCTCGACTACGCGCTTCGCTCTGGCCCCTACGGCAAGGGATTCTTGCCGTTCAAGCGCGGCCTGTCACTTGGCAAGCTCAAGGAGTCGCCGCACGGCATTGACCTCGGTGCGCTGAAGCCGTCCCTGCTCGGCAAGTTGCGGACGAAGGATCGACGTATCAACGCCGCGCCGGCGCTGTTCATCGCGGACCTCACGCGGCTGGAAACACGGTGGCTGCGTGCGGACATTCACGCCGGTTCGGCCGCCACAGCAAGCAGCGAGGGCTCCGGCGACCTCGTCCTGATCGGCCGACGCGCCACGCGCTCCAGCAACTCCTGGATGCACAACGTCGAACGGCTCGTGCGCGGGAAGAATCGCTGCACGCTGTTGATGCATCCGGTCGATGCCACGGCACGCGGACTTCGCGACGGCGCCGTCGTGCGCATCGCGGCTCGCGTGGGGCACGTGGAGGCCGAGCTGGCCGTCAGCGAGGAGATGATGCCCGGCGTGGTGAGCCTGCCTCACGGGTGGGGCCACGGACGCGCGGGGACGCAACTGCGCGTGGCGGCCCAGCATCCCGGTGTGAGCATCAACGATCTGACGGACGATCAACTGATCGATACCCTCACCGGCAATGCGGCCTTCAGCGGCGTGGCCGTGACCGTCGGGCCGCGCTAGTCCCACTCAGTGGGCCATCGTGCCCGTGATCATCACGTGCGCCTTGGGTGTGCCGGGGAACATCAGCCAGGGACCATTTGAGGTCGGTACCGCGGAAATGCCGAGCGTCGCCGGCGTTGCGTTCGGCACATAGATCACGGTGAGCGGGGCCGCGCCCTGCAGCGTGTTGGTCGCGGAATCGAAGTTCTCCTTCGGCGCCGAAAGCGAATAGAGCGTGCCCATGGCTGGCATGCGGAGTCGGCCACTGGCGACCTCGGCGAAGCGCACCGTATCGACCTGCTGCGCATTGACGCCCTGCTCGCGCAGGTCGCGGCCGCGCGCCATGAACGGCTCGAGGGCGTCGGAGTAGCAGGCCACATGGAAGTTGCCGCGCACCACGTAGAGCGCGAGGCAGGTCATGCCGTTCCCGCCACGACGGATCACGCTGAGCGTTCCCGCCTCGCGGTAGCCCATCACGGTGGCACCAGCCCGCAGATCTGCCGGGAGTGGGAGCACGGCGGCGGCGATCTGCTGTTCGACGCTCGGCAGCGCGGGCTGCTGCGCGGGCGGCTGCGCGGCGAGTGACATCGCCAGGAGCGGCAGGACGACGAGTGCGCGGATCATGTGTGAGCCTGAGAGTGAGAGAAGACCGATGCCCGACGCAATCGCGTCGAGCGGAGCTTTACTTATCCATGCGACGGAGGAGTTCGGTGTGCCAGTTCACGACAACGGTGAGCGGCTGCGCATCGGGGCGGCGCACCGTGCGTGCCACGAGCACGCGGTCGCCCTCTGCACCGAATGAGCGCGCGCGCAGGGTGAAGGGATTCGCATCCCGGAAGAGCAACTGTCCCGCCCCGAACGCTCCCGAACGCGGATCGAACGGCACCGCCATCAGTGAGTCTCCGATACCATACACGATCTCGCGTCCGCCGCGCGTGAATCGCGGGCGACGCCCGCCCGATGTCGAGAGCTGCCGACGACCGGTACCATCGGCCCGAAGGACGTAGACCTCCGGAGTTCCCGCAACGGTCGCCGCCATGTGATACGCGAACCAGTTGCCGTCCGCGGATAATCGGCCATCAAAATCGGAAGGGCCTACTTCGAGCACCGTCCGCGGCGCATCCTTCTTGATCGGATCCATCACGCGAACTCGAGTACCGCCCGGCCCCACTTCCCGAAACCAGAGCATGCCGTTCGGGGCGATCGACATCGGATACTTGTCTGGCGAGGACGAAATGATCTCCTCCGGTGGAGCGCTGCCGTCCGCCGCCACGCGATAGATATCCCACGCAGGAGACTCGTTCGTGAAGTAGATATCGCGACCATCCGGCGACCAGATCGGATTGAACGCCGAGGCCTTGGCAGTCGTCAGCCGCGCGGTGCTTCCCCGTGCGAAGTCGTACACCCAGAGATCGGGGAATCGGTCGACAATCGTCAGGACGGCACGGCGGCCGTCCGCCGAAAGGGTGACGTCCGAGATCTTGCCTTCGCGAATCCCGCTCGGCGACTCTCGACCAGCGCGATCGGACCACGCGACCCTCGCGTTCTCCTCGTACTCTGAGCGACGGAGATAGACGAGAGTGCCATTCTCCGAGACATGGAAGTGCGCGAGAGCGCCCGACGCATCCGCCGCGACATCCTCCAGCACCGGGACTTCGGGTCCAGTCACTTTGAGACGCCGCGCGTCGAACGGCACGGCGAACACCGTACCGCGGCGCCAGAACAGCACATGTCCCGTTGTGGAATACTTCGCACCGATGGCCCCGTCTGCGGCGATCCGCGTGCGCGTTCCGGTCGCGATATCGATCACCTCGACACTCGACTGCGTCGGCGTCGAGAAATTCGAGAACAGCACCCCCGTGCCGGTCGGGAGCGCAACCGGATTCCAGTGCGCCAGCTCCCGGCGATTGGTATCGGGACGCGTGAGCACGGTCGCCGAGTCACCGGGGGCGTTCCGGAGGAAGAGTCCCTCACCGACAAAACTCGAAAAGACGATGCGACCATCGGCCAACTGGGTCTGACCGAACGACGATCCAGCCCCAAGTTCGACCGCTGGCGAGCCGTCGAGTGGGACGAGCACGCTGCCTTGCTCTCGCGCAATGATGAGCGAGCGCTTGTCCCGCCCGTAGCCAGCGAGGAACGCATTGCGCGTCTCACGCACGACCCGCGTCTCAAGCGAGCCGAGATCGCGAGCGAGGATGTACGTCGAACCGGTCGAGTCGACGACCGAGTAGAGCAGCGTCCGACCGTCGGGCGTGATTCCGAGGCCTTGGCCATTGGTCCGTGACGTCGTCGACACGGTGAACGTCACTGGCTCCACCGACGGCGCGGCACTGCCGCTCCGGCCCAATGCCCACCCACCGAGCAATGCGACCGCGCCGATACCGGCAGCTATCGCAATCGTACGTGGTGGCGCGGCGCGCCCGACCGTGGTCGCGCCCCCGGCCGTCAGGTGCGACGTGACCGCCACGCGCCCAGTGAGCGCACCCGCGAACTCCGCCGCACTCACGAAACGATCCGCCGGCAA
>CAYUMN010000209.1:0-5229 GCA_964445835.1 uncultured Gemmatimonas sp.
GGTTGAGCTCGTACGTCACGCCGTCCTTCGCGTCGTACGACATGCGCACCGCGTTGAGCTTGATGGTGATGCCGCGTTCGCGCTCGAGGTCGAGTGTGTCGAGCACCTGGGCTTTCATTTCGCGCTTCTGGAGCATGCCCGTGGCTTCAATCATCCGGTCGGCCAGGGTGGATTTCCCGTGGTCGATGTGGGCGACGATGCAGAAGTTGCGGATGAGGGCCGGCGGGGTCACAGGCGCGGGAGCAGAAAGGTGGAGCGCAGGGTAGCCCCCCAAGTTAGCGACCGGGGACCTCAGTTCCAACGCCTGAGGGTTGGAGGCGGGTCCCACGCCCCCTTACCTTTCCCCGGCTGATGGCGAATGAACCCTCGGGCCGCCTCAGGCCCGACCTGATGGATCCTGCCACCCTCGCGGCGCTTGGTCGCCTCGAGGTCATTTCGCGTTGGCTCGTGGACGGCGTCATGACGGGCCTCCACCGCTCCCCACGCAAGGGATTCTCCGTGGAGTTCGCCGAACATCGCCCCTATCAGCCCGGCGACGACCTCCGCTTCATGGACTGGAAGGTCGCGGCGCGCGCCGACCGTTGGCTGATCAAGCAGTACGAAGAAGAGACCAACCTCCGCGCGACGATCGTGCTCGATGTGTCGCGTTCCATGGATTGGCGCTCGAGCGAGGCGCTGCTCACCAAGCGGCAGTACGCGGAGCAGGTCGTCGCGGCCCTCGCCTTGCTGCTCATTCGACAGCGTGACTCGGTTGGATTGATTCGCTTCGATGCCACCGTGCGCTCCGCACTGCCGCCCGCCTCCCGCACCGTGCAATGGAAGCGCATCCTCGCCGCCTTGAGCGAGCCCGGCGAAGGGCTCGGCTCCGATGCCGGCGGCGCGTTGCGGCAAGCGGCGCAGGTGGTGAAGCGCCGCGGGATGGTGGTGCTGGTATCGGATCTCCTGCTCGATCCGCAGGAAGTCGATGACGCCGTGCGCGTGCTTCGTGCGCAGGGACACGACGTCACGGTGCTGCATCTCTTGGACCCAGCCGAGCGCAGCTTCGCGATGTCCGTGGGCGAAGCGTTGTTCGTGGATCCCGAGGGCGGCGCCTCGCTGGCCGCGACGCCCTCGGAGGTGCGTGAGGCGTATGCCGCCACGGTGACAGAAGCGATGGACGAGTGGCGCGCGCGCCTCGCGGCCTCGGGCGCTTTCTATGAAACAGTGCTCACGAGCGACCCCTTCGGCGTGCCGCTGCGCCGCGCCTTCGCCAAGCGGCAGCGGCTGCCATGAGTTTCCTCGCCCCGTGGGCGCTGCTGCTCGCCGGAGCGGCTGCCGTGCCGCTCTTGTTGCATCTCCTGCGTCGACGGACGGGGACGCGTATCGAGTTTCCGGCGGTGCGCTACCTGCTGCGCGCCGAAAAGGAGCACGCGCGCGAGGTGCGGCTGCGCAACATCGTGCTGATGCTGCTGCGCGTGGCGATCGTGTTGGCGATCGCGCTCGCGATGGCGCGCCCGATCGGATTGCTCCCGGGCGTTGGGCATCCGCCGAGTGCAGTGGTGGTGTTGCTCGACAACTCGCTTTCCTCGAGTGCGGCGGGGAGCGAGGGGCCGGTGCTCACGACGCTCACGGAGGCGGCGCGCGCCCTGGTCGATGCCAGCGCGTCCTCCGACGCTATCACGGTGGTGACGATGGATGGCGAAGCGGTGTCCGGTTCGGCTGCTGCGCTCCGCACGACACTCGAGACGACGCGCGCCCTTGATGGTGCCGGTGACCCGGTCGCGGCGTTGCGACGGGCGCGCGCGGTGCTCGAGGCCAGCGCGCTCCCGGAACGACGCCTCGTGATTCTCACCGATGGGCAGGCGACCACGTGGAATGCGCGTACGGGCGATTCGCTTCCGGTCGATTCTCTCGCGAGCGCATCGATCACCACGGTCGTCTTCCAGCCCGCCGTCAGGCCGCCGGTCAATCGCGCGATCACTGGGGTGCGCCTCGAGCCGCCGCATTGGAATCCACGCGGCGCGGTGCGCGGCACCCTGCTCGGGGACTCCGCCTCATGGCGACTCGTGCTCGACGGACGCTCCGTTGCCCGTGGGACCGCTGGACCCGGGCAACCGATCCTGGCCCGCGCCCAGCCCGTCGCGCGCGGATGGATCGCTGGCACTCTCGAGTTGGAGCCCGACGAACTCCGCGGCGACGACGTGCGCCATTTCGCCGTGCATGTTGGTGAAGCGCCAGCCGTTGCGGTCGATGCAGCGAGCGGCGCGTTCCTGCGCGGTGCGGTCGATGCACTCGTGGCCGGGGGCCGTGCACGGATCGGCTCCGAGGTCTACATCGGCTCGGCCGAGCGCGCGCGCACACCAGGGCTGCTCTTCGCGCCCTCCGATCCGCTACGCATCGGCGAGGCGAATCGCGCGCTTGAGCGCGCCGGGGTGCCGTGGCGCTTCGGCGCGCGTCGCACGGGGGAGAGTCAGTTGCGTGGTGCGCGCGTTCCTGCGGCCGGGGTGAAGGTCTGGTATGACCTCGTCGCGGCGTCGGACGGTGCCGCGGCCGACACGCTCGTGCGCGTCGGTGTGCGACCGTGGGCGGTGGCCGGCACCAACTATGTGCTGCTGGCCTCTCCCGCCGCCGCCGAGGCCACGGAACTCCCGGTGCGCGCCGGCTTCGTGCCGTGGCTCGATGCGTTGCTCGCCGAACGTCTCTCGACCGCGGGAGGGCTCGCGACCGAGGTTGCTCCCGGCGGGCGAGTCGATGTCCCCTTCGGCGTCACCGCTTTAGAATCAGCAGACGGCAACCGGCGCGTGGTGACCGCGGGGAGCTCCATTCGGGCGCCGTGGAAGTCCGGCGCCTACTTCTGGCGCCGCACGAACCAACGCGCTGGCGCGTTGATGGTGAACGCCGAAGCGAACGAGTCGCTCTTACTCCCGCTTTCGGCGGACTCACTGCGGCGGCGACTCAACGCCGCGCACATGCCTGACACCCCTGAGGCGACCGCAGGCGCCGCATTTGTCGCGAGTGGTCGCCGTGTCCTCGATACACCCTTCCTGATACTCGCCGCGTTGCTCCTCCTTGCCGAGTCGATTCTCGCTCGGCGGGGCCGCGGTGCTCCCGTGACCGTCTGATGCCACTTCCGATCCTGATGGAGCGCCTCGCGGCGCTCCCCGCGTTCGCCCGACTCGTTTCGACTCTTCCACGCGTCAACGGGAATCAGGCCGTGGGCGGTCTGGCCGGCTCCGCCGATGCCGTGCTCGTCGCGGCCCTCGCGGAGCGCGAGGCGAATCGGCTCTTCGTGGTCGTGGCAGATCAGCTCCCCGAAGCAGAGCGCTGGCACGCCGACCTGCAGTCGGTCTTTGGCGCAGAAGGCGTTGCGCTCTACCCGCCGCGCGAAGGGTTCGGCGAGATCGAACCGCACGCAGAGATCGCTGGCGAGCGGGTCGAGACACTCGAAGCGCTTGCCAAGGGGGCGGTGCGCGTGCTCGTCACCACCGCGCGCGCGGCACAGGAAAAGACACGGTTACCGCGCGCGTTGGCCGAGGCGCGGCTCGAACTGAAGAAGGGCGATGTGCATCGCCTTGAAGAGCTGATGTACCACCTCAACAGCGTCGGCTTCGAACGCGTCCCGCTCGTGGAGGATGTCGCGCAGTACTCCGTGCGCGGCGGCATTCTTGATGTGTACGGCTTCGGCATGCGCGAGCCCGTGCGTCTCGAGTTCTGGGGCGACGAACTTGTTGAGCTGCGCAGCTTCGATGTCTCCACGCAGCGGAGCACGACGCCGGTGGATCGCGTTGTGATTCTTCCCATTGAAGTGCACGGCGACGACGCCGACATGAAGTATGCGCGCGCCTCGCTCGGCGAGCTCTTCCCGCCGGCCACGCTGATCATCCTGCCGCGCGGGACGCAGCTCCGCGGCGAGTTCGATCGCACGTGGAGTGAAGCGCAGCACCATCTCGAGCTCGCGCGGCGTCGCGGCGAGGATGTCGCGCCGCGCGACGAACTGCTCATGGCGCCGCCGAACGCCGAGGGGCAGTTCCGCGGCTTCCCGACGCTGGAGATCATTGCCGTCAGCGAGGATGATCCGCGCGCGATCGTGTTCCCGTTGCGCGCGCCCGAGTCGGTGGAGCGCGACATGGCGAAGCTTGGCAGCATCGTGCGCGACGGCACGCCCACACTCATTCTCTGCGACAACTCGGGACAGGCCGAACGTCTTGAGGAGTTGCTCGAAGGCGCGCGTGGCGGTGGGGACACGCGCGCGATGCTCACGCTGGCGATCGGCGTGCTCGCGGGGGGATTCGTGCTGCCGCCGCGCGGCAAGGAAGGGCTGCGCGTCCTCACCGACCACGAGATCTTCCGGCGCGATCGCCGTATTCGTCGCGCCCGCCGCTATGCCACCGGGGCGGCGCTCGAGCATGTCACCGCGCTCAAGTCGGGCGACTATGTGGTGCACCTCGAGCACGGCATCGGCATCTACCGCGGGATGTCGACGGTCTTTCACGGCGAAGCCACGCTCGAAGTTGCGGTGATCGAGTACGAGGGCGGCGACCGCCTCAACGTGCCGCTCTACCGCCTCGATCAGATCGAGCGCTATCGCTCCGCGGGCGAGACCGACGACGACACGCCGCCCCCCAAGCTGCACAAGCTCGGCAACAAGCGGTGGGCCGGACAGCGCGACAAGACGCGCGCCGCGTTGCGCGAGATGACGGCCGAACTGCTCGATCTCTACGCCCGGCGCACCATCGCGAGTCGCCCGCCGCATGATCCCGATGGTGCCTGGCAGAAGCAACTCGAGAGCTCGTTCCTCTTTGAGGACACTCCCGATCAGCGCACCGCAACGGCGCAGATCAAGTCAGATATGGAAGGCCCGCGTCCGATGGACCGCGTGCTCGTGGGCGATGTCGGCTATGGCAAAACGGAGATCGCCGTGCGCGCGGCCTTCAAGGCGGTCCAGAGCGGACGCCAGGTGGCGGTGCTCGTGCCGACCACCGTGCTCGCCGAGCAACATGCGCGCACTTTCGGCGATCGCTTCGCGGACTTCCCAGTGCGCATCGCGGTGATGAGCCGATTCCAGACCGCCAAGCAACAGAAGGTCGCGCTGCAGGAGCTCGCGCTCGGCAAGGTGGACGTCCTCATCGGGACGCATCGGTTGCTCAGCCCGGACGTGGTGTTCCATGCGCTCGGGCTGATCATCGTGGACGAAGAGCACCGCTTTGGCGTGAAGCACAAGGAACGGCTCAAGCAGATGCGGCTGGAGAC
>CAYUMN010000210.1:0-5205 GCA_964445835.1 uncultured Gemmatimonas sp.
GCATCGCGACCTCGCGCGAGAAGACCTCGAAATCCATCCTCTCGCTCACGTGCAGACAACCCCTTTATGTGCCACCCGACCCTCACTCACCCACCACTCACTTCTCACTCCGCGGCACCGTCCGCCCGATCACCACCGTCACATTATCACTCCCGCCCCCATCCAGCGCATCCTGCACCAACTGCTCGCACGCCTGCTGCGCACTCGTCATCGCGCCCAGCACCTCAGCGATCCGCGCATCGCTCACGTGCTTGATCAGCCCATCACTACAGAGCAGGTGCACGTGTCCCCAATGCGACCGGAGCTTATGCACCACCGGCACGGTGGCGTCGGCGCCGATCGCGCTTGAGAGCACATGGGCCAGCGGCGTCCGCGACGCCGCGGTCTGCGTGAGCGCGCCCAGGTCCACGAGATCCTGCGCCATGGTCTGGTCGCGCGTCACCTGCCGCAACTCGCCTTCGTTGTACACGTAGTAACGCGAGTCTCCCACTTGCAGCAGATAGTACGTGGGCCACATCCCCAGGTAGACCGTGAGGGTGGTCGCCATCGTCCCGGTGATCTCCCCCGCGCGTCGCCGCTCGAGCACCGCTTCGTGCGCGCGCATCGCGGCCTCCTGCAACAGTCGCGTCAGCTCCGCTTCGTCGTCGCGCTTCGCGAGGTACGTCGTGATAAGGCCATCGACGTACTCCATTGTCGCCTGCAGCGCCGTCGCGCTCGCTTCCCCACCGCCCGTCCCGCTACCCACGCCATCCGCGACCATCGCGAGGTAGGCCAACTGTTGTTCCCCTTCGGGAATCAGGTGGTCCTCCTTGGTGAGGTTGGTCCGGAGAACCTCCATTCGCTTGCTGATGTTGACCATCAGGAAGTGATCCTGATTCTCTTTGCGAACCTTTCCCGTATGGGAGAGGCCATAGACGTCCAGTTCGTTCTTGCGCGGACGTCGGCTCGCGGAGGGGAATTCGTCGGTGCTCGTTGGGATGCTCGTCATACGGCTTGAATCTCCGCGTTGGCCCGGCTTCCCGCTAGCTGTGCAGTTCGGTGTGGATGATCCCGAGCAGCTTCTCGGCACTGTACGGCTTCGGGATAAAATGGCGTACGCCGGCTCCCATCGCTCTCGCCACGCCGCCGTTGATCGGCAATCCGCTGGAGACCAGAATGCGGACGTCGGGACTGAAGGATCTGAGCGCCGTGATCAGGGCGGCGCCATCCATGATCGGCATCGACACGTCCGTCAACACGAGCGCGATCTCCTTGTGATGTTGCACATAGAGGATCACCGCTTCCGCGCCATTGGCCGCTTCCATAACGCGGTAGCCGAACCGCGTCAGTGTCTTCACCGCGACCTCCCGGATGCCTCGCTCGTCGTCCACCACCAGGATCAATTCCCCCTTCCCACGAGGAATGCCGGTCTGGCTCACCGCGACCTCTTCTAATTGGGTGCTGGAGGTCTGCGCCGGGAGATACACCTTGAATTCAGAGCCTTTGCCTTCTTCGCTGTGCACGTTGATGAAGCCGCCATGATTCTTGACGATGCCGATCACGGTGGACAGCCCGAGGCCAGTCCCCTTCCCAAGTTCCTTGGTGGTGAAGAACGGCTCGAAGATCTTGCCGAGCACCGTCGGCTCGATGCCCGTACCGGTGTCGCTCACGCCGATCACCACGAACGCCCCGGTCTTTCCGTCCGGGTTCATGGCCGCGTAGATATCGTCCAACACGACATTCTCCATCGTCATCGTCAGCTTGCCGCCGCGCGGCATGGCGTCACGCGCATTCACGGACAGGTTCAAGAACACCTGGTGCAACTGTGAGGGATCTCCAACGATCGTCCACAGGTCGCGTCCGGCGGAGACGTCAAACTCCACGTCCTTGGGGAAGACCTCCCGCATCACTTTTTGCAATTCGAGAATCAAGTGCTTGATGTTGACCGCCACCTGCTGCCCTTCCAATCCTCGCGCAAAGGAGAGCAACTGCCGCACCAGCTCCGCCCCGCGCCTCGAGGAGGATTCGAGGGTGTCCAACAGATCCAGGGTGGCCTCATCGGTGGTGTCGTCCTTCAGCAGTTCGACCGACATCATGATAGGCGACAGAATGTTGTTCATATCATGCGCGATGCCGCTGGCCAGCGTGCCCACGCTCTCCATGCGCTGCGCGCGGAGGAACTTCGCCTCAAGCTTCTTCCGCTCCGTGATGTCGGTTTCAATGCACAGAATAGACTCGGGGACACCGCTCTTGTTGCGCACCAGTGTCCATCGGCATTCGACCGTGATCACACTGTCCGCCCGATTCTTCTTCTCCAGTTCCCCCGTCCATTCGCCCTTGTCCAGCACCGCCGCTATCGCCGCGTGAAAAGACTCCGCGCTGGCATGCAAGAACTCTTCGGTGGGCCGGCCGAGCACTTCGGCTGAGCTCCAGCCGTACATTTCCTCTGCGCCCCGGTTCCAGAACATCACGCGGTGCTCGAGATCCCGGACCAGAATCGCATCGGTGGCTTTGTCCAGCAACGCCGCCTGCTCCCGGATTCGCGTGTCGGCCTCGAGTCGCTCGAACTCAGCGGCCGCGCGCGCCGCGAAGATCTGCAGCGTCGATGCGACGAATCCGGAATCCTTCAACGGCTCACGGAAGAGCACGAACATCGTGCCCACCGTCTGACCGGTGGTGTTCACCAGCCGTCGCCCGACATACCCCTGCGCCCCCAACGCGGTCAGTGTGGCGGACTGGGGGAACTGCTGAGCCACATTGGCCGGCACGACGGACTCCTCGCGGTCCACTAGGGCCGCGCACGGCGTCCCGCTCACGGCGTACCCAAAGTTCTCCACCACCTTCCCATCGATCACGGCGGCCACGGTGCGCGCCATCGCCGGCTCACCCGGCAACTGCTGCGCCACGAAGGCGCCCTGGGCACCCAACGCCTCGGCGACACTCACCATCAGATCACCGAAGAACTCTTCGCTGATACTGGCCGACACGCTCGTGGCCACCTTCAGCACCGCCGCTTCCATCCGGCGCCGCTCCTGTTGCGAACGGAGGTTGCCGATCCCGAACGCCAGATCGTCCGCCATCTCTTGCAACAACTTGAGTTCATCCGCGCCAAGTTGATTCACGTCGCTGGAGTACAGGGCCATCACGCCGAAGGTGCGGTCGCTCGCGCGCAACGGCAGGCAGATGATACTGCGCAACCCATGTTGCAGGGCCCGTTCCCGCCACGGAATGAGGAGCGGATCGGTTTCGATATTCTCAGAGACGACCGGCTGCCCGCTGCGGATCGCGAGGCCGGCCGGTCCCTGGCCGATCTCAACCGTTGCATCCCAGCTCAGCTGCACGGTTTCGAGATACCCATTCTCATCGCCGGACCGCGACTCAACTGAGATCGTGCGGGCCGCATCCGCTTGGGCGTACCCCACCCAAGCCATGCGATATCCCCCGATCTCTCGGCTGTGTCGGCAGAAGGCGGCGAGCAGGTCGGCCTCATTTTCCGCCCGCACCAGCGCCTCATTGCAGGTGCTCAGCATGTGCAACGCGCGGTTGGCGCGCTGCAGATTCAGCTCGGCCAGCTTCCGCTCGGTGATGTCGCGCTCGATCGCCACCCAGTGGGTGAACCACCCGTTGACATCTGCCACAGGGACGATGTCGAGCTCGAGCCAGAATTCCTCGCCGCTCTTCGTGTAGTTGATGAGCTCCTCGCGCACCGGCTTCCACGTTTGCAGCGCGGTGCGAATGCGGTCCAGCGCGTCCCGTTGGGTCTTGGGCCCCTGCAATATCCGGGGCGTCTTGCCGATCGCCTCCTCACGGGTGTAACCGGTGCGCCGCACAAAGGCCTCATTCACATACACGATGCGGGGGCCCGCATCGTCGATCGGCTCCGCCTCGGTGATCAGCACGATATCGTTGAGCCGCGCGACGCTCGTCTCCAGCAGCCGCAGTTGCTCCTGACGCTGGCGTTGTTCGGTGACGTCACGGCAGACGCTGAAGATCTGGCGGGTTTCCGGCAGCGCATGGGCGTTCCACGACAGCCAGCGATACGTGCCATCCTTGCAGCGATACCGATTTTCAAACTCTTGTATCCGGTCGCCCCGCACCATCACCCCACCAGCCGCGCGCGTGGCTTCGTGGTCGTCGGGATGCACAAAGTCCATCCACTGGCGGCTCGTGAGTTCCTCGGCGCTCCATCCAAGGCAGCGGGTCCAAGCGGGGTTCACCTGTTCCATCCGTCCCTCAAAACTCGCCACGCTCAGCAGGTCGAGTGACAGATTGAACATCCGGTCCCGTTCGGCCTCCGAGGTCGCGCGAGCCGTGATGTCCTGGCAGGTGCCCACGGCGCGGGTGGGCTTGCCCGTTTCGTCACGGAAGGCCTGCCAACGTTCCTCCACCACTTTGATGCGTCCGCCGGGCAGGCTGATCCGATGCTCGATCGCGAACGCCTCCGACCGACCAGCGGAGTAGGCGAAGGCCGCGTCCACCCTCGCCCGGTCGTCCGGATGCACCATCTCCAAGAACTTTTGATGGTTGGGCGGGAATTCGTCTGGGCTGACCTCAAAGATCCGGTACGTCTCGTCCGACCACGTGACGTCGAACGTCGTGAGATCCGTTTCCCAACTGCCCACGTTCGCCACCGCCTGCGATTCATGCAGTCGCTGCGTTTCCATCGCCAGCATTTCTGCCAGCCGGCGCTGTTCCCCCTCCTTCTCGCGCAGCACCTCCTCCGCGAGCCGGCGGTCGGTCACGTTCACGTGCATCACCACCGCGCCCGTGCCCGGTCGATCGCTGAGCGGCGTCACCATCAGCCGGAACCAGCGTTTCTCCGTGGGCGAATGGCAGGGATACTCCAGCGCGAAGAACTTGTCCGCGCCACTCAACACCTGCCTGATCCCTTGGGCGACGGCCTGCGACTCGTCGGCGCAATCGCCGTGCGCGTCTTCGCAGACGCCGGGATAGTTCTGCCCCACGAAAAAATCCGTGCTTTGCAGAACATTGGCCGAGGCAAAGCTCCGCCATGCCTCGTTCACCACCACGATGACGCCTTCGCCGTCCAGCACCGCAATGTGGGCCGGCAGCGCGTTAAGGATGATCGCCTGCGTTTCCGCGAGCGCGCCCGCGCGGCCGCCCGTCAGCGCCAGTAACTCGCGTTCGGCCGCGTGGATCGTTTGCACGAGCTTGGCAATCTGCGCGTCCTGAGTGGCGGCAGATTCTGACGTGTTGGGTGTCATG
>CAYUMN010000211.1:0-5177 GCA_964445835.1 uncultured Gemmatimonas sp.
GCAGGCATTCTCGAATGCGGTCAACCGCATTCGCGCCATCATCGTTGGCGCGGTGTCACCGATCAGCGTTTCCGGATTCAGTGCGAATAGCTGCTCGCCCGGCGTCATGCTCACCGAGACGATCAACGGGCTTGTCATCTTTGCCACCGTCGAATTCATCGACGGGCCAGGGTCGGTGCTGGGGTCGGCTGGGCCCTGCTTCATTCGGAATACCGACAACCTGACCTTCCTCGGGCGGATGCGCTTCGATTCTGCCGATCTCGACAACATGGTCTCGAACGGGACCCTCGAGTCGGTGATCCTTCACGAGATGCTCCACGTGATCGGTGTCGGCACACTGTGGGCGACGAAGGGGCTTCGGCTTGGCCTCGCCCCAACGACGACCCCGTTCTTCACGGGGCCACTCGCAAAGATCGCCTGCGTCAATGAGCACGCTGGCGCCGCGGTGTGCGGCGCCGCGGTACCGATCGAAGACTGTCTGAATCTGACCGGCAGCTGCGGGGCCGGAACGATCAACTCGCACTGGAAGGAGAGCGTCTTCCGCACCGAACTCATGACCGGCTTTATCAGTCAGACAGGGAACCCGTTCTCCCGCATGACCATCCAGTCGCTCGCCGATATGGGCTATCTCGTGAACACGGGAGCCGAGGATCCCTACAGCGTTCCTGCGCCGGCCCTGATGTCGTCGATTCCGGCCTTCAGCATCCAGATGCCGGAACCGCATGGCCCGCTTGCAGAAGTCGATCAGTTCGGTCGCGTGACGCGTCGGTTCATGACGAGGTTGCCGCCGCTCAATCACTAGGCAAGCGGTTCTGTGGTCGACTTCGTCGGCTCCGGTAGCAGCGCGATCGCCAACACTTCCTCGAGGGTCGAGACAAAGTGGAAGCGCAGCTTGCCGCGTGCCTCTTCAGGGACATCCTCGACATCGGCTTCGTTGTCCCTGGGCAGGATCACATCGGTGATGCCGGCCCGCAGCGCGCCGAGCACCTTCTCCTTCACGCCGCCGATCGGCAGGACGCGCCCACGGAGCGTGATTTCGCCGGTCATCGCGAGATCCTTCTTCACCGGGCGTCCGCTCATCTCACTGGCCAACGCGGTCGAAATCGCGACACCCGCCGAGGGACCATCCTTCGGGATCGCACCAGCCGGCACGTGAATGTGCGTCTCCACGGTGCCCAAGCGTGAGCGCGGAATGCCGAGTTTCTCGGCGTTCTTGGTCACGTACGTGAAGGCGGCGCGCGCCGACTCCTTCATGACATCGCCGAGCTGCCCGGTGAGGATCAGCGAGACTGGAGCGCCCCCTTCGGCCGACGGGCCGGCGATCGAGCGCACCGAGGCTTCGACGAACATGATGTCGCCACCCATCGGCGTGTAGTACATGCCGGTGGCGGTCCCGACCTCATGTGCCGCGATGGCCTTTTCAGGATGGACCTTCGGGCGGCCGAGCAGCTCGCGCACTTCCTCAGTGGTGAGCACGCCGTCCACCGTCGGATCCACCCCTTCCTTCGTCGCGATACGCCTGGCGACCTTGCGCGCCACCTTGCCGATCTCGCGCTCGAGCTGACGCACGCCGCTTTCGCGCGTGTACTGGGTCACGAGCGAGGCAATCGCTTCGTCATCGAAGGCAATCTCCTTTCCGGCGAGCCCGTTCTCCTCGAGCTGACGCGGAATCAGGTACTTCTTGGCGATCTCCTGCTTTTCACGCTCGGTGTAGCCGGCGAACTCCACGACCTCCATACGATCGAGCAGCGGACCGGGGATGTTCTGGATGAAGTTGGCCGTCGCGATGAACAGCACCTCGGAGAGATCGAACGGAATGCCGAGGTAGTGGTCGGTGAACGAATCGTTCTGTGCCGGGTCGAGCACTTCGAGCAGCGCGGACGACGGATCGCCCTGGAAGGACGAGCCGAGCTTGTCGACTTCGTCGAGCAGGAAGACGGGATTCTTGGTGCCAGCCTGCTTCATGCCTTGAATGATTCGGCCCGGCATGGCGCCCACATAGGTGCGACGATGCCCACGGATATCCGCTTCGTCGCGCGCCCCACCGAGCGCCACACGCACGTACTCGCGGCCGAGCGAACGGGCGATGGACTTGGCAATGGAGGTCTTGCCCACGCCTGGCGGGCCCGAGAACAGGAGAATGGGACCCTTGGCCATCGCGCGCGCCTTGGCCTCGCGCTTGTCGGTGATCGGGCGATCGTCGTCGGCGTGCTTCTTGGGCGCGGCCGTCGCGGTGGCATCCTCGCGCGGCTCCTTCAGTTTCGCCGAGGGAAACTCCCCGGTGCGGTCCATCTCTTCCTCAAGCTGCTGCGCGCGGAGCTGACGCACGGCGAGGAACTCGAGGACGCGGTCCTTCACGTCCTGCAGCCCGTAGTGATCCTCCTCGAGCACGGTGTGCGCGTGGTTCAGATCGAGCTGGTCGTCGGAGCGGGCGTTCCACGGCAACTCGGCGATCCACTCGAGATACGTGCGGATGACCTGCGCTTCCATGGACTCGCGGCCGGCACGCTCCAGGCGCCCCAGTTCACGATCCACTTCGGTGCGTGATGCCTTCGTGAGTGTGAGCTTGTGCAACTTCTCGCGCAGTTCCTCGATCTCCTTGGTCTGATCGTCGTCGCCGAGCTCCTTCTGGATCGCCTTCATCTGTTCGCGCAGGAACATCTCGCGCTGGCGCTCGCCGAGTTCCTCCTGCACCTGTGACTTGATCTCCTCCTGTGCTTCGAGGAGCGAGATCTGGCGCTGCACCATCACGAGCACCTTGCGGAGGCGGTCTTCCACGGAGAGCGTCTCCAAGAGCCCCTGCTTCTCCGGAACGGAGAGCTCGATGTAGCCGGCCACGAGGTCGGCGAACTTGCCAGGCTCAGTGACGGCGTCGAGCACCTGGTGCACGACCTCCTCGGGGAGGCCGCGGCGCTCGCCGAGCTCGGCGGCGCGCTCACGGATCTCCTTGTGGAGGGCCACGAAGGCGGCGTCCTTTTCGTCCAGCGGGGCCATCTCCTCAGTTTGCGAGACGACGGCCGAGAGGAAGCCGTCGGTCATCGTGTACTGCAGTGAGGTGGCGCGCTGTTCGCCGTGCAGGAGGAGCTGCACGCCACCGAGGCCGCGCTGGACCTGCCCGATGCGGGCGATGACGCCCATCGAGTACAGGATATCGGGGGCGGGTTCCTCGGTATTGTCGCGCTGGGCGACCGCGAAGACGAGCCGATCGCCCTTGAGGGCCGACTCAATGGCTCGCAGGGTGCCTGGGCGCCCCGCGGCGATAGGGGCGGTGAGCCCCGGAAAAATGACCGTCCCACGCAGGGGAAGGACGGGAAGGGTCTGTCGATTGCTCATACGCAGTCACCTGGTCCGGCGAGAGGAAGCCTTATGGATGCTCGTGGATACTCGTGGATGCTCCACGGGCAATGCATCCTGACTCGCAAGGAGTGTTCCGCCCTGACTTACGACATGTTGGCGGGGAATGCAACTTTCACCCGCCTTCCTGACGTAGGGTCTGCCATGGCGGCCCCCGCGTTGTCCAGCGTTTGGTACCCCGGCCTGCACCATGGTATCATCCCCCCGCCCCCTCTACTGTCCTTCGTGAGCGACTCGCGCCTCAGCCAATCCGATGCGGAACTGCAATCGCACGTCGTGCGAGTGCTGGCACCGCAGTATGAGGTCGAGCGGGAGATCGGCCGCGGCGGGATGGGGATCGTCTATAAAGGGCGCGATTCCCGCCTGAAGCGCCCGGTGGCCATCAAGCTGCTGCCGCCGGAACTCGCGTTCCGCTCGGACATCCGCACACGCTTCCTGCGCGAAGCCGAGATGGCGGCGCAGTTGAGTCATCCGCATATCGTCCCGATCTACGCGGTCGACGAGCGCGAAGGGCTCGTCTATTTCGTCATGGCACTGATCGAGGGCGAGAACCTCGGCACGCGCATCCAGCAGCGCGGCGCGATGAAGCCGGACGAGGCGCGTCGGATCCTGCGTGAGGTCGGCGACGCGCTCGCCTACGCGCATTCGCAGAACACCGTGCACCGCGACATCAAGCCGGATAACATCCTGATCGACGGGGTGACGGGGCGCACGATGGTCACGGACTTCGGCATCGCGCGCGCCGTGAGCGAAGGAGCGGATTCCAAGCTCACTGCCACCGGTATCGCGATCGGCACGCCGGCGTACATGAGCCCCGAGCAGTCGGCCGGGGATCGTGACATTGACGGACGCACGGATCTCTACGCGCTTGGGATCGTCGCGTACCAGATGCTCTGCGGCGATCTCCCGTTCAATGCCACAAGCACGCCGGCACTGCTCGTGAAGCACCTGAGCGAGCGCCCGATTCCGATCGACCAGCGCGCCAACGTGCCGCCGGATCTGGCGCGCGCCGTGATGCTCTGCCTCGAGAAGAATCCGGACGATCGCTTCCCGGATGCGCGTGCCTTCGTGCAGGCGCTCGACACGGGGATCGTGCCGAACTTGCCGGCGCGCCAAGGGAATGCGTATCCGCAGGCGCAACAACAGTGGAGTCCGCCGCCGGGCATTGATCCCGATGCGCCGACTTCCGAAGAACTCGTGCGCTGGCAGGACCCCAGCGTTGTCACCTTCCGGAAGATCATCTCGCCCTTCCTGTTCGTGAGCGGCACGCTCTTCACGATCTCGATCCTCGGTGGGCCGAACCTGCTCTTCATCTCGGCGTTCTGGGGCATCAATGTGGCGTACAAGTACGCGCGCCTCTGGAGCGATGGCTTCGATTGGCGCGATGTGTTCAAGCAGCCCCGCGACAAGATGATGGTCGATGTCGCGGCCGATACGATTGACGGGGCCAAGGCGATTTTCGATCGCGAGAAGCGTACGGCGATGCGCGAGAAGGCGCGTCGCCGGCGTCTCTCCGGCGCCACCAACTCGCCCGAAGCGGGCGTGCGCGCCCTGGGGGCCGGTGATGCCGCCGCGCTCGGCTCCGGCCCGCACGCCGGCGTGGCACGGCAGGCGTTGCTCGACCGCGAAGAGGTGCTGCGGCTCGTGGAGTCGCTCGCACCGGGTGAGCGGCAGCGCATTCCCGATGTCGTGCCGACCGCGCGCCAGCTCGCCGAGGCGATCATGGGCATTGCGACGGCACTCACGACCCTCGACCGCGACGCGGGGAATGTGCCGCTCGCCGCGATGGACAAGGAGATCGCCGTGCTCGAGTCGCAGGCGAA
>CAYUMN010000212.1:0-5146 GCA_964445835.1 uncultured Gemmatimonas sp.
GAGGAGCTCTATGCTGCGTAACGCTCAGTGTTGCACTTCAAAGTTGACTTCAAGCTGCCAGCGGATTGTCCGGCGCGAGCGCGCGTCGCCACGCGTGATATCGGCGGAATGCGATCGGGATAGGAAATTCAATCGGGCTCGGTCGAGTATCCGGCGAACATACGGCGCGATCGCCGACCCCGCGAGGGCCGGCGGGCGCGCAGCGGCCTGACCTCCGCCCGCCGCCGCGCCTCGGTGCCCGTCCGGACGGCGTTGCCCGTGGGCGCCCGGTCGCAGCGGGGACCGATCGGACGCCATGGTTGGACTGACGCGCACACCGACTGTCCCGGCGAGTGATCGGGGCGTCGGGGTGAGACCCGGCGAGTCCGGTGGGCCGCGGCGGGTCGTCGCGTGCTACCTCGACTAGTACCACTAGGTTCAGGCGGTATCAACAGATTGCGCGGCGCTCCGTATTGTAGGGCATGCAGCCTGTCCAGCTTCGTGCCGCCGTTGTTGGGCCGGTCCGAGCGGGAGACGCATGCGGGCGCATATGTCCGCGGCCTGTTGCTCGATGGCGAGCGGAAGTCCATCGCGCCGCTGGCCGAACGCGTACCGGGCGCCGACGTGCAGGCGTTGCGGCAGTTCGTGAATTGGGGGTGGGCACCGCTGCAAGCGGCGCTCACGAGCCTGATGCTGGACCGCCTCTTACCCGAGGCCGTGTTGATCATCGACGAGACGGGCTTCGCGAAGAAATGCGACCACTCGGTTGGCGTGGCGCGCGGCGGCGGCCCACCAGGCCCGCTGAGCCTCACCCCGACGCCCCGAAGACGCGCCGGGACATTCGGCGTACGCGTCTGTCCAATCAGGGCGCCCGATCGGTCCCCGCTGCGACCGGGCGCCCACGGGCAACGCCGTCTGGACGGCCACCGAAGCGCGGCGGCGCGCAAAGTGTAGGCCGCCGCTCGCCCTCCGGCCCTCACGGGGTCGGCGGGCGCGCCTTACGTTTGCCGGATACTCGACCGACCCTGAATTAAATTCCTGTCTCTGCCGCACAGCGTCGCGAGATGGAGGCCCGCCGTTCACGACGTCCGACCAACTCAGGTATCGACGTTTTGTTTTCACTGAGAGCTGAATGAGCGAACCACGAGCTTACACCGGCAACGAGATCGCGATCGTCGGGATGGCAGGACGCTTCCCTGGCGCGCGGACGCTTGCCGAATTCTGGCGGAACCTGGAAACGGGGGTCGAGTCGATCCGTCCGCTCACGGACGACGAGTTGCTCGCCGCCGGAGCGAAGCAGTCGGAGCTCGACGATCCGAACTATGTGAAGGCCGCCGCCATCCTCGACGACATGGAGTGGTGGGACGCGCCATTCTGGGGATTCACGCCGCTCGATGCCAGCATCATGGATCCGCAGCATCGCCTCTTCCTTGAATGCTCGTGGGAGGCGCTCGAGGACGCCGGACATGCTCCCGAGGCGTTCAGCGGCTCCGTCGGCGTCTTCGCCGGCTGTGGTATGCAGGCGTACATGTCGTACAACCTTCTGCCGAATCGCAAGCTCATGGACGGGACCGGCCTCTTCCTCGTGCGGCACACGGGGAACGACAAGGATTTCCTCTCCACGCGCGTGTCGTACCAGATGAACCTGCGCGGCCCGAGCGTGAACGTGCAGACCGCCTGCTCGACCTCGCTCGTGGCGATGCACATGGCCTCGCAGAGTCTGCTGAGTGGTGAGTGTGACATGGCGCTCGCCGGAGGCGTGACGGTCGAGCTGCCGCATCGCGTGGGCTACACGTACAAAGAGAATGAGATTCTCTCGCCCGATGGCCACTGTCGCTCGTTCGACGCCGCGTCGAAGGGCACGGTATTCGGATCGGGCGCGGGAGTCGTCGTGCTCCGGCGTCTCGAGGACGCCGTGCGCGACGGCGACCGGATCCATGCGGTCATCCGCGGCTCAGCCATCAATAACGACGGCTCGAACAAGGTCGGCTACCTCGCGCCAAGCGTGGATGGACAGGCGGCCTCGATCGTCGAGGCGCTCTCCATCGCGGGCGTCAGCCCCGAGACCGTGACGTACGTCGAAACGCATGGCACCGGAACGCCGGTCGGCGACCCGATCGAAGTCTCCGCGCTCACGCAGGCGTTTCGAACTGGCACCGAGAAGTCAGGCTTCTGTGGCATCGGATCGCTCAAGTCGAATATCGGCCACCTCGATACCGCAGCCGGCGTGGCGAGCATTCTGAAGACGGTGCTCGCAATGAAGCACCGCAAGCTTCCGCCGAGCCTCCACTTCGAGCAGCCGAACCCCTTGATCGACTTTGCCTCCAGTCCGTTCTACGTCAACGCGTCGCTGAAGGAGTGGACGAGTCCCGGACCACGCCGCGCAGGCGTGAGCTCGCTCGGCGTTGGCGGCACGAACGCGCATATCGTACTCGAAGAGGCAGAGGACCGTCGAAAGTCGGGACCCTCGCGGCCCTGGCAACTCCTGACCGTGTCCGCGCGGACCAAGAGCGCACTTGATACGGCGTCGGCGAATCTCGCGGACCATCTGGACGCGCACCCCGAGATCCCGCTGGCCGACGCGGCGTACACGCTGACGGTCGGTCGGCACGGCCTCAAGGAACGGCGCATCGTCGCCGCGCGGACAGCAGAGGAAGCGCGCCGGCTGCTCGACACACAGGAGAAGGAGCACGTCTTCTCCGATACGTCATCGGAGCGCGCGACGGCGGCGTTCATGTTCGCCGGAGGCGGCGCGCAGTTCGCCGGCATGGGCGCGGAGCTCTATGCGAACGAGCCGGTCTACAAGGCGGCGGTGGATCAGTGCCTGCAGCATCTTGACGCGGCGACCGCCCGTGAGGTGCGCTCTCTGCTCCTCCCGGCGGCCGGCGATGAAGATGCGAGCTCGCTCAAACTCGAGCAGCCCTCCTTGGCGCTTCCCGCCCTGTTCAGCACGCAGTACGCGATGGCCAAACTGCTCGAATCGTGGGGGATCGTCCCCGAGGCGATGATCGGACACTCGATGGGCGAGTACACGGCCGCACATCTGGCCGGCGTCTTCTCGCTCAAGGATGCGGTCCGGCTGGTCGCTCTGCGCGGCCGCCTGTTCGAGAAGGTGCCCGCCGGCGCGATGCTGAGCGTGCCGCTGTCGGAAGCCGACTTGCTCCCGCTGCTCGGCGACGAGCTGTCGCTGGCCGCGGTGAACGCTCCGGAGCTCACGCTGGCCTCCGGTCCAGTGGCGGCGATCGAGGCGCTGCAGCAGAAGCTCGCCGCGAAGGAGGTCGACGCCAAGCGTCTGCGCATCGCGGTCGCGGCGCATTCGGCGATGCTCGAACCGATCCTGCAAGAGTTTGGCGCGTACTTCCGGACGATCAAACTGACGGCGCCCCAGCGGCCTTTCGTCTCGACCGAGTCCGGCACTTGGATCACCGCAGAGCAGGCCACGGACCCCGAGTATTGGGTGCGGCATCTGCGGAACACGGTGCGCTTCGCTGATGGCGTGAAGGAGCTCGTGAGTGATCCCACGCGCGTGTTGCTCGAAGTGGGTCCGGGGCGCGTGCTCGCGACCTTGGCCCGCCAGCATCCCGAGCGGCAGCAGTCCCAGCTCGTGATGACCTCGATGCGCGCACCCAGCGATGAAGGGAGCGACCATGGCGTCGCGCTCACCGCGCTCGGACGGCTCTGGGCGCGCGGCGTGCGTCCCGACTGGAAGGCGTTCTGGGCCGACGAGAACCGCAATCGCGTGGGGCTGCCGACTTATCCGTGGGAGCGTCAGCGCCACTGGATCGAGGCGCCCGTCGCCAACGCGATCGCTGCGCCCGATGACACGCGACGCAATCGCGTCGCGGAGTGGTTCGCGCGTCCCGCTTGGACGCAGTCGTTGCCGCCAGCGCCACTGCAGAATGCGGAGGAGCGCGTTCTGGTCTTCAGCGACGCGACAGGATTCGGTGATGCCGTGGCGGCGCACCTCGCATCGGCCGGTCGGAAGGTCACAACTGCAACCGCTGGCCCCGTCTTCAACAGGGACGGCGACCGCTTCACCATCCGCGCGGGAACTGCGGGCGATCACGCTCAGCTCATCGCCGCGCTGATCGCCGACGGCGGCATTCCGTCGCGAGTCGTCTACGCGTGGGGTGTCACCGGGAGCGAAACATCTACGCTGGACGCCGTGCTCGATGGCGGATTCCACGCCCTGATGGCGTTCGCTCAGGAAGTCGGCAACGAGGATCCGGACGCCGCTTTCGTGCTCGACGTGATCACGAGCGATCTGCAACGCATCGGTGGCGAGGCTCGACTGCAGCCCGCCAAGGCGCTCCTGCTCGGACCCGCGCGCGTGATGCCACGCGAGTTCCCGAACATCCGCAGCCGCGCGATCGATGTCGTGATCCCGACCGCGGCTTCGGCGAGGAAGGCCCTCGCGGCACTGGTCGCAGCTGAGATCGCATCGGAGCCGATCAACGAGACAATCGCGTTCCGCGGCGTTGATCGCTACGTGCAGCAACTCGTGCCGGCCACGTTCGAAGGGGCTGCGTCGCGTTTGCGCGATGGCGGTGTCTACCTGATCACCGGCGGACTCGGCGGCATCGGCTACACGCTTGCCGAACACCTGGCCTCGACCCGCAAGGCGAAGCTGGTGCTGATCGGACGCGGCGCCACTGCGGCTCGGACCAAGTCGAAGGTCGCGGCGCTCGAGGCGTTGGGTGGCGAGGTGGAGATCGTACAGGCGGATGTCACGAATGAGGCGCAGGTGCGCACCGCGATCGAGCGCGCCAAGACGAGGTTCGGCGCGCTGCACGGTGTCTTTCACGCCGCGGGTACCCTCGGCGACAGCCTGATCCCGCTCAAGACGCGCGCGGATGCGGACCGGGTGCTCGCGCCCAAGGTGCAGGGCACACTGGCGCTCGACGCGGCGCTCGGGGCGGAGCCGCTCGACCTCTTTGTGCTCTTCTCCTCTATCAGCTCGGTCGCGGGGTTGGCTGGGCAGGCGGACTACGCTGCTGCGAACGCCTTCCTCGACGCATTCGCTCATGAGCGCAGCGCCCGGGATGGTCAGTACACGGTCGCGGTCGGCTGGAGTGCATGGAAAGAGGTCGGCATGGCGGCGGGGATCGCCGCTGGAGCGGGAGCTGGGGGCGCCGTGGGCGAGGTGATCCACGACGTGTTTGGAACT
>CAYUMN010000213.1:0-5094 GCA_964445835.1 uncultured Gemmatimonas sp.
CGCCCACAGGTCCGTCCCGTCGAGCCCGGACGAGAAGACGAGCGTCCGGCCATCTGGGGAGAACGTCGGGGTGAAGTTCGTGCCGGCCGCGAAGGAGACGCGCCGCGCCGTCCCCGCCGCGAGATCGCGCACCACGATCTGCGATCCGTCGTCCGCGAACTGCGTGTAGGCGATCATCCGCCCCGAGGGGTGCCAGGCGGGAAAACTCCCGCTCCCGACGCCCTGGACCGGACGCGCATTCGCGCCGTCGGAATCCACCGTCCAGAGCGTCCCCGTGCGCGCGAACAGGATGCGCGTCGCGGCGATTCCCGTCGTCCCAGTGATCCATCGTTCAATTTCGTCGCTCATCGCATGGAGCGCCATCCGCCATTCGGGGGAGTTCGGCGCCCCCTCCAGCCCGAAGGCACGGCGCTGGAGCACGCGCGCCGCACCCACCTCGTGCAGGACCACCGTCACCCCGCCACCGATCTGCTCCGCGAGCTGCACCACGGCCGCGGCGCCGAGGCGCGCATAGAGCGGATAGTTAAGAGTGCCGATCGGCCCAGTGCCGGAATCGGCGACGACGACGCTGACACGATCACCGAAGTCGAGATCACGGGCGAGGATCGCGCGCACCGAATCGGCATGCGGGCCGCGCATGGGCAGGATGTAGACCCCGGGGCGCGACCCGGGCGCGTACGTGAGCCCGACACGTACGCCCTCCTGCGCCGCGGCCGGCAGGGCCCAGAGCAGGGGCACGAGGACGGCGAGGGCACGCAGAGGCAACCGCAAGCGGCTCATCGGAGTCGGGCAGGATCGAAGTAGAACGTCACGGGGAGGATATCGTCTGAGAAGCCACTGGGGAGCGGACCGAAATTGCGGCCCGCGGCCTCGACGGCACCCTGCGCCTCGAGGTCGAAGGCGAAGTTCCCGCTGGAGGAAAGGAATCGAAACCCAGTGGTCGAACCATCACGGCGGATGAAGAAGAACACTTCCGCTTTCAGCGCGCCGGGGTTCCGCGGATTGAAGTTCAGCGAGACCTGCCGGACGATGTTCTGCAGATACCCCGGGAAGGGGAACTCGATCCCCTCCGTACGCACGGTGGCGACATCGGTTCCGGTGCCGCCCACCTCACCGCCGCCAGCGGTCGGCGCCTTCGAGGGATCGACACGCTCGCGCGGATTCGCGGTGATGTTCGGCGTCGCCTGCGTCTGCGCACGGCGCTCGGGCGGCTTGATCGGCGCGGCGCGCGTCGGCTCGGGCGCATCGGCCTTGGGCGGGGCCTTCGCGCCTTCCGGCTCAACGGCCGGCGGCGTCTCGCGCACCACACCAGCGGCGCGCGGCCCTGGCGGTGCGGCGATCAGATCGACGCGATACATCGGTGGCAACGAGGCCTCGGGTGCGGCCTTGAGGACCAACGCCGTGCCGACCACAGCGACATGCACGAGGACCGAGAGGGCCAGTGCGCCGCCGAGCCCCGCGGACGGGCGCGCGGCGGCACTCACCGCTGCACGTCCTCCGGCTCGGCCACGAGACCGATGTTCCCCACCCCAGCGGCGCGCATGATCGCCAGCACCTCGACGACCCGACCGTAGTTCACGCCCTGATCCGCCCGGAGGTACACCCCGTCGTTCCCCGCCTGCTCCGCGAGCGTCCGGAAGGTGCCGCGGAACTCGGAGAGCGAGAGCTGCACGTCGTCGGCAAAGATGCGCCCATCGCGCGTCACCGAGATCACCAAGGCGCTCTTCGCGTTCAGCGGGCGCGCCTCGGCGCGCGGGAGCGACACGTCCACGCCACCCTGCATCATCGGCGCCGTGATCATGAAGATGATCATCAGCAGCATCATGACGTCGATCAGCGACACGACGTTGATCTCCGCCTGCAGCGGCGTGCGCTCACCGCGCCCGCGCCGCCGCATCCTAGAGCCGTCCCTCGCGCGCCATCAGCGCGATGACCTCGGAGCCGAATCCGTCGAGCTCGCCGTCGAAGCGATTGAGTCGCGCGGCGAAGATGTTGTAGCCGAAGTAGGCAGGAATCGCGACGGCCAGCGCCGTGGCCGTGGCAATGAGCGCCTCGGCGACCCCCGGCGCGATCGCCGCGAGATTGCCAGAGCCGCCGCGTGCGACGCCGAGGAAGGCTTCGATGATGCCAAGCACGGTGCCGAGCAATCCGAGCAACGGGCTCACGGAGCCGATCATCGCCAGCGTCGGGATGTACGACCCAAGTCGCTCGCGCTCGAGATTCGTCTCCGCGTCGAGCACGAGACGAAGCGCCTGCACCTGCGACCCGGACAGCGTCGCCGGTGCACCACCGGCGCTGCGGACCATCTGCGTTTCATTCAGGAAATCCACTGCCCGCTGCATCACGCGCGTGTACGCACTCGGTCGCGACCGCTTGGCCAGCGCCGCGACTTCCTCGAGCCGCGTGGCCTTGTGGAACTCCTGCATGAAGGCGCGCCCATCGCGATCGGCCCCGCGGAAGGCATTCCACTTCGAGAGCATCACCGCCCACGAGAGGAGCGACAGCACGACGAGCACCACCAGCACGACCTTCGTCTCGTCGGAGGCATTCGCGATGAGCTCGAGGCGCGTCGACGGAATGGCAGACTTGATTTGCAGGAACATCAACGGTTGGCGAACCAGGCGTAGGTGGCAGCCACCCCTGCATCGAGGGCGACTTGCGGCGTCCATCCGAGTCCAGCGTCCGCCTTTGCGATACTCACCACCGAACGGCGTTGTTCCCCCGGACGATGCGGCGCATTCTGCAGCTCCACGCGTTTGCCCGCGGCCTTGAACATCGACTCGGCGAGTTCCACCACCGAGGTTTCGACGCCAGTACCGAGATTGAACGCGCGATCATCGACCTTGCCTGCTGGAATGCCCACGTGATGCGCGGCGAGGACATGCGCGCGCGCGACGTCGCCTACGTACACGTAGTCACGCGTCTGCCCGCCATCGCCGAACACCGTCAGCGGCGTGCCCTTGATGATGCGCTGCGCGAAGATGGCGACGACGCCGGCTTCGCCATGCGGATCCTGGCGGGGGCCATATACATTCGCGAACCGCAGCGCGATGTAGTCGAGTCCGTGCACACGCGCGTAATAGCCGAGATACAGCTCGACCGAGAACTTCGCGATGCCGTACGGGCTCTCGGGATCCTTCGCGTAGGTCTCGAGATTCGGCGGCTCAACGAAGTCGCCGTACACCGCGCCGCCGGTGGAGGCGAAGGTCAATCGCGTCCTGCGCCCGGTGGCGCGCACGGCCTCAATCAGGTTGAGCGAGCCGCGGATGTTGACGTCCACATCGTACGCGGGATCGGTGACGGACTTGCGGACGTCGATCTGCGCCGCGAGATGGCAGACGAGATCGAACTGGCCGTCACGGATGCAGGCGGCCGCTTCGGGCGAGCGGATGTCCGCTTCGACGAACGTGGCCCCAGAAGGGACCTGCTCGCGCTTGCCGCTCGAGAGATTATCGAGGACGGTGACGGACCAACCCTCCGCGAGGAGGGCGTCTGCGACGTGCGAGCCGATGAAGCCGGCGCCGCCGGTGACGAGCGCGTGTTGAGAAGTCATCCCTCAAACTATTCAGTCGGCGGCGTGACTCCTACGGCGATCAGGGCATTTTTCCGGTAACGACGGCCGTCATGCCTTCGCGAAGGCCGCCATCGGTCTGCCCGATGATGATGGCGCTCGCGCCCCACTGGGTGACGCGGGTGACGCGCGCGGTCGCGACGTCCTGCGCCGGCAGCGGTTGCCCGCGCTCGTCATTTCCCATCTCGACCTGCAGCGTGACTTGATCGCCGGTCACGAGGCCTTGGGCCGAGCCCGCGGCAAAAATCAGCTGGTGCCCGACCGGCGGCAGCACGGGATTCCCGTACAGGTATGCCACCGTGGTCTTGACGCCGAACTCCACCCGTGCCGGGAAGATGCCCGGCTGGATGACGAGCGTGTCGAGGGCCATCAGGAACTGCTGCGCGAAGACGTCCTCATACTTCGCCGTCAGTATCGCCGTCGCGCGACCGTTCACGGCATCAGTGGTGATCTTCACGATGCCGGTCGGCACGACCACTCGGCCCCGCCCTTCAATCATCGGGCCATAGCGAAACACCATCAGGCGCTCGTCCTTCACGCCGGTCACGCCCGCCGGGACCTGCACATAGATGTTCTCATACATCTGCACCGGACGCTCGGTGAGCGTGAGGCCGATACCATCCGACTGGGTCGTGGCATCGAGACGCCCAGCGCCGGCCACGCCGGCGGCGTCCCACAGGAACGGGGCCTGGAGATAATCGCCGGAGCGCACGGCCGAGGCCGCCGCACCGACGCGCAACGAGGCGCGCTGGCCGCGCACGGCGCGATACCGATCGGGATTGAAGATGGTCATGGCGGGCGGCGCACCGGCGGCTCGCGGCTCCATCGGCGCCTCACCCGTAGTATCGGCTGGGACATCGGCCGGCGTACCAGCGTCGGCCACGACCTCACCATCGATCACAATCAACTGATCGGGATAGATGAGGTTGGGGTCCTGCACCAGGGCCGCGTTGCGCCGATAGATCTCGGGCCACTTGAAGGGATCGCCGAGGTACTGCTGCGCGATGTCCCACAGAGTGTCACCGCGCTTCACTGTGTGCGTCCGGCCACTGCCCTGCGCGTCCGCGATGGCGGGAAACAGCGCGAGGCACAGAAGCAAGGTCGCGAGGGTCGGTCGGAGGCGGAGCATCGGACGGATCTCGGGTACGGGACAAGGGGCACGGCATTCTCCCCGGCCTGACGAGCACGCGGGGCGGTCTCAGGGGAGGACGACTGGACCGAGTGGGGGCAACTCTGGACGGAGGATGGATGATGAAAGGTCAAAGACCACCGCATCCCCCGCCGCCACTTGGAACGTAAGCTGAAGCGGTGACGAAGAAGGGGAAAGGGTGACCCGGTGGGCCGCCCTTTCCCCTTTATCCTTCATCCTCGCTCCGCCATCAGAACGGCAAATCGTCGTCGCCGTCCATGGCTTCCGGGAAGTCGGAGAAGCCGGCATCGCTCCCCGCCCCGCCCGCCGCGGCCTTGGCCGGACGCGAGGACTCTACGCCCCCCTCCCCGCCGCGTCCGCCACCCAGAAGGAG
>CAYUMN010000214.1:0-5091 GCA_964445835.1 uncultured Gemmatimonas sp.
CATCATCGCCGATGAAGGCGCCTCGGTGAGCTACCTCGAAGGCTGCACCGCGCCCAAGCGCGACGAGCATCAGCTCCACGCCGCGGTGGTGGAGATCATCGCGCTCGATCGCTCCTCGGTGAAGTACTCGACCGTGCAGAACTGGTACGCCGGCGACAAGAACGGCGTCGGTGGCATCTACAACTTCGTCACCAAGCGCGGCAAGGCGATGACCGATGCCAAGATCTCGTGGACGCAGGTCGAGACGGGTTCGGCGATCACCTGGAAGTATCCCTCGGTGATCCTGCAGGGCGACAACTCCGTCGGCGAGTTCTACTCGGTGGCGGTGGTCAACGGCATGCAGCAGGCCGACACGGGCACGAAGATGATCCACATCGGCCGCAACACGAAGTCGACGATCATCTCGAAGGGCATCTCCGCCGGTCGCGGGCAGAACTCCTACCGCGGACAGGTGAAGATCCTCCCGAAGGCCGAGGGCGCGCGCAACTATACGCAGTGCGACTCCATGCTCATCGGCAACGCCTGCGGCGCCCACACCTTCCCGTACATCGAAGTCGCCAACAACACCGCGACCATCGAGCACGAAGCCTCGACCTCGAAGATCGGCGAAGACCAGCTCTTCTATTGCAAGGCGCGTGGACTGAACGCCGAACACGCGATCTCGTTGATCGTCGCGGGCTTCTGCAAGGAAGTCTTCAAGGAACTCCCCATGGAGTTCGCGCTTGAGGCGCAGCAGTTGCTCGGTATCTCCCTCGAAGGTTCGGTCGGGTAAGGGCGGATGGAGGCTGGAGGATAAAGGGAAAAGGTATCCTCGCCCTGCCGCTCTTCACTGACACCGTTGTTCAAGCTTTCATCCTACATCCTACATCATTCATCATGCTGAGAATCACCAATCTCCACGCCTCCGCCGGCGACAAAGAAATCCTCAAGGGCATCTCCCTCGAGGTCAAAGCCGGCGAAGTACACGCCATCATGGGCCCCAACGGCTCCGGTAAGTCCACGCTCGCCCAGGTGATCGCCGGTCACCCGGGCTATGCGGTCACCAGCGGCTCCATCGAGTACATGGGCCAGGATCTCCTCGAGCTCGACGCCGAGGAGCGCGCGCAGCAGGGCGTCTTTCTTGCCTTCCAGTATCCCGTGGAGATTCCCGGCGTGACCAACGCCTACTTCCTTCGCGCCGCCTACAACGAGATCCGTAAGTCGCATGGCCAAGAGGAAGCCGATCCGATCGAGTTCCTCGACATCATGGAAGAGAAGCTCAAGCTCGTGGAGATGGATGCCACGATGATGCAGCGCTCGGTGAACGCGGGCTTCTCCGGTGGCGAGAAGAAGCGCAACGAGATCCTCCAGATGGCCGTGCTCGGACCGAAGCTCGCCGTCCTCGATGAAACCGACTCCGGCTTGGATATCGACGCGCTGCGTATTGTGGCCGGCGGCGTCAACAAGCTCAAGCGCGCCGACAACGCGACTATCGTCGTCACGCACTATCAGCGTCTGCTCAACTACATCGTGCCCGACTTCGTGCACGTCCTCGCCGGTGGCCGCATCATCAAGAGCGGTGGCAAGGAACTCGCCCTCGAGCTCGAGGCCAAGGGCTACGACTGGCTCCTCGAGCCGGCGATGAGCAACGCGGGCGCCTAACGGTGACGACTCCCACCTACGTTACTCAGTTCCGTACCCTCGCCGACGCGCCCAGTGCGCAGGGCGAGACGCCGTCGTGGTTGCCAGCACTGCGTGAAGCCGCGTTCGAGCGCTTCACCTCGCTCGGCTTCCCCACCACGCGCAACGAAGATTGGCATTTCACCTCCGTCACGCCGATCGTCGAGAAGACCTTCAAGGCCGTGAGTGCCGCGCCGACCACGTTGACGCTCAGCGACCTCGAGCCCTATCTGGTGGACGCTGGCTGGCATCGCCTGGTGTTCGTGAATGGTCGGCTCGAGCCCGCGCTCTCGCAGTTCAGCGAGCTCCCCGCCGACGTGCAACTCTCCCCCCTCTCCGACATGCTCCGCGAGGAGCCGGAATGGATGGAGAAGCACCTCGGCAAGCTCGCCGCATTCGACTCCGCGGCCTTCACCGCCCTGAACACCGCCTTCATGCAGGAGGGCATTGTCCTCCGCGTGCCCAAGGGCGAGGTCGTGGAGGTGCCGATCCATGTGTTGCATGTGACCGACGCCAACGCTGCCGGTGCGGCGATTCATCCGCGCATGCTGGTGGTGGCCGATGAACAGGCGCAGGTCATGCTGATCGAGAGCTACATCGGACTCGGCGGCGCGTCCTATTTAGTGAATGGCGTGGCCGAAGTCGTGGTGGGCGATGGCGCGCGGGTGGATCATTACAGGATTCAACGTGAGTCGGTCGATGCCTTCCATGTCGGGACCGTGCAGGTCACGCAGGGGCGCGACTCCATTTACCACAGCTTCTCGTACGCCGCCGGTGCCGCGCTCTCGCGCACCAACATCTACACCAAGCTCGCCAACACCGGGGGCGAGGCGCGGTTGAACGGTCTCTACGTGCTCGACGGTTCGCAGCATGCTGATCATCAGACCTTTGTGGAGCATCTCGCCGAGAGCTGCGCGAGCCGCGAGTTGTATTGTGGCGTGCTCGACGGGCAGTCGCATGGGGTGTTCAATGGCAAGGTCTATGTGGACCCGATCGCTCAGAAGACCGACGGCAAGCAGACCAACAAGGCGTTGTTGCTTTCGCCGCAGGCTCGCGTGGACACCAAGCCGCAGTTGGAGATCTTTGCCGACGACGTGAAGTGCACGCACGGCGCGACGATCGGCCGGTTGGACGAGATGGCGCTGTTCTACTTGAAGAGCCGAGGCATTGGCGGCGAGAATGCGCGTGCGTTGTTGACGTATGCGTTCGCTGCTGAGGCGTTGGAGACCATTGAGATCGACGCACTGCGGTTGGACTTGGAGCGGCAGGTGTTCGAGCGCTTCACGCACACGCAGCTGCTGTAATACTGTGTTTACGGACGGACGGAATGGCTGACGCCGCATTAGATGCGCTGTACCAGGAAGTGATTCTCGATCACAACCGGCGCCCTCGGAACTTTCATCCGATGGAGCACGCCACGTGCAGCGCCGACGGAAAGAATCCCAACTGCGGCGATCAGCTCACCATCTGGTTGCGGGTGGAGGACGAAGTCGTGACCGACATCTCGTTTCAGGGTGTCGGCTGCGCTATCTCCAAGGCCTCCGCGTCGTTGATGACCCAGGCCATCAAGGGCAAGACGCGTGGTGATGCGACCGCGCTGTATGAGAAGGTCCATAAGCTCGTGACCGGTGAGAATCCCGCGCTCGCGACCGACAAGGAACTCGGCGCGCTTCGTGCGTTGGCCGGCGTGTCCAGGTTCCCGATGCGTGTGAAGTGCGCCAGTCTGAGCTGGCATGCGATGAAGGCCGCGTTGGACGGAGCCGCCGTGCATGGCGCCGCCGTGGTCAGCACCGAAGGGCCAGAGGACGCGCGGAGCGCATCGTGACCTCGCTCGAAGGGCTGCAGCGGCTCGAGGGAATCGCCGCGCAGGAAGTGCAGAGTGTTCAGGATGGCGAGTTGCGTCAGGCCGCGCTTCCGAACGGGACCAAACTTTGCGTGGGCAAGCACGCCGGAACTTGGTTCGCGGTCAAGGATTCATGTCCTCATGCGGAGTTCCCGCTCTCGGAGGGGACCCTGTACCCCAACGGTGAGCTCGAGTGCTGCTGGCATGGGGCGCGGTTCGACTGTGCGACGGGTGCGGTACTGCGCGGTCCGGCGGACGATCCGCTGGTGCGCTTTGAGGTGACCGAGGCTGAGGGCGCGCTCTATGTGCGCCGAGCTTCTTCTGGAGGCGTGACGTGAGATCATCGAGCGCTGTGACCTTGGCGAGACGTACCGAGTTTCCGCTGCTCGCGAAGCAGCCCGAGCTCGTGTACCTGGACTCGGCCGCGACCGCGCAGAAACCGGCGTCCGTGTTGCGCGCCATTCAGGAGTACTACGAGACCATCAACGCCAACCCGCACCGCGGGGCGTACGCGTTGTCGGCGGCGGCGACCGACGCGTACCATTCGGCGCGTGTGCGCATCGCCAAGTTCATTGGCGTGGCGGATCATGACGCCCTGTTGTTCGTGCGCGGCGCGACCGAGGGTTTCAACCTCGTCTGTTCTACGTGGGGGCGCGCGAATGTCCGTGCAGGCGACAACATCGTTGTGACGCGGATGGAGCATCACGCGAACTTTGTGCCCTGGCAGCAGTTGTGCTTGGCCGCGGGCGCTGAGTTCCGGATCGTGGAGCTGGATGCGTCGAAAGCGCTCGATCTACAGATGATGGCGCAGATGATCGACTCGCGCACGCGGGTGGTGGCCTTTGGGCATGTCTCCAATGCGCTCGGCACCATTCATCCGGTGGCGCAGATCGTGGCGATGGCGCGTGCGCAAGCGCCTGCTGCCTTGGTGGTCTGCGACGGCGCTCAGGCCGTGCCGCATCTTTCTGTGAACGTCGATGCGCTCGGCGTCGATGTGTACACGTTCAGCGGGCACAAGATCGGCGGGCCGATGGGGATTGGCGCGGTGTATGTGCGGCGCGCGATTCTTGAGAAAATGCCGCCGTATCAGTTCGGTGGCGATATGATCGAGTGGGTGAATGACGTCGACAGCACCTGGAATGTGCTGCCGCACCGGTTTGAAGCGGGCACGCCGAATGTCGAAGGCGCGGTCGGGCTCGCCGCGGCTTGCGATTACTTGAGCGGGCTCGGGATGGAAGCGGTGCGCGCGCATGAGGTGTTGCTCACCACGGCAGCGATGCGCGCGTTGTCGGATATCGAGGGCGTGACCGTGCATGGGACGCCGACGGCCGAGGGGCGTTCGGGAGTGGTGTCGTTCTCGATCGCTGATGTGCATCCGCATGATGTGGCGACTTCGTTGGATGCGGCTGGGGTGTGTGTGCGGGCTGGGCATCATTGTGCGCAGCCGTTGATGCGGAAGCTTGGCGTGCACGCGACGACGCGGGCGAGTTTTTGGGTCTATAACACGCTGCAGGATGTGGAGAAGCTGGTGATGGCGGTGCGGGAGACGCAGGGGCGGTTTGCTGGGGTTTAGCGGCCGCTGACTTCGG
>CAYUMN010000215.1:0-5054 GCA_964445835.1 uncultured Gemmatimonas sp.
GTACTCGCGATCTGACAGCGTCATGGCCGGCGCGCAGGTGATCGAATCGCCGGTATGCACGCCCATCGGATCAAGATTCTCGATCGCACAGACGATCACCACGTTGTCGGCTGAGTCGCGCATCACCTCGAGTTCGTACTCCTACCAGCCAATAAGGGAGCGCTCGATCAGGACCTGCGAGATCGGGGACTGGTCGAGCCCATACTTCACAATGCGCTCGTACTCGTCCTTGTTATACGCGATGCCGCCGCCAGTGCCGCCGAGCGTGAACGCCGGACGGATGATGGCCGGGAAGCCCGTCCACTCGGCGACCGTCGACGCCTCCTCCCATGTCGTCGCGATTTTTCCTTCCGGGCACTTGAGCCCGATTTTCGTCATGGCTTCGCCGAAGAGCTTGCGGTCCTCCGCGAGGGCGATCGCGCGGGCATTGGCGCCGATCAACTCGACGCCATGCTTCGCGAGGACGCCTCGCTCGTGCAGCGCCATCGCCACGTTGAGCGCCGTCTGGCCGCCCATCGTCGGCAGCAACGCATCGGGCTTCTCGCGCTCGATGATCCGCTCAACGTACTCCGGGGTGACCGGCTCGATGTACGTGCGATCCGCCATCTCCGGATCGGTCATGATCGTCGCGGGATTCGAGTTCACGAGAATGACCTCGTAGCCTTCTTCGCGCAGCGCTTTCGCCGCCTGCGTCCCGGAGTAGTCGAACTCGGCGCCCTGCCCGATCACAATGGGGCCAGATCCGATGAGGAGAATGCGATGGAGATCGTTACGACGCGGCATCGAGAAGTTCGGCGATAATTTGGGAGCGGGAGCGACGAGGAGCCCAGCCGGTCGCCGCCGTGAGCTTGGCGGGATCACCCACGAGGGCGGGGACGTCCACCACGCGTTGGAGCGCGGGATCCACGCGCAGCGGCGCCTGGACACCCGCTTGCGTGAGCACGTCCGTGGCGAGTTCCCCCACGCGCACTCCCACTCCACTGCACACGTTGTAGACCTCGCCCGGCACGCCGCGCGCGACGAGCGAAATATAGGCGGCCACGACGTCTTCGACGTGGAGAAAGTCTCGGACCACGTCGAGGTTGCCAATGGCGACGTCGGCGCCGCCGTGGCGCGCGGCCACCGCGCGGGCCACGAGCGAAGGGAGGAGAAAGTTCGAGGCCTGCCCGCGCCCGCTGTGGTTGAAGGAGCGGGTCGCGATGACCTTGACCCCCTCCGAGCGGTACGCGGCGACGGCGATTTCTTCCTGCGCCACCTTCGTGGCGGCGTAGAAGTTGAGCGGCTGACGCGCCGCCGACTCGGGCAGGGGCTGAGCCTCGGCGGGATGACGGCCATACTGCTCCCCACTTCCGATCACAAGCAGCGTGGGATCGCTCGCCCCCGCCTCGCGGAGCGGGCGCAGGCCATCGAGGAGTTTTACGAGCGCCCCGACATTCACCCCGAGGGCGACCTCGCGATCATTGCCGGCCGCGGGGACATACGAGATGCCCGCCAAGTGGAAGATCGCGTTGGGGCGATGGCGCTCGAGCATAGAGTCGATAGCGCGCCGCTCGGTGGCGCCCATGCGGAGATCGATGCCCCGCCAGACCACACTCGAGATCTCCGTGGCCGACATGACGCCGGGTTGCGGGAGGAGCCCCTGCGTGGTCCCGACGACCTCCCAGCCGTCACGGAGGAGGGCCCGGCACAACCACTGGCCGACGAACCCCCCAGCACCCGTGACGAGGGCCCGCATCTCAGCGCGTGCCCGGCGTGACGCGATGCCGCTCAAGGTCGGCGTCCATCATCATGTGGACGAGCTCCTTGAAGCGGACCGTCGGCTCCCAACCAAGAGCCCGCTTCGCCTTCGATGGGTCGGCCACGAGAAGATCGACCTCCGCCGGGCGATTGAACTTCGGATCGAGCTTGACGTACTGCTGCCAGTCGAGATCCGCGTACCCGAATGCTGCTTCCACCAACTGCCGCACCGACCACGTCTCGCCCGTGCCGATCACATAGTCGTCCGGCGTATCAGGCTGGAGCATCCGCCACATCGCATCGACGTAATCGCCGGCGAACCCCCAGTCACGACGCGCGTCGAGATTGCCGAGCCGCAGCTCGTGCGCGAGACCCAGTTTGATGCGCGCCACGCCGTCCGTGACTTTCCGAGTCACGAACTCGAGCCCGCGTCGCGGGCTCTCATGATTGAAGAGGATCCCGCTGACCGCGTAGAGCCCGAACGACTCGCGGTAGTTCACGGTGATCCAGTGCCCATACACTTTCGCCACGCCGTACGGAGAGCGTGGATAGAGCGGAGTGGCCTCACGCTGTGGCGTCTCCTGCACCTTGCCGAACATCTCGGAGGACGAGGCTTGGTAGAACCGCGCCTTCGGGACGGTGCGGCGCATCGCCTCGAGGAGCCGAGTCACTCCGATCGCGGTGAACTCGCCTGTCAGTACCGGTTGCGTCCACGAGGTGGCAACGAAGGACTGCGCCGCGAGATTATAGATCTCGTCCGGTTGCACCTCGTCACAGGCATCCATGAGAGAGGACTGGTCCAAGAGGTCGGCCGACACGAGCTCAATGCGGTCCACCAGATGCGCAATGCGCTCGTATGGCGTCGTGGAAGAACGCCGCACGACGCCAACGACTCGATATCCCTTGGTGAGTAGCAGTTCGGCCAGATACGACCCGTCTTGGCCCGTGATTCCTGTAATCAGCGCGGTCTTGGTCATCAGTCGATTTGGCTCGGGAAAAGAATCAGCTGGTCGGCGTTGTACGAACGGGGGAAGCGTTCAACACGCTCCCCCCGTCAACGTGACATCGAATCCCACACCTTAGAGCGCGGCGACAGCCTTGCGCGGAGCGCGCTGGATCTTACCGGCGTTCAAGCAACGGGTGCAGACCTTGATCTTGATCGTCTTGCCATCTTCGACAATCCGAGCGACCTGAAGGTTGGGCTTCCAGGTGCGCCGCGTCTTGTTGTTGGCGTGCGAGACGTTGTTGCCGTGCGCGACGCCCTTGGAGCAGACGTAGCAGATGTTGCGCTGGATGGCCATGGGTCAGCTCTCCACGAGTTCGATGCGCGCCATGTCTGCGCCGTCACCCTTGCGGTGGCCGGTCTTCAGAATGCGCGTGTAGCCGCCCGCCCGCTTCGCGAACTTCGGCCCGACTTCCTGGAAGAGCTTGTCGGCCGCGGCGCGCTTGTGGACGTGCTTGCCGGCGAGGCGACGGGCGTGGAGCGTGCCCTCGCGTGCCTTCGTGATGAGCTTCTCAACAAAGGGCCGAAGCTCCTTCGCCTTGGCTTCAGTGGTCTCGATCGCGCCCTGCTCGATGAGCGAGGTGGCGAGATTGCGGAGCAGCGCCAAGCGCTGCTCGGACGTACGGCGGAGGCTCCGCCCAGCTTTACGATGGCGCATCGGTCCTACTCCTCTTCTTCGTCGTCGGGGGCGGCAGCGGCGGCGCGGCTCGGCGGCGTACCCATATCGGTCACGCGCACTCCATCCGGCGACTCCTCGAACCGCATTCCGAAATTGAGTCCTTCCTTCTCGAGGAGGTCGGCGATCTCCTGGAGGGACTTCTTGCCGAAATTCTTGACCTGCAGGATCTGCGCTTCCGTCTGACGGACCAAGTCGCCCAACGAGCGGATGCTCGAATTCTTCAGCGAGTTGACCGACCGCACGGAGAGCTGGAGATCGTCAATCGGGGTGCGAAGCAGCTCGGCGAGGCGAGCGGCATCGGAATTCCCTTCCGCACCCGGCACCGCGACGGCCGCGGCCGCGTGGGTTCCGAACGATGCGAAGTACTGGAAGTGCGTCTGCGCCAGCGCGGCGGCGTAGCTGACCGCCTGCTCCGGCGAAATCGTGCCGTTGGTCTCGACCGTCATGCTGAGACGATCGTAGTCGGTGCGCTCCCCGACGCGCGTTTCCGCGACGGCGAAGTTGGCGCGCTTGACCGGCGAGTAGATCGAGTCGATGCGGACGAGATCCACCGGGAGCGAGCGGTCGAACGGATGCTGCTCCGCCTCGATGTAGCCGCGTCCCTTGTTCACGTACAGTTCAATCGAGAGATCGCGCTCGTCCTGGACCGTCATGATGTGGTGCGCACCATTGATGACCGTGGCCCCCGCCGGCAACTCGAGCTGACCGGCCGTGACCGGGCCCGACGTGGTGACGCGGAGACGGAGGATGGCTTCCTCCACGTCCTCGTCGAGCGCGAGCACGAGGGTCTTCAGATTCGCGATGATCTGATGGACGTCCTCAACGACCCCCTGAATGGTCTGGTGCTCATGGAGCACGCCATCGATGCGGAATCCCCACACCGCTGAGCCGCGAAGGCTCGAGAGCAGCATGCGACGCATCGCGTTGCCGAGCGTATGGCCGAAGCCACGCTCGAGCGGCTGGAGCTTGAACTCGGCGAGATTCGCGTTGTCCTCGCGCTTCGTCATTTCGACGAGCTGCGGGCGGACCAATCCGCGAAGGTCGATCGTCTGAGACATTGGGAATCCTTTAAGAGAAGAAGTCACGATGGCAGAACGTGCCACCGACGCCGTACCCCGCCCCTGACGCGCGGTACGCCCGTAAGACTGTCGGGGAGTCTTTGAGAACTGCGGATGAAGGATGGAGGGTGAAAGTGAACAACTTTCTGCCTCCATCCTTCATCGTCGTTACTTCGAGTAGAGCTCGACGACCAGCTGTTCCTGTGCCGCGATCGGGATCGACTGCCGCTGCGGACGCTCGAGCATCCGGCCCGAGAAGGTGTCCTTGTCCACGGCGAGCCAGGTCGGCGTCGCACCGCGGGCAGCGACTTCGAGCGCGGCCTTCACCACGTCGAGTTCACGCGACGAGGTCCGCATCCGGATCTCTTGGCCCGGGAGGACCACAAAGCTCGGGATGTCGACGCCCTTACCGTTCACTTCCACATGGCGGTGGCGAATGAGCTGACGCGCGGCCTTGCGGCTGGCGGCGAAGCCCATGCGGTACACCATGTTGTCGAGACGGCTTTCGAGTGCGGCGAGCAGGTTGTGACCCGTCACGCCCGGCAAGGCCGAGACGCGCTCGAAGGTGTTGCGGAAC
>CAYUMN010000216.1:0-5003 GCA_964445835.1 uncultured Gemmatimonas sp.
GACTCTGCCATGACGCTGCGCCGCCTTCGCGCTCGCAAGGGCTCCGCGCTGATTCTGGTGTTGCTGATGACGCTCGCCGTGGCGGCCCTCGCGGTGGCGGCCATCTTCATGTCCTCGAGTGCCGGGCTGCTCTCGCGCTTCTACGATCGCGAGCGGGAGTATCTCCTCGCGGCCGAGTCGGCGTTGGAAATCACCCGATCCCGTTTGGCGCGGAGTTCGACAATCGCGATTCCCGATACGGGGATGATTCAGCTCGCATCGGGGATGCAGCTCCGCGATGCCTCGGGCACGGTGCTGACGCGCGTCTCGGCGAACGTCTTTGCGGCCGTCACGGGAGACACCTCGACGACCGGTATGCCCAGCGTCTCACTCATCGCGCAGGTCTACGACAACAGCGGTACACGATACGTGCGTCGCATGGATCTGCGTCGCGAGAGTTTCTCGCGGTACAACATGTTTGTAGACTCCTTTCCGTCTGGACTGACTTTCGGGCCGGGGATCGTGACGGGACGGGTGCACACCAACGGGACGTGGCGCTCGGGGACTGGCGTCGCGACGGACCAAGTGTATCGCGATACGGTGGCTGCCGTCGGCGGCTTCAGTGGAGTCGGGACGTACCTCGACTCGCTCAACGGCGTGACACGGATCGCATACCCCCGGGACTCGACGTATCCGCGGATGACGACACTCGCCGCGGCGGCGAATCTGCAGATCGCACCGGTCTCGGGCTCTGGCTCGGGGTGGGTGCGCGGCACGCGCGTCGAGTTCGTGGCGTTCGACGCCGACGGGGATGCCACGGTGGAAGTCGGAGAGGGGTACGCGCGCGTCTTTAATCTCGCGACGGGCGCGGACACTTCGCGACTTCGTGTCAGCATCGATCCGAACTCGTTTTACCTCACGTACTTCGCGAAGCACTGGTCCGAGCCCGTGGTCCAGAATCAGTGCGGGGCGTTCTATTATCGCTCGGGCTCGTGGCAGTTCTTCCCCGTCGCCACGCACCGGGCCACGTGGGCCAAGACCGTCATTCAGGCGACCGGCGGCTCGAACTTCCCGAGCGTCAATAACCCCACGATGGACTCGATGGATGACTCCACCTACCTGAGTATGCGGTTCATTCTCGAGCAGTCCACCGCGCGGTGTTTCCCCGCGGGCAGTCCGTATCTGATGCCCACCGAGCGGATGACCAACAACTCGTGTGCGATCACGGAGACGAACGCTGACGTGTATCCGTACGGGACGGCGGCAAGTGGATGTTTCCCCTCCGGCACTCGGTACGGCGGACGCGACACGACATTTACCCGGAACGCTCGCACCTGCGGCGTGAATACCACGGGAACCTGCACTGGGAACACCTCGTTGGCGTTGGGGTCGTGGATTGCCTTTGGGGGCGCTCCTGTCGCGGGAATCGCGAACACGATTCGCCAAGCCAACGAGCTCGAATACCTCTGGCCGCTGAGCAAGCCGAGCAATCCGAATGCCGCGGGGGTCATGCGTATCACCGGGCCCGTGTTTTTAAGCGGCGCGGTGCGAGGGGCCATCACCGTGATGGTGGATGGCACCGCGCGCGTGATCGAGTCGCTCACGCAAGTCAACGATCCGTCGGCCCCCGACACGCAAGCCTGCGCGGATCAGCTCGGCATTGTGGCCGTGGGAGATATTCTTGTTGCGGATAACGCGTTGCTACGCGCCAAGCGGATCGGGTTCCAAATCAGTACGAATTTCATCCGGCACTTCGGCGGGGCACGGGATGTGCGCATCCACGCCCAGCTCATGAGCCTCACCGGCACGGTCGGAGTGGAGAACTTCACGAACTCCGCATTGTCGGGGGCCGCGCTCCCCTGTCCCGATGGCGCCGGCGCCAATAGTGCTGGCGGCTGCTTCCGTTTGGCCGGAGGTGCGGTGATGCGGCGGTACACCCCGCTCTATTCTGGAACGAATACGGGCTTCCGCTGGGCTGGCGTCTCAGATCGCTGTCAGACGTCCGGTCAGCGTCCCCCCCTCTTTCCGCTGACGAGCCGCTACACGGTGCAGCGCTCGCTTGAGGTCGCAGCGACGCAGGCGAACAACCCAACGAAGATTCGCGCCATTCTGATGCGGCTGAAGGGGCGGGTTCTCTAGCCCCTCCGCCCTCCCAAGCCCCGCGCAACCATTCCGCGCCTCCCGCTGTCTCTAGGGTGTTCACAAGTCCGGACCGCGCAGACCCCACCCCGTGACAGACGCCCAACTCATTGCCGAAGTCCTGCGGGGAGACCCACGCGCCGAGCGCCGGCTCTACGACGCGCACGTCGACCGCATCTATCGGCTGGCGTGGCGGATGGCCGGGGACGAGACGCTCGCCCGCGACTTCACGCAGGACACCTTCATTCGAGCCTTCGACAAGCTCGGCGACTTTCGGGGCGACAGCTCCCTTTCGACCTGGCTGCACAGTATCGCCACCTCGGTGATTCTCAACGGGCTCAAGAAAGTGCAACGCATCCATGGCCGAGAGATCGGCGGCGATGAACTGCCGGAGGTGATGGCCCCACTGCGGGAGGCGGAGCCTGATCTCAAGCTCCGATTGCGACGGGCCATTGAAGGACTCCCAGATGGGTATCGCACGGTGTTCGTGATGCACGATGTCGAAGGATTCACGCACGAGGAGATCGGCTCGGCGCTGGGAATCCGCGCCGGTACCTCCAAGGCGCAGTTGTCCCGGGCCCGTGCTCGGCTGCGCGACCAGTTGTCGGACTTTGCAGGGGAGTGGGCATCATGAGTGACGAACGGTTTGAGGACTTCCTGAAGCGCGAGGCGCAGGCGTACAACACGCCGCCTGCCGAGGTGCCGCGCGAGGAGCTGTGGGAGACGATTCGCGCGAGCCGCGCGGCCGAGCGCGATGCGACGGTGCGTCCGTTGGGTGGCGCGCGTGTCATCGGGACGCTTCCGGCGCAGAGTGACAAGCCCAAACTCCGCTACACCTCGTTGATCGGATTGGCCGCGACGCTCTTGCTTGGTATCGGGATTGGTCGGTACGCGCTGCAGCGCGACGCCGCCGTGACCGAGCTCGCCTCACAGATTGCCACCGCAATGACGGGAGAGTCGGACGGCTTGGCAACGCCGTCGGCCGCATCGACTCAGGGCGCCGCTTCGTCGGCGGAGGCGCCAGATGGCGCCCTCGTGACCCTCGCGGTCGCACCCGCTGATCCCGTGCGGCCACGCATGGACGTCCCGTCGGCGCGCATCGTGACTCGCGTGGCGGGTCGCATCAACTCCGGCACTGGCACTGCGGGTGACGCCGGACTTTCCGGTGAGCCGAACGCTGCGATGCAGATCGTCTCACGCGATCACCTCTCACGGGCAGAAGCATTGGTCAGCGTCGTCGCCGCGTCTCCGTCTGACGCCGCGATGGACTCCCTCACCGGTCGTTGGGCGCGCGACATGCTGACGAATACGCGGCTGCTCCTCGACTCCCCCGCCGGCGATGATGCCGTCCGCCGTCGGCTCTTGGAAGATCTCGAAACCGTGCTCGTGCAACTCCTCCAGCGCACCGGTGGTGCGGTGGACGAGCGGGCCCTGATCGATCGCACGCTCCAACGGACACAACTACTCTCTCGGCTGCGCACTGGCGCGGCCGGCATCTGAGGATCCACGTATGAACATTCGATTCGTTCTTCCCCTTCTCGTTGCCGCGGGCTTCGCGCTGCCGCTCGGCACGTCCGTCGCGGCGCCCGATCCGCGTGTGCTCCCGCCCCCGAGCTGGGCGCCACCCGACACGGCCGACTCACTGTGGCGCCGCGGTCGCGTGGCCGTCGCGGATGAGAACTGGCGCGAGGCCGCTGCCCAGTTCCGTCGGCTCGCCGAGCGCTATCCGCAGTCGGTCTATGCGGGCGATGCGCTGTACTGGCAGGCCTTTGCGCTGCAGCGAAGTGGCGGCAACGCCGAGGTGCGCGAGGCCGTGCGAGCGCTCGAACAGCAAAAGGAGAAGTATCCGCAGAGTGGGAGCATGACCTCCGGTGAGTCCGCGGCACTCCACACGCGACTGACGGGTCGACTGGCGCGCGCGGGAGACTCCGACGCAGCGATGCAGATTGCCGAGGCCGCCGCTGTACTCGGGGCGCAACTCGCCGAGACGATCGCGCCGGCGGTCGCCGGGGTGGCCGCGGGGGCCGTCGCAGCTGCGGTGCCAGAAATGCAGCGGGCAATGGCCGAGGCGCAGCGGGAGATGGCGCGTGCAGGGCCGGAGATGCGCCGGGCCATGGCGGAGGTGGCCACGATGTCCGGCAGCCGGGTGTTCGGCGGGCGCTACTCCGAGAGCTACTCCAGCGGGTACGCTGGGAGCGACATTCCCCCAGGTTGCGAAGGCGTGATCGCTGACGAACGCATTGAGGCGCTCAACGCGCTGATGCAGATGAACGCGGAGCAAGCGATGCCGATTCTGAAGCGCGTGCTGGCGCGTCGCGACAAGTGCTCCGAGATCCTGCGTCGGAAGGCGGTGTTCCTGGTCTCGCAGCGTCGGTCCGACGAGGCGGCGACGATCCTCGTCGACGTTGCGCGTAACGATCCAGATATGAACACGCGCGGCGAGGCGGTGTTCTGGCTCTCGCAGACGAATAGTGCGCTGGCGATCGATGTACTCGAGCAGATCCTCACGAAGGATCCCCGCGATGACGCACTGCAGAAGCGCGCCATCTTCTCGCTCTCGCAGACGCGCTCTCCTCGCGCCTCGGCGATCCTCCGCGACTATATCCGCCGCAGCGATGCGCCGGAGGAGCTCCGCGGCGATGCCATCTTCTGGCTTGGTCAGCAGCGCGGGGCCGACAACTCCTCTTTCCTCCGCGAGCTCTTCCCGACGCTCACCACCGATGAGCTGCGCGAGAAGGTGCTCTTCTCCCTTTCGCAGCGCCGCTCACCTGAGAACGCGGCCTGGATGCTCGGCGTGGCGAGGGACGCGCGGATAGAGGCGGAACTTCGCAAGTCGGCGCTCTTCTGGGCCGGCCAGGCGGGCGCGTCGGCGCGCGACCTCGGCG
>CAYUMN010000217.1:0-1729 GCA_964445835.1 uncultured Gemmatimonas sp.
GGCCGTGCTGATGGCACTCGGCGTCGGTGTTCGTCTGCGTGTTCGCGACAGTCTGCTGCAGACCCTGCCGGCGATCGGCTTCTTCGGCGTCAATGCATACGTGGCGATCGCGGCCTGGCAACGCGTCTGGTCGTAAGCCAGCGCCCGTGCAGCGGGCACGCCGAGGGAGCGTCCGTGCCAACGTGAGTACGCCGTTTGAGCGATGGACTGCGACCCGCACGCCCCCGATTCTTCGGTATCGAGCTGCCCGACCGCGAATCGCGTCCCGACATCTGCCGCCGCGGGTAGGCTGGCGCGCGTCAGGGCGTAGTGAAGGCGGCGCACGGCTGTTCTGGCAACCATACAATCGTAGGCGGGAGGCTGCATGTCCTTCGGACTGTTCCTGCTCGGGTTCCTGATCGTGATCGGTGGCGTCGCGTGGGGGCTGCTGGAGGCGGGTGCGCCCACGACGTGGGTCATCATCGGATGCGTCATCCTCGCCGGCATCGGCATCCTGACGGCCGTGGTGCAGACTCGCTCGAAGGACCGGCCGGGTTCGTGAACCCTCGAGAGCGCCGGCGACTTACGCGACGACAGGCCTCCGCGGCCACGGTTCCGGTTGATCACGGCGCGCGGGACCCGCAGACGTCTCCCGATTCCGAAGGCAGCCAGATCAGCCAGAATATCGATGCGATCCTGGAGTTCTACGCGCGGGAAGAGCTGAAGGTCGGCCGCGCACAACACATTCTGGAGCACATCAGCAGATTCATCGCGAAGCCAGTGTATCTGGCCCTGATATTGTTGCTCGTGACGCTCTGGATACTCACCAACAGCGCACTGCTTGAACTCGGAATTCCCCAACTCGATCCGCCACCATATTTCTGGTTGCAGGGCGTTGTCGGCCTCGGTGCGCTGCTGACCGCGACCGTGGTTGTGAGCAAGCAGGAGCGGTTCGCGAGGCTCGCGGACCAGCGGGAGCACCTGGACTTGAAGGTGGCGCTGCTGACGGAGCAGAAAGTCGCCAAACTGATCGACCTGCTGGAGGAGCTGCGGCGCGATCTGCCGAACGTCAAGAACCGCGATGACCCCGGTGCGGTCGCGCTGCAGCACTCGATGAATCCGGCGGAGGTGCTCGCGGCGCTGGATGAGCGCAGCGAGGTGGAGCAACGGCTGAGGGCCGCCGCAGCGCCGAAGGCGGATGCTGGCGCGGAGGTGCGCGAGGAGCTGGTCTAACACGGTCGGCTGGGAAACGAACGCAACGAGGCGACTGCAGTTTCGCGGTCCGAAAAGGTGAAGCCACTGCGGTGATGCGACCGCCCGACATGGGGTACGGGAGGGGGAGCAATTCATTCGAGGGAGTCACATGTCACCGTTTCGCGTCTGCCTGCTGACGCTCGTGGCCGTCGAGGCGCTCGTGATCGGCCGCTTCACGCTCGGTCTCTCCGGTTCGCATACCACCGAGGTGGACCGATCATCGCCATCGATCATCTACGAGACTTTCGGCCGGAGGACGGCGAATCTCTCGTTGGCGCCCTGCCCTCCATGCTACGGTCCGAGCGATCCATTCGCGAGCGGAGAGCCCACCTACCGGGCGTCGAGTCTCGCACTCCACGCCCGATGGTATCCTGCCGCCCTCTCGCGCGATGGCGACCGTCAGGCATTCGCGGTCTACATCGGTGAGTTCCTGAGCTATGAGAAACGACGGATCGCGTGGCCGCAGTGGAGCATTACACCCTACGTTCCGGCTGAC
>CAYUMN010000217.1:1829-4999 GCA_964445835.1 uncultured Gemmatimonas sp.
CCGGACTCCGGGGCCGTTCCGCCACCAGGTGGCCCTTCCTGTGGCAAGGCGGATGGGGGGACGCGTGGAAGGTGGTGATGGCGTAGGCGAACCATTCATCGGCGGACGTGAATTCCACGCGGCCGAACTCAATCCGCGAGCGCAAGGGTTCCAAGATGCGCGCGCGATCATCGCCCGCGATCATCGCCCGCGGTCGCGTGCTCCCATCCCTACACTGTTCTCGCCGAACGATCGCCCAATGGCCTGCGTCTCCGCCTCCGAGTCGCGCATCATCGGCGTCATCTGCGGCGTGATCAATCGCTGTGCGAATGCGCCGTTCAGCAGTTGCCGCAGCGCAGAGAAGACGCCGAGCGAACCGGGAACAAACACCTTCCGGGCGCGCGTCTCACAGGCGTGAACAAAGGCCCGCGTGCACTCGTCCAGCGGCGTGACCACACCGAACGGCCCCGGCAGGCGCGCCAGCGTCCGGCGAAAGCTCGAGAGATCGTGTTGCACATCACGCACCATATCGGTGTCGACCCACGACATGTGCGCGCTTCCGACATCAACGCCGTGCGCCAGCATCTCGAGGCGGAGCACATTGGCCAGCTGCTCCACCGCGGCCTTCGATGCCGCATAGGCAGACATCCCGGGCATCGGCGAGAATGCGGCGGCCGAGGACACGATCAGCACGTAACCCTTGCTCGCAATGATGTGGGGGAGTGCGGCCTTGATGGTCCGCATGGTGCCGATCACGTTCACTTCGATCACGCGCGCCATCGACTCGATGTCGGCGATGGCGATCGTGCCCATGTTGGCGATGCCGGCGTTCGTGATCACGGTATCCAGCCGGCCGAAATGCGCCACTGCGTCACGCACCGCGACGTCGAGTGCTGCTTGATCGGTGACATCGGCGTGAAAGCAGGCGGCCGCATCCCCGAGTTCACGGGTGAGGGCCACCAGCCGGTCTGCTTCGAGGCCGACGAGCGCCACGCGCGCACCGCGTTGCACCAGTGCCCGGGCAACCGCCGCGCCAATGCCACGCGCCGGCCCGGTGATCAGAACGACGCGGTCACGCATCGGTCACTGCGCCCACTGCACAGGCCGCCCGGCCTTGAACCACCCCTCCACACGCGACTCCACCGCGCCCTCGATCGCCGAGCGTTTGATCTTCATCGTGGGCGTGAGCGTGCCATCCTCGATGCTCCACGGCAACTTGCTCACCACGAGCATCTGCAGGATCTCGTACTCCGCGAGTTGCGAGTTCACCTGGTGCAGCAGCGCCTGTAACTCACGCTCGATCTGTGCGCGGTCGGCCGAATCGCCGGCGCGGGCCCGCCATTCATCGGAGAGGACGACGAGCGCGTACGCCGCTGGCTGCCCAACGCCGGTGACGCAGGTCAGCTCGATCATCGGGTGCTCGTTCAGCTTGTTCTCGATCGGCGCGGGGGCGACGTACTTCCCCTTCGCGGTCTTGAACAGTTCCTTCTTGCGGCCGGTGACGCGCAGGAGACCGTCGGGACGACGCTCGCCGGTGTCCCCGGTGCGGAAGAAGCCATCGGGGGTGAACGACTCCGCGTCGAGGTCGGGGCGCTTGTAGTAGCCGACCATGCACCCGGACGACTTGATGAGAATCTCGCCATCGTCCGCGATGCGCACGTCCACATCGTCGAACGGCACGCCGACCCATCCCGGCGCCTTATGGGCATCAGTCGAGAGATGCGAGTAGGCGAAGTCCTCGCTCATCGCATATCCCTCAAGCAGGTTGAGCCCGAGGCGCCGGTACCAGCTGATCAACTCGGCGGGAATGGGCGCGGAACCGCTGCCGGCGACGCGTACTTGGTCGAGGCCGAGCCCGCGGAGGACCTTGCGGGCGACGAGCCGCCCGAGAATAGGGAGTCGGAGGAGGCGATTGAGCTTTGCCGGGGGCATCTTCGCAAAGACCCCGAGCTGGAACTTGAGCCAGAGGCGCGGCACGGAGATGAAGATCGTGGGGCGCGCCCGCTGGATGTCGCGTACGAAGGTGTCGAGCGACTCCGTGAAGTATATGTGCCCCGGATTCACCATCCCCGCACACTCGATATAGGCGCGCTCAAAGACGTGGGCGAGTGGGAGGTACGAGATGGCGCGATCGTCGGGACCGATGGCAAGGCCGCGCACGATGCCCTCCGCAGCGTGAGTGACGCCCCGGAAGTTGTGCATCACGCCCTTGGGCGTGCCGGTGGAGCCCGAGGTGTAGAGAATCAATGCGAGATCCTCAGCGGCCCGCGCGGGACGCCCAGTCAGCGGTGCCGTGCGCCCGATGATGGCGTCCCAGGTGTCGAACGACGTGGCCGGGGCAAGCGGCAGCGCGATGCAGGGGACGCCACTGGGGACGCCCGGTTCCTGCGACCGCCAAGCGTCGAGCTTCCCGACGAAGAGGAGCTTGGCCTCGCTGTGCTCGAGGATGTAGCGGACCGTGTCCGGACCCTCAGTGGGGAAGATGGCGACGGTCGTGAACCCGCCGATCCAGATGGCCAGCTCCGCAATGAAGAAGTGGGCGCAGTTCTTGGAGAGCATCCCCACGCGATCGCCAGGCTGGAGGCCCGTCGAGCGGAGATGCGCCGCCATCCGGCGCGCCTCGTCGAGCGCCTGCGCCCACGTGTAGTCGCGCACGGCGTTCCCGCCGATGGGCTGCGTCAGCCAGACGCGGTTCGCGTGCGCCGCTTCGTGATCGTAGACGTAGTCGAGCATGAGGCGATCGGTAGACATCGGGGCTCCGAGGAAGGGCTGAAATAGCAGCGTACGCGGCAACGGACGGGTGCCCGCGAGGGATACGCACCACTAACCTATTTTCGAACTGGGCTCTTGGCGAGATGGGTCGGCACCCTGCGCCTCGACAACTCCGTGTCTCCCACGCAGGGAATCGACGGAATCTGCCCGAACGGCTGCGTCGATCGAAGCCCCTTCACCACCACAGAGATGAGCCCGCCGACCAGCACCCCAGCGATCGCCGACTCCTTCGGCTGGAACTTCTTCGACTCAATCAGCTTCCGGGAACCATCGCGTGTACAGGATGCTTCGGTTGTTTTGCGTACAGGATGTGACGTGGCGCGAGAGCGTCGTCCAGTGCCGTACGCGTGGATACTTCATTGCTCCTCCCCCTTTTCAAGGAATTTTCGACGATGCACGACATTATCGACACCGCGGTC
>CAYUMN010000218.1:0-4990 GCA_964445835.1 uncultured Gemmatimonas sp.
GGCCGGGGTGGGAGCGGCAGTCATTGGCTTCAAGGCTCTCGCATTCACCGGCGTGATGATCGCCGCTCCCGGCCTGATCACCGCGCTCGCCACCTGGGGGCTCGCCGTCGGTGGCGCGCGCTGGTTCTATCGGTGGGAAGGCCGCAAGGCGACCAAGGAACTCGAAGAACTCCTCCGCGCGATCGATACGGCGTTGCGATCACGATCGATCTTCGATGAGGATCCCCCGATTCCTCAGCCCCCGCGGGTCGGCGGCGGCGACGACGGATCCTTTATCGTCGGCATCTGATGAAAGACCGGGTGGTCGTTCGCGGTGCGCGGCAGCACAACCTGCACAATGTTTCCGTCGAGTTCCCCCGTCGCGCGATCACGGTAATCACCGGGCCATCGGGATCCGGGAAATCGTCGCTCGCGTTCGACACCATTTACGCCGAAGGACAGCGCCGGTACGTCGAGTCACTCTCGGCGTACGCGCGGCAGTTTCTCGAGCGGATGCCGAAGCCCGACGTCGACAGCATCGACGGGCTCTCGCCCGCCGTCGCGATCGAACAGAAGAATCCGACGCGCACGTCGCGATCAACGGTCGGCACCGCCACCGAGGTCACCGACTATCTGCGCCTGCTCTGGGCGCGCGTCGGGCATACGCTCTGCCCCCACTGCGGACGCGATCTCAAGCCTGACTCTCCGGAGACGGCCTCCGTTGCCGTGATGGCGTTGGCCGAGGGCACACGACTGCACGTCGCCTTCCCCTTCGCCCGCTCGACGAAGCTCACGCACGCGCGGATCCTCGAGCACCTGCGCGCGAAAGGCTTCGTGCGCATCATTGCCGACGGCGTGGTGATCCATCTCGATGAGATCACGGGAACGAAGCCGAATCTGGCGAAAGTGAAGGAACTGCTGGTCGTCACCGACCGACTCGTCGTCGCGCCAGACATTCGGGTCCGGCTCACGGACGCGCTCGAGACGGCGTTCCGCGAAGGCGATGGCGACGCGGTGGTCGTCTCCGCCTCACCCGATGGCGCGCCTGGCACAGTGGGCACAGTGGGCGCACGTGGCGCAAAGAGCGCCCTGAGCGCCCTCAGCGGCCCGAGCGGCCCACTGCGCTTCACGACGGCGTTCCGCTGTCCGAACGATGGACATGTCGCGCCAGCGCCCTCACCGCAACTGTTCTCTTTCAACAATCCGCGCGGCGCGTGTGAGACGTGCAACGGTTTCGGCGCGACGCTCGAATACGACGAAGCGCTGATTGTCCCATATCCAGAGCGCTCGCTGCGCGACGGTGCGCTCGACCCCTGGACCAAGCCGCGCTACGACACCAAGCGACTCGCGCTGGCGGAGTTCGCCAAGAAGGAAGGCATCCCGTTCGACTCGCCGTGGAAGAATCTCGGGGCGGCGCAGCGCGAGCGACTCCTCCGCGGCAAATCGAAGGGCTACGTGGGCATGTTCCCTTTCCTCGACGCGCTCGAACCGAAAAAGTACAAGCAGTACATCCGCGTCTTCCTGCGGCAGTATCAAACGGCACAGACCTGCGCCGCCTGCCACGGCGCACGACTCAAGCCTGATGCACTCCACGTGAAGGTCGCGGGGCGCACCATCGCCGACGTCTCGGCGATGCCGGTGAGCACGCTGAAGGCGTGGATCGATGCGCTCCAGCTCTCGACACACGAGCAGGCCATCGCCACGCACATCCTTCGTGAAGCGCGTGACCGCATCACGTTTCTCTGCGAAGTCGGCCTCACCTACCTCTCGCTGGACCGCGCCACCCGCACCCTCTCCGGCGGCGAAGCCCAGCGGATCGGCCTCTCCAATTCACTCGGCGCGCGACTGGTCGACACCCTCTACGTGCTCGACGAGCCAAGCATCGGATTGCATCCGCGCGATCTCGGACGCCTGCTCAACCTGCTGAAGCGGCTCCGTGACAGCGGCAACACCGTGCTGATGGTGGAGCACGACCTTGAGGCCATCCGCCTCAGTGATTGGATGCTCGAGCTCGGCCCCGAGAGCGGGGAAAAGGGCGGCCACGTTGTGTTCAGCGGCCCCACCAGCACCGCAAGCGAAAGTCCGCTGACCGGGCAGTTCCTCACCGGCGCGCGCACCATTGCGGTCCCAGCAAAGCGTCGGCGCGTTGGACCGCAGTGGCTCACGCTCACGGGCGCACGCGAGCACAACCTGCGCGACGTCACCATCAAGATCCCACTCGGGGCACTGACCGCCGTCACCGGCGTCTCTGGCAGTGGCAAGAGCACGCTCGTGCACGACGTGCTCTTCCGTGCCCTCGAGCGGCAGCTCACGGGCGAGCACACCGCCCGACAACATCTCGGCGAGCGCGTCGGTGCGTACGACACCATCACCGGCTTCGAGGCCCTCGACGAGGTGGTGCTCGTGGATCAAGAGCCGATCGGCAAGTCGCCGCGCTCGAACCCGGTGACCTACGTGAAGGCCTTCGACGAAATTCGTCGCATCTTCGCCGACGTCCCGCTCGCGCGCCAACGGCGCTACACCGCGGGCACCTTCTCCTTCAACGTGGCGGGCGGACGGTGCGAGACCTGCGAAGGCGCCGGCGCATTGGAGATCGAGATGGTCTTCATGGCCGACGTCTTTGTCCCCTGCGAGAGCTGCGGCGGGACGCGCTATAAGCCGGAAGTGCTCGATGTCACGTACTTCGGCAAGCGCATCACTGACGTGCTCGAGATGACCGTGGACGAGGCGATTCGCTTCTTCCCCCGCGAGGAGAAGCTCGGGCAGGCACTCTGGCAGATCCAGCAGGTGGGACTCGGCTACCTCCGCCTCGGGCAACCGGCCACCACGCTCTCCGGCGGAGAGTCTCAGCGACTGAAGGTCGCGCGCGAGCTTGCCTTCGCCGCGAAGAAGGGGGGGCGCAAGCTGTACATCCTCGATGAACCGACCACCGGCCTGCATCCGCGGGACGTCGAAGTGCTCTGTGGCGTCCTCGACCGTCTGGTGGAGAACGGCCACACGGTGGTGGTGATCGAGCACGACCTCGACGTCATCAAGCGCGCCGATTGGGTCATCGACTTGGGCCCCGACGGCGGCGATGGCGGCGGCACGCTGGTCGCGATGGGGCGTCCCGAGGAGGTCGCGAAGAATGCTGCGTCTCACACGGGGCGCTACTTACAGCCGCTCCTTGTGGTATAACTCAGGACGTAGCGAACGCCCACAATTCGACTGGAGTACCGAATGGCCATCACCAAGAAGCAAGTGAAGCGGACCGCCGAGAAGGCGGTGAAGACCGCGAAGACCGCGTCGCGGAACGCGGTGAAGACCGCGAAGAGCGCATCGCGGAACGCGGTGAAGACCGCGAAGAGCGCATCGCGGAGCGCGGTGAAGACCGCAACGAGCGCATCGCGCAACGCCCTCAAGAGCGCCAAGAGTGCGCAAAAGGATGTCGCGAAGTCCACGCGCACTGCGGTGAAGCGCGGGAAGACCGTTGCCTCACGCGCGGGAACCGCCCTCCGCGACGCCGCCGAGACCACCGGTACCGCTGTGCAGAAGGCCGCGAAGAACAAGAACGTGCAGCGCGCCGCGGCCGCTGTGGCGGCCGTCGGCGTGGTGGTGGCCGCGACAGTCGCGACGGTCGCGGCGCGTCGCAAGCGCTAAGGGCCGCTACTCGTGCCGGATCGCGTCGATCGGTGAGAGCTTCGCCGCTCGGCGCGCCGGGTAGAGTCCGAACATCAGTCCGATCAGCACCGAGATCACGACCGCGAATCCCACGGTCTGCCACGTCACCGCCGCTTGGACCTCCGCCTTTGTTTGCAGGCGCATGATGGCCGCCGTGGCGAAGGCGATCGCCAGACCGAGCGCGACGCCGATCCCGGCGCCGAAGCTCGTAATGGCCACCGACTCCGCAAGGAACTGGACGAGGATGTCGCGATCGCGCGCGCCCATCGCCTTCCGAATGCCGATCTCGCGCGTCCGCTCGGCCACCGAGGCGAGCAGGACATTCATGATCCCGACGCCGCCCACGAGCAGCGAGACGCCGGTGATCGCGACCATCAGCATCTTGAAGATCCGCATCGCCGTGGCGACCTGTTGCACAATGCCCGCGCGGCTGATGATGCCGACCTCCTTCTTCCATTCCTTGCCATAGCGCCCCTCGGCCCAACGCTCGGCGTGCGCTACCGCGGAGTCGACGTCCTCGATCTGACGCGCCAGGAGTTGGAGCTGCAGCACGGTGCGCGGGCCGAGCGCGCGTTGCACATCGCCCACCGGGACGTACGCCCCGAGCAGTTCCTCGCGCTCCGTTGGGCTCAGCACGCCGATGACCGTATGCGCATTCCCGCGGAAGGTCACGAGCTTGCCGATCGCCTCCGCGCCGCGGGTGGAGTCCCCCGCCACGACGCCCGCCGCGCGCGACGAGAGCACCACCACGGCCGTATCGGTCGCGGTGAACCATCGCCCCTGCGCCACCACCAGCGAGTCCAACGAGGCGACCTCGACCTCGACGCCGCGCACCAGGAAGCCGCGCGGCTCATTCGTCCCCGGCATCACGACCAGCACCGCCCCCTGCGCGGTGAGCGACGCGCCCGCCAACTCGGGGACCGCGGCGAGCAGTTCCGCTGCCTCCGCGGCGCCCAGGGTCACGAACTCGTCCTTGCGTACGAACTGCCCGTCCACCCGCATGGATGTCGTGGGACTCACGGCAATCGACATCAGGTCCCGGGAGACGAGGCGCTCGCGTGCGTAGCGCTCGACCCCATCCCCCATGGAAAGCACCGAAACCATCGCGCCGACGCCCATGACCACGCCCAGCGTGGAGAGGACGGTCCGGAGCGGATTGGCGCGGAGGGCGTCGATGCCGACGAGGAGGGAGTTTCGCATACGGAAACGTACGGGGTCGGCCGAACTTCGGTTTTGGGACGGCTTGAATGCCCCCCATGCGCCCGTTTATACTTCGGGTTCATTCCGGCGTAGCTCAGTTGGTAGAGCAGGTGACTGTTAATCACCGGGTCACAGGTTCGAGTCCTGTCGC
>CAYUMN010000219.1:0-4951 GCA_964445835.1 uncultured Gemmatimonas sp.
GCGGCCGCGGCCGCTCCACGCGAGTCCCTGCACCGAGTACCAGCCGCGCGCCTCGAGCGTACGCGGATGCGACGGCGACGTGATGATGCTCTTCACATCGTTCTCGAACGAGAACTCGCGCGACTTGTTGCCGGGGAGAGGGTCGGTGTACTTCGACGTCTCCCACCGTGTGCGCCAGGGCTGCGTGCCGAGCTCAAGGCGACGCAGCCACTTCACGTTGATATTCCCTTCCCACCCCGGCAGCAGGAGGCGGAGCGGATAGCCCTGTGCGGGACGGAGCGGCTCGCCATTCTGCGCCCAGACGATAAGCGCATCGTCCCACGCCTTAGCCATTGGTACAGAACGCGTCATAAGGCAGGCATCGCCTCCCTCGGCGAGGAACCAGCTCGCGTCGGACTTCGCCCCGACTTCACGGAAGAGCGTGGCCAACGGCACGCCGGTCCACTCGGAGGTGGACATCATGCCGGCGACTTTCTGTGCGGTCATGTCCGGCTTCGGCGCGCGGAACGCGTTGCGCCCGTTGCCTGAGCATTCAATGAAGTAGGTGCGCGTGACCTGTGGGAATCGCTTCAGATCGTCGAGCGAAAGAGTGATCGGACGATCAACAAGCCCGTGGATCATCAGCCGATGCTTCGCCGGGTCGATGACGGGAATTCCCGCATGATGGCGCTCAAAGTGCAGATCACTCGGCGTGATGGGACCCGTGAGATCCTGCAGCGGTGTGAGGGACGAACCGACCGTCTCACCGACCGGCGAGCGCGAAGGCCTCACGAACGGGGAGCGCGCGCCGAGTGGACTCGTGGGGAGTCCCTGCAGCTTGGTCGGATCGGCGGGGACGGTGACGATGGGACCACTCGCGGCGGCGCCTTCCTGGGCGGAGGCCGTGCCCACCTTGGCGACCGCCGCCGCGCCGAGCGCGGTGGCGGTGCCGGCGATCATTTCACGTCGCGTGAATTTACGCGGCATCGCTCAGCGTCCGGCGCGCGCGGGTTGAGGCACCACGGCACGATCTGGCGTGGCGCGCGGGAGGAGCGGCGGCGGGCGGTAGGCCTTGTGACCGGAGTTCAAGTCGTACGGGACGTCCTTTGACGCGCCGCCCATGGGGAAGTCGAGTTCCTTCGCGGGGGAATCGGGACGCGGCTTGCTGTTGATGAATGCCGAGAGATCGAAGGCTTCCTGCGGCGAGAGCGAGCCAGGGGCCGACTGCGGCATGTTGTGCCAGATGAAGCTCGCCGCGCGCTCTTCGCGCGACATGCTCGCGCCAATGGAGTAGGCTCGCGGTCCCCAGAGCGGCGGAAGAACGCCCAGCCCCTCCCCGTTGGCGCCATGGCAAGTGGAGCAGGTCTTCTCCACGTAGAGCTTGGCCCCACGCTCCGCGTTGCCGTCGAGCGTGTCCTTCATGGGAATCAAGCCGTCGTGCCCGGCGATCTTCACGCCGATCGGGACATCGTGGGAGATGAACGCCATGTACGCGAGCAGATCGGTCATCTCGCGGCTGTCGACCGGGATCACGTTGCCGGAGAGCGAACGAGTGAAGCAGTAGTTGACGCGGTCGGCGAGCGTGATGACGGCCCCGGTCCGCGACATGTACTTCGGGAAGCGGGCGTGGGAGCCAGTGAGTGGCGCGGCGCTGCGTTTGAGGCCGTCCTCCTGATGGCACGAGGTGCACCGGAGGCCCGAGGTCGCGTAGTCCGGGAGGGACTCGGGAGTGAAGCGGAGCAGGTAGAGGCCGCGACGGATGGAGGCCCCCATCGAGTCGTTCGGAATATCGGATTCGCGCTTGGGCACCCAACTCGCTTCAGTGAAGACGACGGCCGGCGGCTTGGCCCCATCGGCGTCTGCCGTCGATGCCCCTCCTCCTCCGCCACAGGCAGCGGTTGCGAGGACGAGGGCCGGCGCGAGCGCCAGCAGGAGCGCGGAGGTGCGCATGGGACGTGAGCGCATCCTGGGGCCTCTCTTCTGAAATGGGGGCGAGGGCGTTCTGATTCTCTGTACTCCGATACGGTAATATACTCGCCAGGCAATGGCAAGCGTTTGCAGGGAAAACCCTCACCCGCCCCCCGCCCCCGCTCAGCCGAACATCGAGCGGACGACGAACCCGATATTCGCGGGGCGTTCCGCGAGGCGCCGCATGTACCAGCGGTACCAAGCCTCACCGTAACTGATCAACGTCGCGACCGTCTCCCCTTCACTCTGCAGTTGCCGCTGGTCGCGGTCGCGGATGCCATAGAGCATGTGGATCTCGTATTTCCCCTGCGCGACCTGCTTCCCCCGCGCGTGCGCGATGATTCGCCGCAGCAGCGGCATGTCATGCGTGCCGAGGATCGGCGTGCACGAGTTGTGCTTCGCTCCCTCGAGCATCTGGACCGAGATCTGTTCGAACGCGGCGTCGGTGTCGGCCTTCTTGGGGAAGGCAACTTCGGCTGGCTCGGCGTACGCCCCCTTCACCAAACGAATGGTCGGGTTGAGCGGCAGCAGCGCCTCCACATCCTTCGGCGTGCGATACAGATACGCCTGCAGCGCGAGTCCGGCGCGGGCGTGCCGCGCGCGAATGGTGCGGTACAAATCCAGCGTCCGATCGACGTAGCTCACGTCCTCCATGTCGAGCCAGAGCGCTGAGCCCGTGGCCTCCGCTTTGTCGGCCAGTGCCACGCAGTGCTGGGCGCAATCATCAATGGAGAGGTCGAGTCCGAGTTGCGTGGGCTTCACGCTCACCTGCGCCGGCAGCCCGCGTTGCTTGATCGCATCGAACAGGGCCAGGTAGTGATCGCGCACTGCGATCGATTCGTGCGGCTGCGTGAGCGCTTCGCCAAGACGGGTGTAGAGCACACTGCGCCCGGTGCGCGCGACGGCCGCGCCAGCGACGAGGCCGTCCTCCATCCGTTCACCCGGCATGAAGGCGCGCGTCGCCCGCTGCACGGCACGGCTCTGCGTGGCAAAGCGATTCAGTGCATCGCTCTTCGCCGCGGCCAGCAGTAACGATCGGCCGATACCCACGTGAATCTCCTTACCCGATGCCGGGAATGCGCGTGAGCTCGCGGAGTCGCGCCTCGAGCGCCTGCTTCTGCTCCTCCAGCTTCGCCCGCTCGGCCACGACGCGCTCCGTCACCTGCGCCTTGACTTCATCGGCCTTGGCTCGTGCCTTCGCGACCTCAGCATCGACCAACTGACTCACCCGCGCCCGCACCTGCGCTTCCGCCTTGCGCACTTCTTCGCCCAGTTGCTCACGCAGCGCATCGCCAACGGCGTTCGCGATATTCGTGCGCACGGCGAGGGTCGGGTCCTTGATCGTACCGCCGAACGACGCCACGATCTCGACCGAGTCGATCCGCTGCATCGCGCGCCAGAGCATGTCCTCCACAAACCGCGTCCGCGCGTCAGCAGTGACGGGGCGCATCGAGTCACGCACCCACACGACGTTCGGGGCACGCCAGGTCCAGTCGCCGCGCAACTGCTCGCCGCGGCGCTCAATCCGAAGACTGGTCATTCCCTGCCCGAGCTGCACGGCACCGCCGAGTCCGCCAATGGGGAAATTCGGGAGCTTGATGCCGCTGAACAGCGCGCCGAGCGTGTCCCGCACCGGCACGCGACGATGATCGAACGAACCTGTGATGCGCCCCTCGCGCGGTCCGACGGTCCCCGCGGTGCGCTGGATCATGAAGCTGGTCGGCGCACCGTAGACGGCGGGCTGTGTGGTCACGCCGACCAGTTGCGCACGATACTCCCCCGCCGCCGCGCCATCCCCAGCGATCGCCAGCGACAGTTCGGCGATGCGCAGCAGGAAGGTCGGATAGACCTTCTCCTTGGGGAATATCACATCGGTCCCCGAGGCACGCATGCGCTGCGGCCCGGCTTTGAACCGGCGCTCGAGTCCGGGGGGGATGTACTGCTGAAGCCGCTCGCCCCAGTAGAGCACGTCGCCCAGTTGCTCGGCGATCAGATCGCTGAAGAGTTGTGGTCCAACGCTCGGGATCTCGAACGTCGGCAGACGCAGCAGCGACTTCGCATACGCGATATCGGTCGCGCGGGCATCGCCGATCGCCTGGACCTTCGCCTGCAGTCCCGCGGCGCTTCCACGGGTCTCTGTTTCGAAGGCTTTCAGGCGATCGTCGATCTGCTCGAGATTCCGGAGTGTGCGCCGCACGTCGATCACCGCTTGACGCGCACCGGCGATACCGAGCGTGCGGAGGTTCGTCCCTTGCAGCCGCTTCACCAGCGCTTCGGCCGAGTCGATGGCGGGGCGAGGGTCCGCGGCCTGAAGGTCCGCGAGGAGTTTGACGCGCGCGGTATCGGCAAAGGCCACCGCGTAGCGCGCCGCACGCAGGGTGGCGAGCGAATCGGCCGAGATGGCATCCACATTCACGGACTTGGTGAGCGTCGCGAGTTCGAGGGGAGGCACCTTGATGCGCGACTTGAAGTTCGCGATGACCTGGCTCGTCTCCACCACCGCATTCGACTGCCGCGGGATCGCACCAGAGGTCTTGCGCGGTGTATTGAACCGAATGCCGCGTGCGGCGATGGTGTCGATCACCACCTTCCGCTCGAGCAGCGGGAGCATCTCGACGTCCAGGACGAGCTCCTCGGCCTCCACCATGTTCCGCATGGGCGAGTTCGGGTTCGTGACCTCGAGTCCGTTCAATCGCACGTTCCCGTCGGCGAAGGAAAAGGACGCGGAGGCAAGATCGACGCGGGCGCCCACGGTCGCCGTCCCCGCGGACTCGACGCCCCACTCCAGCACCTGGTTCTTGAACAGCACGGAGAGGGCGAAGAGCAGCGCGAGCGTCACGCTGAGTGGCAGCAGCGCCTTCCAGCGGATGAATTTCATGGCCGGAAGAGCTCGTAGACGGAGTAGAGCTTCGACGTCTTGAGCATCTGCATGATCTTCCACTGCTGGACCCGCGCGTAGATGTGCGCGCGGTAACGGTCCACCAGCACCCGGAAGATGAAGTAG
>CAYUMN010000220.1:0-4934 GCA_964445835.1 uncultured Gemmatimonas sp.
TCCTTGAGGTCAACCTCGCTGCTAGCCCACAGCGGGCGGCACGCTGGCATTTCCAGACTGAGCCCGTTTACAACGTCTTCATCTACAACACCACCCGGCGCGGACGACTCTCCCCCCCCTCAAAATGAACATCCTCGGCATCAACTACTTCTACCACGATACCTCCGCCTGCATCGTCCGCGACGGCAGACTCGTGGTCGCCCTCGAGGAAGAACGTTTCACGCGTCAGAAACACACTTGGGGATTCCCCTACCAAGCAATCTCACAAGCGTTGAATGCGGCAGGAATCAGCGCCGACGATGTCGACCACGTCGCGGTCTCGATTGACCCGCTCAAGGATTGGCCACGAAAGGCGGCCCACGCTCTATCCCTTGGCATCCGAATGCCGCCGTTTCTCAAGCATGAGGTCTGGCGTGCGTGGAATCGGCAGCGCGAGTTCAACGACTGGTTCCGCTCCACTTGGCGCGGCGCAAAGAGGCCACGTCTGCACAATGTGGCCCACCACCTATCGCACATCGCTGGTTCGTTCTTCGTCTCCCCCTACGAACGGGCAGCGCTCCTCTCCATCGATGGGTCTGGCGAGTGGTCGACCACCTGGATGGGTGAGACGGACGGGCGCGACTTCACCCGCTTCAGCGAGTCGTACTTCCCCAACTCCCTCGGCTCGTTCTACGAGGCCGCCACCGAGTTCTGCGGCTTCAAGCCGAACTATGACGAGGGAAAGACGATGGGGCTGGCGCCCTTCGGTGACCCGACGCGTTTCTACGACACCATGAGCCGCATGGTTCGCGTCGGCCCCGAAGGCGAACTGTCGGTGGATCAATCCTGGTTCAGCTTCGATAACTGGAGCGGTCGCATCGGCTCGCGGTACATCGAGGCGTTCGGCGCTCCTCGCGGCGCGTCCGGCGCGTTCGAAGATCGGCACAATGATGTCGCGGCCGCTGCGCAGCGCGTCCTAGAGGATCGGGTGCTCGAGATGTGCCGCGTGCTAGAGCGTCGCTCCAAGGCGGAGTATCTCGTGCTCGGTGGCGGTGTGGCGCTCAACAGCGTCATGAACGGCCGCATACTGCGCGAGACCCGCTTCAAAGACCTCTACGTTATGCCGGCGGCCGGTGACAACGGCACCTCAATCGGCGCCGCCTATTACGTCTACAATCACGTCCTCGGCCACCGAGATCGCCACTTCCACGACAACCCCTACACTGGGCTTGAATACTCCAACGAGCAGATCGAGGCGCTTCTCAAGGAATGCAAGCTGCCGTACGCCCGCTCCGCCTCGGTGGGGCGCGACACGGCGGAGCTCCTCCGCGACGGGAAGATCATCGCGTGGTTCCAAGGACGATCGGAGATCGGCCCACGCTCGCTCGGCAACCGCAGCATCATCTGCGACCCAACTCTGCCGCATATGAAGGACAAGATCAACGCCGAGGTAAAGCACCGCGAGGCCTATCGGCCGTTCGCGCCGTCCGCGATCACCGAGGCGCGTCGTGACTTTTTCGAGATTGATGTCGAAACGCCCTTCATGCTGAAGGTCTGCATGGTGCGCCCTGACAAAGTGGCCGTGCTCCCGGCAATCACCCACGTGGATGGATCGGCTAGGCTTCAGACGGTGACACGAGAGACCAACCCGCGCTACCACGAGCTCATCTCGGAGTTCGGGAAGCTCTCGGGTGTCCCGGTCATCCTCAATACGAGCTTCAATATCATGGGCGAGCCTATGGTCGAGAGCCCCATCCAGGCCCTCCGGTGCTTCTACAGCACGGGTATCGACGTGCTGGTGATCGGCGATTTTATCATCCACAAATCGTGAAGGAGACCTTCGCGCGCGCGGTGAAGGCGATTGCGGTTCCCTCTGGGAAACGCGACCGATGAGTGCGAGTAGGGCGCCCAGCTCGTCGGCGCTGCGCGTTGAGGTGGTGTCCGATCTCGCGCGGTTCGAGTTGCTCCGCGAGAGGTGGGACGCGCTGCTCGAGCGGTCGGTGGAGCGTTGCGCCACCATGACTCATGCCTGGACCCGATGCTGGTGGAAGAGCTTCCACGGACAGCGCGCGTTGCGAGTAATGCTCATCTGGGAGGCGGAGGAGCTCAGGTGTGCCGTTGCTTTGGGTCTGCGCACCGAGCGCAGGGGCGGTCGCGACGTGCGGATCCTCTCCACCCTCACGAACTCCTGGGTCGATCGCACCGGCATCCTCATTGCACGCGGCGATGACGCTGCGCTCGCGGCCTTAATCACCGCGCTCGCATCTGAGTCGGCAGGGTGGGATGTATTGGAGTTGCACGATCGCGCCGTCGATTCCCCGATTGGCCCGCGCCTGAAGTCACTGCTGTGCTCACACGGCCTGCTCGTCGCCTCGGACGAGGCACTCGGCTCCCCGTACGCAGTCTTGCCTCGGTCTTGGGAGGAGGCACTGGCCGCGCTGTCCCCTTCGTTCCGGCAGACCCTGCGGCGCAAGTTGCGCGTCGCGACGGCGAAGCCCGGGCTCGAGATGCGCATCGTCCGGGATGCGTCGGTGATTGAGCCAATCATGGTAATATCTCTCGAGACATGGCAGCATGAGAACGGGACCTCCATGGCGTCCACTCCTGAGGTGCGGCGATTCTACGAGCAGCTGATCGCGGCCTGCGCCGAGTCGGGCACACTGTTCGCAGCGCTTCTGCTGCTCGAGGGTGAACCAGTCGCCTTTGAGTTCAATGTCCTCTGTGCAAGGACCCTGCACAACTTCAAGCTTGGCTACCGAAACACCCAAGCGGACTGGTCGCCGGGACTCGTGCTGAAGGCCTACACGATGCAGCGGTACCTCGAAGAGTTCGGTCGTGGCGATGCGAATCTCGAATACGACTTCATGGGCACCGACGAGCCATACAAGCAAAACTGGACCGCCGACGTTCGCGCGCACGAATGCGTGAAGGGCTTCCGCCCCACGCTTCGCAACCGTTTGGCGGTCGCGCTGCGGTACAAGCTCAAGCCCGCGATCCGCGACCGGTTTCCCAGGGCCGTTAGGTTCGGGAAGCGCCTGCTGAAGGGCGGGCTTTAACCCGTGGAGCCGTTTACACACCTCGGGATTCGGGTGGAAGTCGCCACATCGCTCGAGGCGCTGGAGCGGCACGCGACGGCCTACGACCGACTCGTCGCTCGTGCCGACGGAACGCTCTTCCCCGTCTTCGACCTCCACTGGGCGCGACGCGGGCGCAATCTCTTTCAGCCGGCCGGCACGACCCCCTACTTTCTCCTCGCCTGGCGTGGCGCGGAACTGATAGGACTCGCACCGCTGCGGCGCACCCGACGCCGGCTCGGCCCGTTGACGCTTCACTGGCTCGAGTTCTGGGGTCAGAGTACCGGGTTCGTGAGTCTGGACAGCCTCACGGGGAGCTTTGTCATCCCTGCACCCGAGGATCACGCGCCCTGTCTCCGGGCGTTCCGGGCGTATCTCATTGGTCCCGGAAGGCACGATTGGGAGCTGCTTGACCTGCAACATTGTTGCACGTATTCGAGCCTGTGCGACCCACTTCGCGGGAGTTTCCCAGAGGCCGCGGCGGAGCGCGAGGAGATGCCGGGCTACCTCGTTGAGCTCGGCACACGATATGCGGAGCTCGAGGCGCAGTTCCACAAGGACACCCGACGCAATCTCCGTCGGTCCCGCCGCATGCTCGAGGATCACGGAGACACACATCGGTTCGCAGTGCACGAATCACTCGATGATGCCCTCTTCGCGGACATTGCCCGCGTGCATACGGCGCGTCAGATGGAGCTGCGAGCGAAGGGGCGAAAGGACCGCGATGCACTGTTCGAGCAGGACGTTGTTCGCGCCTGCGTGGGCGACCTGCTCCGCGCGAGTGCGGTCGCGGGCCGGTTGCGCGTGTACACGCTACATATCGGCGATTCGCTCGCCGCATTCGGCATCGTCCTCGCGAATGCGGGCGATGCGGTCTATTGGTTGATTGGGTTCTCGGAAGAGTTCCAGCAGTTCTCTCCCTCGCGCCTCGTCTTCGAGTTCACGTATCGGACCGAGATCGAACGCTACGGTACGAAGCGTCTCAACCTGCTGCTTGGAGAAACCCGCACCAAGCATGAACTCAGCAACATGGAATACGCGGCGCTCCGCCTACGGCTGCGCAACCGATGGACGCGGCGTGCATCAGCGAAGCTGCGACTGTTTGAGGCGGCGAAGTGGCTGGCAGGCGCTGTCCGAGCGGGAGTCGCATCCCTCCTCCGGCACCGTGCGGAAGGCTCGGGCGTGTCAGAGGGAGCGGGAGCGTCCGGCACCTGATTCACCACGAGCGCGTGAGCGCACCCTCATGATAATGTAGGGCTCCCTCCCAAGGAACGAGCGCCCGTTCCCTGGGCGGTCTACCAAGAGCTCAAACGCTGGGTGCTCCTCGAATAAAGATCGGCATGCAGGCTGCTTGTACACCACTAGTGTCGGGGATTGAGTCCCCGCCGCGTGCTCCGCAATCCTCTCAATAACTCGTGCCATGACCTCACCACGGAATGGGTTGTTGAGGAAAATCACAGTTGGACCAGCCGGGAACTCCACGCTAGTGGCATCACCGTGTACGAGCTCTACGAGAGTTGCCGCGGGCTCGCGAGCGGAGAACGACACCACGTTCTGGAGCGCGACGGCGTGCAGCATCGCCGAGAACTCGACACCAATGACGCGGTGGAACCCCTGACTTGCGGCAAAGAAGAGCGCCCGCCCCTTCCCAGACCCTAGGTCGACGAAACTATACGCGTGCGGATCGATGGCCGTGTCGCGCAGGATCGGACGGAACCACCGCCATCGAATCGGCTCATACCACTCCGCGTCGCGGACCACACCGTCAGATATCTCCTTCAGATAGTCCTGTTCGCTCTGCGCCGTCTCGGTTCCCCAGCGCCGATCCCAGCGGGCGTGATCCGCCTCATAGCGGAAGCGCCAGTATGCAAAGTTTGGGAT
>CAYUMN010000221.1:0-4864 GCA_964445835.1 uncultured Gemmatimonas sp.
GTTCACGACCGCGCTCAGCAGCAGCGCCAGCACGGCGCGGCCGAGCACGGCGAGCACGAGCCCCTTGGTCCGGGATCCCACTTTGCCAATGAGGATCGCGCGCGCCGCCGGAACAGCCGCGAGCAGCGCGAAGGGCGAGAAGAGCAGCAGGTTCAGGTTGTTGTACCAGAACACATGCGAGGATCCCACCCACATTCCGATCAGCACCACGCCCACGAGTCCGGTGACGCCGTAGAAGAGGGCCACCATAATGGCGGCGGGGATGCGCGTACGGCGACGCGCTATCACCCCAACGGGCGCGAGGAGGAACATCCATGCACCCAACACCGGCCCCCAAGCGCCGATGCTCAGACCACGGCGCTCTGGGAGCTCCGGCAAGCGCTTGGCCTCGTACAACACGCGTTCCTCGGCGACGAGCGGCACGGCCGGGCCATCGCGCGTGGGCACGGTGACATCGCGCAGGAGATCGCGGAGCCGCATGGGGATGAACATCGATTCCCACGCGGTGATCGGGATATCGGCGCGGGGGCCGAGCGCGACATCGATACCGGCCTGTGCGAGTCCATCCTCACGCGTGAGACGGACCGACTCGTTGCGATAGCTCCACTCGGTCGTGATGGGCTCGAACCGGCGTTTGAGCGAGCCGCCCAGCACGCGGTCGAGCGCATCGCGGAGACGCGTGGAGCAGTTGTCGCGGAAGTAGTCGTAGCGATAGTACTTGTTCGCCTCGCGCGCGTTCGCGGCGACGAACGTGGCGATCTCGAGACGCTGCGCCGGCGTCAGTGCGAGCACTTGCTCGACCGACTGGCGATCCTGCTCAGCGTAGACTTGTAGCAGGAACGGCGTCGGGAAGGCCTCGACCCAGTACTGCGTGTCGCCGGAGAGGAACCGGCCGAGGAAGTTCGGCTGCTCGAAGGAGAACATTCCCCAGTTGTAGGCGAGGTCGAGCCCGGTGGCGGTGTCCTGTACGCGGAGCGCGTTGTGGCCGAAGCGCTCGAAGACGGCGTTGCCCTGCCCGAAGGTCAGGACCGAGATGCGGAGCGACGCACCCGGTTCCTGCGCGGCGAGACTGCTGGGACGCGTGACGAACCCCGGAGCACTGAGGAGGAGGAGGACAGCGATCGCGCCGCGTTCGACGAACGACGGCATGTGCGCGAGTCGCCACCGCGCGGCCGCGAGTGGGCACCGCCCCGCGAGGACAGAGCGCCCCGCGAGTACAGAGCGCCCCGCGAGGACAAAGCGCCCCGCGAGGACAGAGCGCCCCGCGAGGACAAAGCGCCGCCCGAGCGCGACGCGCCGCGCGAGCCCGCGGAGCACGCCGTGCCCAGCGGTCACAGCCGGATCTCTTTCGCCTCGTCCGCGGCCTTGTAGATCAAGTCGAGGAGTTTGTAGACACGCACCTGATCCGTTGGCGGCTCGTATGGCAACTCGCCGCGGACGACGGCCGCGAAGTGCGCGAGTTCGGAGCGATACGACTGAATGGTCACGGTGTCGCGTTGTGCCGCGCCCGTCGGCGAGACATTGACGGGATTGCCATGCAGTGCCTTGGTGATGCGAATCGGCGCGAGGCGCGCCGAGCCTTCGGTGCCGATGGTCTCGAAGAACCAGCGATCTTCGCCGCCGATGTAGTTCCACCGCACATCGATCGTCACCGTGAAGCCGCCTTGGCATTCGATCATCACCATCGCGGCATCCTCAACGGCATTGGCGCCACGCCCACGCTCCATGGTCGCGCTGACGCGTACGATGCGCGCGAAGTCGGTGAGCCAGCCCGCGAGGTCGAGCAACGGCAGCCCGAGTTCGAGGAAGGCGCCACCGCCGGCTTCCTGGCGCCGCATGCGCCACGGCGCCGTCGGTCCCTGCCGACGGTACGCGCCCGCGCGCACGGCCACGAGCTTGCCGAGTTCGCCGCCGCGCAAGAAGGTATTGAGCGTCTGTGCGTCGTGGCGATACCGATGATTGTTGGCGACCATCACGACCCGCTCGGACTTTTCGGCTGCGGCGATGATGCGTTCGACGCCGCGGGCGGTCAGCGCCAGCGGCCGTTCGCAGAGCACATGCAGCTTCTTCTTGAGCGCCGAGAGTACGTGCACCTCGTGCGCATGATTCGGCGAGCAGATCACCACGGCATCGAGATCGAGTTCGAGGAGCTCTTCGATGTCGGTACACCAATCGGCGACGCCGAAGCGTTGCGCGATGCCGCGGGCCTTCGCGGCTTCGTTGTCGCAGAGGGCCGCGATCTGCGCGCCGCGCATCTTCGAGAGGACGGGGAGATGCGCGGTCTGGGCGATGGCACCGAGACCGAGCACGCCGAAACGGAGAGGAGTGTTGGGAGGCACGAGGCTACTGGGCGAGGAGGGCGGACGGGATCGAGCCGAGGGTGGTGCCGGGGAAATACGTCTGCAGAATCTTCCGGGCACTCTGCCCGGCACGCGCGCGGCCGATCGCGCCCCACTGACACATCCCTACCCCGTGCCCGTAGCCGTTGCCACGAAGTTGCACGCGGGAGATCGCGCCGTCGGGGGAGGAGTCGACCGACACCGAAAAATAGGAGCTGGGCATCAGCTCGCCAGCACTCGTGCGCAGAATCGAGCGGGCATCGTTGCCACGGACATCGAAGGTCCCTCGGGCCGTCCGGAATTCGACGACCTCGGCGCGCCCACTGGGGGTGCGGCGGATGACGCGGACCCCGCGGACTCCGCCGCTGCCGGCCGGGGGGAGTGTGACGTAGGTCCCAAGGTAGCGGCGGACCACGGCGTCGAGCTCGGCGCCGGTCAGGGATTGCTCCCAGTAGAAGCGGGGGGCGATGTCGCAGTAGTAGCGGTCGCTCCCGGGAATTTTGTCGCTGGCGCGCTGGAGGAAGGGTTCGCCGGTGCCCCCCCAGGCCTCCTGAGCCGCGGCGGTCTCGCCGCCGCAGGAGGAGTGATAGGGCGCGACGATCACACGGCCGCCGTAGAGCAGGACGAGTCCCGCCGTGGCGGCCACCGCGGTGCTCGCGTTCGGGCGCTCGGCCTCGGTGCCGCCATAGACCTGATCGGCGACCGTTGCCAAGAGATCGAAATCCCTGCTGCGTCCGCGGCCGGCACGGGCCGCGCTCACCCGAGTGACCGTGAACGACCGGGCCGCGACGGCCTGCGCCTCAAGGGCCGCGCGCTCCGTGGCGGGGCGCTCGCCGATCTCGAGGGGGACCACGCCGCGGAGGTAGGCCTCGAGCGGGACGACATTCACGACGAGGAGGCCGGAGTCGGTGGCGATGGTGCGCAGCAGCCCGCGGTACGTCTTCCCCTTGAAGCGGACGAATCCGTCCGCGCCGGGTTCGATGCTGAGTGCCCCGGCGCGGGGCACCACGCCAAGCGCCACGCGAATGGTTGGCCCTGCGGTCTCGACGCGGGGAATCGGGGGCGCCGCACGGTCCTCGCGCGGAGGGGCGAAACAGGCGGCGACTACGAGCGCACCGACGACGGCGGCAACGAGCCCGCGCGTCGCCGGACGCGTCACCGGCCGAAGCTCCCGATGGTCGTGGCCAGCATCGGGAGTGCGCGGGAGCGCGGGGCCTCGGCAGTTGGCGTTGGCGGAAGCGCGATGACGCGCAGGGCGGTGGCCTCGAAGTCGTAGTCGTCCACGACCGCCGTGACTTCGACCTCGACCAAGCTGCCGGCGGGGGCGTCGGTGTCGATCCACGTCAGCCCGTCGATGTCGTCGGCCTGCCACGCGAGGCGCGCGCGCGCGGGCTCGTCGGCAGTGCGCGGTGCCTCGATCAACGCCATTGCCACAGTGCCAATGCGCGATTCGTACCGCTCGGCGGTGATGTGGCGCTGGAGTTCCTGCACGATCTCCAGTCGCTGCCGCTTCGTGAACTCGGAGACGTCATCGACGAGTTCCGCGCCGCGCGTGCCGTCCTGCGGCGAGTAGGTGAAGACGCCGACACGCTCGAATTGAATCTCCTGGAGGAAATCGCAGAGCTGTTGGAAATCGTCTTCCGTCTCGCCGGGAAAACCGACAATGCACGTAGTGCGGATCGCGACGCCTGGGACGACCTCGCGAAAGCGCGCGACCTTTTCGCGGATGGTGCGCTGCCGCTCAGGGCGACGCATGCGCTCGAGCACGCTATCGGACGCGTGCTGAATGGGCATGTCGAGATACGGCAGAATGCGCGGATTCTTCGCGATGACCTCGAGCAGCCGCGGCGTGATGCCGGCGGAATAGAGGTACATGTTGCGGAACCACGGAATTGACGTTTCGCGGAGCAGCGCCTCGAGCAACTCGGGGAGCCGCACGCTGGTGTCCCGGAGATCGCGCCCGTAGTGCGCGAGATCCTGCGCCACGAGGTTCACTTCGCGCGCGCCCTGCAGCTCGAGCAACTGTGCCTCGCGCACGATCTCATCGGGCGCGAACGAGCGATGCTTGCCGCGCATGAGCGGGATCGCGCAGAAGGCGCAGCCGTGGTCGCACCCTTCACTCACCTTGAGATAGCGCACGAACGGCGTGCCACCCGCGTGGATGCGCACGCCGGGATGCTCCGTGATGGGATCGCCAATGAGCCCGCGCGCCCGCAGCATGGGCAGCAACTGCTCCGTCTCCGAGGCGCCGAGAAAGAAGTCCACCTCGGGGAGCGCTGCCTCGAGTTCGCCCTTGTGCCGCTCGACCATGCACCCAACGGCGACCACCGCCGTCGCGGCCCCCGTCTCCTTCAAGCGGCCTGCCGCGACGATAGCGTCGATGGATTCCTGCTTGGCGGCGTCGATGAAGCCGCAGGTGTTGACGATGATGAGTTCCGCGGTCTCCGCGTCCTCGACCTGTTCGGCGCCGTGATCAAGGAGTTGCGCGAGATAGCGTTCGGAATCGACGGTGTTCTTGTCGCAAC
>CAYUMN010000222.1:0-4845 GCA_964445835.1 uncultured Gemmatimonas sp.
TCTCATGCTTCGCGGGACCGCCGACGCCGCGCGCCCACTTGCGCGCGAACTTGAATGCTCCCTCGTTGGCTTCGGCGCCCGAGTTGCAGAAGAAGACGCGGTCCGCGAACGAAGCCGCAACAAGCTTGTCGGCGAGCAGTTCTCCTGGCTCGGTGCGAAAGAGATTCGACGTGTGCACCAGCCCCGTCGCCATCGCCTCGTGCATCGCGTGATTCACTCCGGCGTCGTTATAGCCGAGCGCGTTGACGGCGATGCCGGCCGCGAAGTCGAGATAGGCGCGTCCTTCGCTGTCGTACAGACGCACTCCATCCGCGCGCACCAATTCCATCGGAGCGCGGCGATAGGTACCAAGGAGAGCGTCGGTCATGGGAATGGCGGCTGCGGTCACGTGTGATCCTGGAGTGCGTGCACGGCGGGCACGATCATCGTACCCGCCGTCGGGTCAGAAATAGCGTCGAGCGTGCCGATGCGCACGGCGCCGACGCCGGCCTCAAGCGCGGCAACCGCGGCCTCGAGCTTGGCGAGCATCCCCCCGTGCACGAGGCCGCGCGCCGCGAGGAGCTGGATGCGCTGGGGGTCCAGCCGCGGGATGCGCGTGCCGTTCTCCAGCACGCCGTCCACATCGGCCACAAAGAGCAGTTCTTGGGCGCCGAGGGCCACGGCAATCGCGGTGGCCGCGTCGTCACCATTGACGTTCAATCCGGCCCCCGTGTCACTCTCGCGATCCCGCGCGACGGGCGAGACAACGGGGAGCCAGCCGGCATGGAGAAGATCTCGGAGCAGCTGCGGGTGCGCCGTGACGTCGCGCCCGACGCGGCCAAAGGTCGGGTCGACAACGCGCGCCGTGAGGAGCGCGGCATCCTCACCACTGATGCCCACGGCGCGCGCGCCGGCGGTGACGAGTTGCGCCACGATGCGCTTGTTCACTGTGCCGGAGAGCAGCATGCGGACCACCGCGAGATCGGCCTCGCTCGTGACTCGACGACCACCAACGAACTGGGGCTCGAGTCCCATGGTGCGCTGCATGGCCGAGACCTCCTCGCCGCCGCCATGCACGATGATCAAGGGCGCGTGCGCTGCGGCGGCCGCGAGGAGCGCCGGCAATTCGGGCGCGCCTTGGGCACGCCCGCCGAACTTCAGGACGCGAAGTGGCGTGGCCGCATGCGGACTCACTTGGGCAGCCCCATCGTCTCAGGGAGCCCGAGCATGAGATTCGCATTCTGCAGCGCCTGACCGCTCGCGCCCTTCACGAGATTGTCGATGGCGCTGAAGATCTGCAGGGTCGGCGTGCGCACGTGCTCCACCTGGCGCAGGGCGATGCGCGCCACATTACGCCGTTGCACCTGCCGCAACTCAGGCAGCGCGTCGGTGATCTCGATGAAGGGTTCGTTCGCGTAGCGTGCCCGATAGCGCGCCACCACGTCCGCGACCGACGCCCGCAACGGGACGGTTATGGTGGCAAGAATGCCGCGGGCCGCGGGCAGGAGATGCGGCGTGAAGAGCAGGTCCACGTCGGCGTTCAGCGTAGCGGCAGCCGCACGCATCTCGGCGAGATGGCGATGCGAGTTCCCGGCACCGTAGGCGCGGAAGTTCTCGTTCACCTCGCCAAAGAGGAGATCGAGTCGGGGGGTGAGTCCCGCCCCGGTGACGCCGCTGGCGGCGCTGATGTGCACCGTGGCCCCCGGGGCGATCAGATCCTGCTCCAACAGGGGCAGGAGGCCGAGCAAGGTGGCCGTGGGGTAGCAGCCAGGGTTCGCGACGAGCATTGCTCCGCGCACCGCCTCGCGTTGCCATTCCGTGAGCCCGTACGGAATGCCCTCGCTGTTTCCGTTGCCGAGGCGATGATCGGTCGCGAGATCGACGACGCGCGCGCCGGCGGCGCGTGCACGCGCGACCCATTCGGCGCTCGCGCCGTGCGGCAGGCAGGAGAAGATCAGGGCGGCACTCGCGAGCGGCGCATCCTCCGTCGCCACGAACGTGACGGACGCGGCACCGGGAATCTCGACCGTCTCGCCGCGCTGGGCGTTCGCGGTCGCGAACGCGAGCGTCAGTTGCGGGTGGTGCGCGACGAGTGCGCAGAGCTCGCGCCCAGCGTAGCCTGAGGCGCCAAGCACGCCGACTGGAATGTTATGCACTATTAATGCATACTAATGCGGTCCCCTCTTGTCAACGCTCGGCTTCCTCGCCTCGGCCCATCGTGCTACACTCCCGATGACCTCGGAGCCTCTCAGTGACCCTCAGTAAGCGCGAACGGCAGCACGCGATTCTCGAACTCATTGGCACTCGTGAAATCGGGAGCCAGGAGGAGTTGCGGCAGCTCCTGCATAAGCGCGGCTGGGATGTCACGCAGTCGACGCTCTCGCGGGACCTGCGCGATCTCCGGGTGGCGCGGGTACCGAGTCCGCAGGGGACGCGCTACGTCGCTGGGGATTCGGCCAGTGACGACGGTAGTCGGGCACCCCTTGCCGCCATTCTCCCCCAGTTCTTTCTCTCCCTCGATGGGGTCGGGCCGATGCTCGTGTTGCGCACGGTGATCGGCGGCGCGCAGCCCATCGCGAGCGCCATCGATTCCGAAGCGAGTGTCGACATCCTTGGGTCCGTTGCGGGCGACGACACCATCCTCATGATTTGCCGGTCGGAACAGGCTCGGGAGCGCGTCGCGCGGCGTTTGAGCGGACTGGCGAAGCGCGTACGCTGAGGTCGCCGTGCACTGCCGCCGAGGCCGATCTGCTTCCAATCGCATACTTATGCGTTTAGCGGCTTCGGCCGTTCCCCCACATTGCAATCGCGGCGCGCGTACGTGCGCTGGAGGTGTTTCATGAGCTCGAGCGACGGATCGCACAAGCTCTGGGGTGGCCGGTTCGCCGGCGGCCCCGCCCCTGAACTCGAAGCCGTGAATAGGTCCATCGGGACCGACATTCGGCTCTGGCCCTTCGACATTCGGTTGTCGCAGGCATGGGCGGATGGTCTGGCCACCGCGGGGGTGTACACGAAGGAAGAGGCGAAGCAGGTGCGGGAGGGACTGGATCGCGTGGTGGGGCGCATTGCGGGCGGTGAGCAGCCCGTGTGGGCCGATGAGGACGTGCACACCTTTGTCGATCGGCTCCTGCATGAGGAAGCCGGCGCGCCCGCCGGCCGATTACATACGGGACGAAGCCGGAACGATCAGGTCGCCACCGGCACGCGCATGTGGACGATGGATGCGCTCGACCGCGTCGACGCGTTGATCCGGCAGCTGCAGACGGCGATTGTCGCACAGGCGGATGCCCAGGGTGAGGCCATCATGCCCGCCTACACGCATCTGCAGCGCGCGCAGCCCGTATCGGTCGCCCATTGGCTACTCTCGCACTTCTGGCCCCTTTCCCGCGACCGGACGCGACTCGCCGCCGCGCGCCGCATGGCAGCGGTGTTGCCGCTGGGGTCCGGGGCCATTGCCGGGTCGGCCTTCCCAGTTCCGCGGGAGGAACTCCGCGCGGTCCTCGGGTTTGCGTCGATCTCTCAGAACTCGATCGACGCCGTCGGCGATCGGGACTTCGTTGCCGAGTCGCTGTTCGTGCTGACCATGGTCGGGACGCATCTGTCGCGCATGGCCGAGGACTTGATTCTGTTCGGGTCCAGCGAGTTCGGCTTCGTGCGCTATGGCGATGCGTTCTCCACCGGGTCGTCGATGATGCCGCAGAAGCGGAACCCCGACGCGCTTGAGCTGGCGCGAGGCTCTGGGGCCCGGATGCTGGGCGATCTGGTGGCGCTCGTCACGACCCTGAAGGGGCTGCCGAGCGGCTACAACAAGGATCTCCAGGAGGACAAGCGAGCGCTGTTTGACGCGGTCGATGGGATGGTCCTGCTGTTGCCGGCCGTGGCCGGCTCGCTGGCGACGCTGCGTTTCGACACGGCGCGGATGCGGGCGGCCGTGAGCGGCGCCATGATGGCGACCGACCTGGCCGACTATCTCGTGCGGAAGCACGTGAGCTTCCGGGATGCGCATGGGGCGGTCGGGCGCCTGGTGCGAGAGGCAGAGGATGCGGGAGTGGACCTCGGAGCGCTTCCCTTTTCTTCGTTTTCGGCGGCGCACCCCATGTTTTCCGAGGACGTGTTGCTGGAGCTTTCGGCGGATCAGTCGCTCACACACCGGGAGATTCCTGGCGGGACGGGATTGGCTGCGGTGGCGATGCAGCTGGAGGAGGCGCGCGCATTGATTTGAGCAGTGGTGGTGTTACCGAGGCCCAGAAACTAAACTTCTATGTAAGTTTTGTTTCTGGGCCTTTTTCAGCTGTCGTGTCAGGTTTTAGAGCCGTTTTAACCTGGCATTTCGTCGTTTTATGAAATATTTGTTTGTGTTTTTGAGAGATCACAGGTACACTATTATATCCTTAACAAAGAGGATATTTGAGAGCGATAACAACCGCTACCGCGGCCGCGGTTTTACAGATGGATCCCAAATCGTTCGATAATTTTCTTCTCAGAATCGGTTCTGAGGCCGTTCCGGCGGGGCGACAAGGGGTGGAGCGCCGTATTCCACTTGGGCTCGTAGAAACACTCTTGCTGGCCAAGGAACTCAACGCTGCACTTGGTATCCCCGCCCGAGATGCCTTCCTCATTGCGCAAAGACTCCTTGGAAAAACCGCCGATGGGAGCCAAGCAGATTTCAGCGCGCATTTTCTCGGGAGCCTCCAGGTCGGCTCCTTCGTGCACCTTGGCGCGGATCTGACCGCGCTCCGTGAGGAGATGCGGCGGCGCTACGAGGCTGCCGTTGAGTCGGTGGTGCGCCCATCACGGGGCCGACCCACCAAGCGGACCCGGAGCGGAGTGCCCGCGGACGCATAGACACCGCCGGTCCCCGCGGCC
>CAYUMN010000223.1:0-1319 GCA_964445835.1 uncultured Gemmatimonas sp.
CGGGCGCCCACGGGCAACGCCGTCCGGACGGCCACCGAGGCGCGGCGGCGGGCGGAGGTCAGGCCGCCGCGCGCCCGGCGGCCCTCGCGGGGTCCGCGATCGCGCCGTACGCTCGCCGGATACTCGACCGACCCCGATTGAATTTCCTATCCGGAGTGCGCGCACTGACGCCTGGGGGAAACCACGGATCCCGGCGGAGATCAAGGTGTCTCCGCGCAAGCGGAGCAGACCGCTCTGAACACCGACCCACAGCGTGCCGCGCGCATCCTGATGGATCACCTGCACCGCTTCCGACGCGTTCAAGCGCCACGGACTGAATTCCTTGCCGCCTGGCATCGCCTGCTTCAGCAGTGCACCAAACCCGCCGACCCAGAGCCTCCCGTCCCGGTCCTCATACAGTGCCTGGATGCGCCCGGGGACGAGTGGCGTGCGCGCGAGCGTCTCGCCTGGGGCCCATTAAAAGAGCCCGTTGTCCGTGCCCAGCCAGTAGCGACCGTCCTTGGCCTCATGGATCGAACTCACGCCGTGACGCAGTGGAAACGACGTGATCCTCCCCGTCTTGTCCTGGCGCACGACACCGTTGCAGGCCAGTGTCGCCCAACTTGCCCCTGCGCGGTCAGTCGTGACGGCGACTGCCGAGGGCAGCCGCTCCCCGTCTCTCGTCAGGGACCGCACCGGCTGTGAGGTGAGTTCGATCAGGCCATCGGTATTCGTCGCCAACCAGAATCCACCAGTGGGCCGCGGCAGGACCTGTATGATCGCGGAGCGTCCAAGGTGCTCGGCGCTGACTTGGGTCAGGGTGCCTGGGCGCCAGATCATCAAGCGCCCCGCATCCGTCCCGATGGCCCACGACGAATCCGGAAGAGCGTTGAGCGCCCGTATCCTGTCGGACTTGGGCAGGAACTGCGTGAGCACGGGTGTGCAGCGGTCTCCGTCCCAGCGCAGCAGTTCGCCCCCGCGAACACGCGTTCCCAAAAGAATCGTTCCTTCGGAATCTCCCGCGAGAACGTGGGGCGGATATGACGGGCTGGCATCGGGGTACGGGAGATGATGGACTGAGTCGTCGACAATGCGCACGACCCCACCGACGTGCGCCACCCAGATTCCCCCGTCGGCATCCTCGTGAAGCCTGAAGGAATGGTTGCCAGGCTCCTGTTCCGAGAGCCGGAAGATGCGGGTCACTCCATCCACGGCACGGCGCACCGCGCCTCGTTCGGTCGCGAACCACGCGTTCCCGCGCCGGTCGAACACAACATCGTGGATCGTGTCGTCGATCCGAGAACCCGCGTCCCCGCCGAACGGCACCGGGCGCAGTGCCA
>CAYUMN010000223.1:1419-4844 GCA_964445835.1 uncultured Gemmatimonas sp.
AGGACAGTGATGTGTTTGCCATCGTACCGGCTGAGTCCGCCGAAGGTCGCCAGCCAGAGGGCGCCGTCCGCACCGAGCATCATGTCGTTGACGGAGTTCTGCGGGAGCCCGTCAGCTGTGGTGATCAGTCGCGAGGTGAACTCGATGTTCACATCGCGCACCGGTGCCTGCGACTGAGCGCGAGCGGGGATCGCGGCGCTCAGGGCGAGCACCATGCATGAACCGAGAATCAACCGGCGGTCCACGATACACATGCGATGTGTGGTGGAGGGGTTGCTACTACGGAGGGAGCCCATTGTGCGCACCGCACCGTCGTCGCTGACTAGGGCACCATGGCTAGGCGTCATTGACGCCCCTCCAGGAGCACGCTACGTTCTCGCTCCAGCTCGGTCCCGAGATGGCTGACCATCGCGAATCGATCTTCGGACCCCTTCTCCCTTCCCAGAGGAACGAACATGCGTGCGTTCTCCCAGTCGCTATCCAGTGCATCCATCCTGTGTGTGGTAGTCGCGCTCATGATAGCTACTCCCATGGCAGCACAGCAGGGTCACAGCAGCAAGTCGGCATCGGCCGTCTCTCACTTCGAGGCCGGCATGGCGGAGATGGACAAGGCACGTCGGCCCCAAGCGCTCGACCACTTCCAGCGCGCCGTCGCCGCCGACCCCGCCTGGGGCCATGCGCACCTGCAGCTCTCCAACGCGTCACTCGCGGCGGCCGACCGTACGCTGCACCTTGGGCACGCCGTGCAGCATCTGGCGACGGCCACTCCAGCTGAGCGCCTCGTGATCGAGGCAGCGAAGCAGTCGGCTGACCGCGACCAGCCCGGGCGACTCGCCTCACTGACGAAGCTGGTGGAGCTCACGCCGAACGACCCGCGCGCGTGGTTGCTGCACGGCGCGGCACTCGGCGCGAACAACCGCGCGGCCGATGCGAGACTCAGCTACAGGAAGGCCACGGAGGTCGCGCCGGATTTCGCGCCGGCTCTGCTCGCCGCCATCAATAACTACGCGGTGGCACCGCGTGACCTGCCGAGCGCGGAGGGATTGGCGCGGCGATGGGTACAGCTCGACGCGCAGGATGCCCGTGCGCACGGCGCGATGGGACGCGTCATGACATTGCAGGCTCGCTATGCGGAGGCGCTGACCTCGATCGACACGCAGCTCCGATTGGACTCGACTGTGCTCAGGACAGCCCGTATCGGTCCGCTGGCGCTCATGGGTGATCACGGCCGTGCCCTGCAGGAACTGGACGGCGTCTATGCGCGAGCCGACTCGACCACGAAGGTGAACGTCGCACAGCAGCGCGTGCTCGTGCATGCGATGCGCGGCGACATGGGATCCGCGGCGGAGGCGGCTGAGCGCGGCTATGCCGACGCAAGCGCCATGCGCGAGATCGGTCGCAGCGGAGTGGCGTTCATCGGAGGAGCGCTTGTCAACTCTGCTTGGGCGCGCGGCGATGCCGCGGCGATGACGGCCGCGGTTGCTGGCTGGCGCCGGGCGGCCGAGGGTACCTCCCTGCCTGCTGACACCGCCATGGCCCGCATCCTCTCCTCCGGACTGCCACAGCTCGCCGCAGATGGCGTCGCAGCGGCACTGCGCAAGGACGCGGCCGGCGCGCGCGCGATCGGCGCGCAGTACCTCGCAAGTGCGGGTGCGTTTCCGGCAACGGGTCACGAGATCATGGCCATGGCCGACCTGTACGACGGCAAGCATGCCGATGCCGTCGCTCATTTCGAGCAGGCGAGCCAGACGAACATGGTGACGATGTACTATCGCGCGATGGCCCTTTACGGCGCAGGACGTGCCAGCGATGCGAAGCCACTCTTTGACCGAGTGGCGAACGAGAATGTCTTCGGCCCGGCTGCGATCCTGCGGGATGAGGCGCGCAAGAAGGCCGCTGCCATCAGGTAGTTCACTGGGTCGCTGCAGCAGAAGGCCCCGCGGATGACCGCGGGGCCTTCTGCTTTCTGGAACCGCTCGTCGACGCCCTCGCAGGTCGCCACACCGCCCCATAGCCGCGGGAGGCCCTGTTCCGTACGTTCGCGTCTACGCTGAGACCACAGCCCCCAGCGACCCCCATGACCGAGATCGCCGCCCAACTGAGCGAAGCCCTCGCCGACCGCTACGTCATCGACCGGCTCATCGGCGAAGGGGGCATGGCCACCGTCTACCTCGCGCGCGACGTGCGGCACAACCGCAAGGTCGCGCTCAAGGTGCTGCGTCCCGATCTCGGCGCCGTCGTCGGCATCGAGCGGTTCCTCAGCGAGATCGAGGTCACCGCCAACCTGCAGCACCCCAATCTCCTCCCCCTCTTCGATAGCGGTGAGGCGGGAGGACTCCTCTTCTCTGTGATGCCTTACATCGAGGGAGAGTCGCTCCGCGCACGGCTCAACCGCGAGAAGCAACTCCCGGTGGAGGACGTCCTGCACCTGGCCACGGCAATCTCGGGCGCGCTCGACTACGCGCACCGGCAGGGCGTGATCCATCGCGACCTCAAGCCGGAGAACATCCACCTGCACGACGGCCAGCCGCTCGTGGCCGACTTCGGGATCGCGCTCGCGGTCTCGAACGCAGGAGGCAATCGCATCACGCAGACCGGCCTCTCACTCGGCACGCCGCAGTACATGAGTCCCGAGCAGGCCACGGGTGACCGGGCGATCGATGTCCGCACCGACGTCTATTCACTGGGCGCCGTCACGTACGAGATGCTCACGGGCGAGGCGCCGACGGGCGCACTCGCTGCGACGGCGGGGCAGCCCAGCAAGCGAGCACGGGTGCGGGAGGCGGCGGCGTTGGTCGTCGGCGCCCTGGGGATCGCGAGCGCGGCATGGTTCGGCACGCGTGAATCGCCGCGTCCGGTGGCGGGTCGTTTCGTCATCGAGCTTCCGGAGAGCGTCAGCACTTCGCAGCAAAGCTCCCACACCGTGGCGATCTCCCGCGATGGGCGACCGTTGGCGATTCCGGGGGCAAAGGGCACCGACCGGATGATCTTCCTGCGTCGACTCGAGGATGAAGTCGCGCAGGCCGTGCGAGGCACGGAGGGAGCGGTGTACCACAGCTTCTCCCCGGACGGCCAGTCGCTGGTCTTCATCGCCAACGGGTCACTGCGCACGGTGCTGATCGCCGGCGGCGTCGCGCAGACCGTCGCGGACTCGACAAGCCCGACCCCCGGCAGCTGGGGCGATGGCCGCCAGATCCTGTACGGCTTCAAGAACGCGCTGTGGCTCGTTTCATCAGATGGTGGGGATCGCCGGATGGTCGCCGGCCCCGATTCCTCCAAGGGGATCCGAGGTTATGCCCATCCACACGTGCTCCCCGGAGGCACCCATGCCCTCACCACGGGTGTCTTGTCGAGCAACGACGCCGATCGATTCGAGGTCGACCCGCTGGCCTGCCCGACCTGTCGCGGGCCCATGCGGATCATCG
>CAYUMN010000224.1:0-4825 GCA_964445835.1 uncultured Gemmatimonas sp.
TGGCGCGTATCATATGGCGCTCATCGCGGTGCCTTCGTTCCGTTGGGGCCGATCGTGCGATCGAACAGCTCAAGAATGCGGCGATACTCGTCGGTCCACGAACTCGGGCGGGTGAAGCCGTGATCCTCGACCGGATAGACCGCCATCTCCCAGTCGGTCTTGCCGAGTTCAATGAGCCGCTGGGCGAGCTGCACGACATCTTGGAACTGCACGTTCGTGTCAATCATGCCGTGCGCGATCAGTAGCGGATCCTGCAGCCCGTTGGCGAAGAAGAGTGGTGAGGAGCGACGATACGCGAGCGTGTCGTCCTGCGGGAGATTGAGGATGCGCCCCGTATAGCCGTGATTGTAACTCGCCCAATCGGTCACCGAGCGGAGTGCGGCACCAGCGCCGAAGTACTGCTGGTGCTCAAAGAGCGCCATGAGCGTCGTGAAACCGCCGTAGCTGCCGCCATAGATGCCGATGCGCTCCGGAGTGATGCCGAAGGTCTGCGTCAGATACTTCGAGCCACTGACCTGGTCGTTGATGTCCCAGCCACCCATGTGACGGTAGATCGCCGTGCGCCAGTCGCGGCCGTAGCCGGCGGACCCACGGTAGTCGATATCGAGTACCGTGTAGCCCTTCGCGGCGAGCAGGTGGTGGAACATGAACTCGCGCGAATACGTGGACCACCAGTTGTGCACGTTGTGCAGGTAGCCCGCGCCATGCACGAATATCACCGCGGCGCCATTCGCCTGTCCGCCCACCTGCGCGGGGCGATAGATGCGCGCCGGGACCGGCGTGCCATCCTCACCGGGGATCATCACGATCTGCGGCTTGATCCAGGCGTAGCGACGGAACTCCTCGGTCGTGGAGGTCGTGAGCCGCTGCGTGGCGCTCTGTCCAACGCGACCAATGAAGAGCTCCGGCGGCACGTTCGATTCCGAGTAGACCGTGGCATAACGCTGGCCATCGGGCGCATAGCTCACGCTGTGCCCGCCGTCGCCGCTGGTGATGCGCGTACGCGCGCCACCGGCGACCGGTAGGCGATACGCCTGCCGCGTGAAGGGCGAGGGCTCGCTGGTGTTCAGCTCGAAGCTGCGACCATCGTCGGAGATGGCGACCTCCAACACTTCCCAATCGCCCGACGTGAGCGTCTGCTTGTTCGAGCCATCGGGGCGCACGCTGTACAGATGCGAATAGCCGGAGGCTTCGGAGACGTACCAGAGGCGGCCGTCGGACGTCCAGCCATTGCAGCCGAAGCAGGGGCCGTTCACCCAGGCTTCATCGCGGAGCGTGTCCACCATGGTCATCGCACCGCCAGCAGATGCGATGCTGTAGAGATACCGGTTCTTGAAGTCGCTGCTCACGACGCTGAGAATCGCGTGGGCGCCCTCCGCGGTCCAATCGCCGATGCCGGCCTGTCCTGCCGCAACGGAGTCAGGCGAGAGCTTGAGCCAGGTCATCTGGCCGGTCGCGAAGTCGAGATGCGCGATCTTCGTCGTCGCCTGCGCATCGCCGACCTTGGTGCGCCCGGGAATCATGCGCGGGTAGCCATCGGCCGTGATGTAGTCGGGGACGTCGGATCCTTTCGTGCCGGTCGCGGAAGTGAAGGTCGCCAACAGCGCGCTCTTGCCGTCCGGAGAGATCGAGAGCTGGCCGATGCGGTCAGTGGTCGGAATCCAGATCACCGGCACGCGGCGTCCCTCGGCCTCACGGCGCTCCGCGCGCTGGAGCGAGTCGGCGCGGAGTCGGTCACGCACCACCTCAAGCAGGTCACGCTGCTGCGCGGCGAGGGCGGCGCGCTGTCCCTTGGGCTCTTCAGGCTCCCGCGGCGCGGTGCCGCTGCGGATATCGGTGAGCTGCTTGGTGAACCCGGTGGCGAGATCGAACGCGAAGGCGTTGTTGTCGCGCACGAAGTAGAGCGTGCGACCATCGGCGGCAATGCGCGGCGCCGACTCGCTCGCGGTCGTCTCAGTGATACGACGGAGCGCAACGCGTCCCTGATCGCGTCGATGAATCCAGATGTCCCCGCCAGCGGCAACCACGCGCACACGACCATCGCGTGACTGGGGTCCGGTCGCCAGCATCGGCGCCACGGAGTCCATATGCGCCGCGGTCACCTGCTCCGGCGTCGCACCGGCGCGCGGCGCCACCCGATACGGCTTCACCTGCGCCTGCCACGCCGCCCCGGCCTCAAGCCAGCGGAAGTAGACCCACGCCCCATCCGCCGTCCACTGCACATTCGCCGGCTCGCGCCCGTACAACTCGGGCCCGCGCATGATGTTCGGGACCGTCAGATCGAACGCGGGCTGCTGCGCACGCGCGGTATGAGAACCGAGCGTGAGCGCGCAGAGAAGTATCAGACAACGCATGTCGGCATACCTGTGCAAGAAAATAAGAACGGGAATCCCACCGCAACACGAACTCAAGGCGCAGACACCGACCTCCCCGCTCTGTTCCTCGGTGTTGATGCTGTTGCTATTGCTGTTGCTGTTGCTATTGCTGGTGCTGTCACAAGTCACACTCTCGACGAAGCCACAAACGCCACTTCCTGCGTCACCATCGGCGAACGCCCGCTGAGCACGCGCCACCACGTCCAGACTGAATCCACCAGAATGATCGCCGCCGCCAACAGGAAGAACCCGGCCACCACCGAATTGAGCTGATCATTGAAAATCAGTCGCTCCGCTCCCGCAATGTCCTTCACCCCCAGCGGCAACTCTCCCGCCGCGAGCTTCGTTCGCACCCAATCCGCATGCGAAAGAAACCCCACCCGCGGATCCGCACCGAAGATCTTCGTCAGACTCGCCGTCGTCGTGACGATCACCAGCCAGACCATCGGCAACACCGTCACGAAAGCGTACTTCGCCTTCCCCATCTTGATGATGATCGTCGTGCCCACACAGAGCGCGACCGTCGCCAACAGTTGATTCGAGATGCCGAAGAGCGGCCAGAGCGAGTTGATGCCGCCGAGTGGATCCGTCACGCCCTGGTAGAGGAAGTAGCCCCACATCGCCACCACCATCAGGCTCGACAGCAGCACCGCGGGATACCACGACACGCGGCCGAACGGCGCCCACACATGCTTGCCAAGATCCTGCAGCATGAATCGTCCAACACGCGTGCCGGCATCGACCGTGGTCAGAATGAACAGCGCCTCGAACATCAGCGCGAAGTGATACCAGAGCGCCATCGCCGTATCGCCCCCGAGCACGGAGGCAAAGATCTTCGCCATCCCTACCGCCAGCGAGGGGGCGCCGCCTGTGCGTGAGAGCAACGAAGACTCCTCCACCTGCTGCGCCAGCAGCGTGAGCTCCTCGGGCTTCAGCACGAAGCCCCAGGTCGCGATCACCTGCGCCGCGCTCTCGGCGGTCGTGCCGATGATCCCCGCCGGCGCATTGATCGCGAAGTACACACCGGGAGTCAGCACGCAGGCCGCAATCAACGCCATGATCGCCACGAGCGATTCCGTGAGCATCCCGCCGTACCCGACCAGGCGCGCGTCGGCTTCGTTCTCTAACAACTTCGGCGTCGTGCCACTCGCGATCAACGCGTGGAAGCCGGAGATCGCGCCGCAGGCGATCGTGATGAACACGAACGGAAAGAGCTTCCCAGCGAACACCGGCCCAGTGCCGTCAATGAACTGCGTCACCGCCGGCATCTGCAGCGGCGGTAACACCCAGAGAATGCCCACGGCGAGCGCGAGCACCACGCCGATCTTCACGAATGCCGAGAGATAGTCGCGTGGCGCAAGCAACAACCACACCGGCATCACGGAGGCGGCGAAGCCATACGCCATGACCGAGATGGCGAGCGTCGTCGCGTCGAGCGTGAACAGTGGGCCGAGCGTCGCATGCTCCGCGGCGAAGCGGCCGGCGTAGAGCGAGAGCACCAGCAACACCAGCCCGATCACCGTGGTCTCCAGCACGGCGCCCGGGCGCAGATACCGCAGATACACCCCCATGAACATCGCAATCGGAATCGTCAGCCCCACTGTCACGGTCGCCCACGCCGAGTCGCGCAACGCATTCACCACCACCAGCGCGAGCACGGAGATCAGAATCACCATGATCCCCATCACCGCCACGAGCGCGGTGTAGCCGGCCACTGGACCGATCTCCTCCTTGGCCATCTGTCCGAGGGACTTGCCATCGCGGCGCACGCTCGACGCCAGGATCACGAAGTCCTGCACCGCGCCGCCGAGTGCGACGCCGACGATGATCCAGAGTGCCCCCGGGAGATAGCCGAACTGGGCCGCAAGCGTCGGGCCGACCAGCGGGCCCGGGCCGGAGATCGCGGCGAAATGGTGCCCGAAGACGATCCACTTATTGGTCGGCACGAAGTCGCGACCATCCGCGAGGCGTTCGGCGGGCGTGGCGCGCTTGGAATCGAGCGCGAAGATCTTGGCGCTGATGATCTTCGAATAGAACCGGTAGCTGACCGCGTACGTACACAACGCTGCGGTGAGCAGCCAGGCGGCGCTGATGGTTTCGCCGCGCCGCAGGCCGAGGTAGGCGAAGGCGGAGGCACCGACGATCGAAACGACGGCCCAGAGGAGAGCCGAAAGCCAACGGGTCATCGAGCGGGCGGGTCGGGGAGATGGCACAGGTCGGCGCGGTTCGCGGACCTCCTCGCACTGAGGTCCCCGATTGTACCGCCCATCGGCACCGAGTGGGAGGGGCAACGCCCAACTCTAGGTTCGCGGGGGGATCGCCGTTCAGCGGGGTAGGGAAGCGGGACAGTTGACGCGCGCAGCAGGTACAGCGCTCCCCCCCCGCGCCATTACTTTTCAGAGGAACGCTTCGCCCCTCCATCCTCCTGCCTTCATCCGCCCCTCTTCGCC
>CAYUMN010000225.1:0-4802 GCA_964445835.1 uncultured Gemmatimonas sp.
CTCGCGCATACCGCTTCAAGTACCGCAGCTCCCGCTCCAGGTACCGCCGCGCCTCCCCCAACTCGCACGTCCGCAGCCCGCGCCCCAACTGCATGCGCAGCGTCACCCGCTCCACCAGCGCGCGGCCTCCAGCTTGCCGCCGCTCATTGAGCCGGAGACGTCGATCGCGAGCGCGAGGTTGAGTGGAGGCTGTTCGGCTGCCGTGGGCAACTCGCCGGTCACGCCGATGTCGGCGACCAGGTAGCGGACCGAGTCGCCCTCGGCCCACATCAGCGACCGGTCGGGGGCGAGGGTGAGTTTTGGTGTGGTTGGGGTTGGTTCCGTGGGGCCGGACGGGGCAGTGGACGGCATTGCCAGCTCCTATATAGAAGGGCCCCGGGATGGGGGCGTGCTGGTAATGTGGGGAGGGGGTCTGACGGTCCGGCCCGCGCATCATTCTCTGGATGGCATATTCCGTGGAGGTCATACTCAGACGACCTCTACCGAAGGCGCATCAAGCAGAGCTCGACGAGCGCTCGCGCTGGCTGTGGGATTAGCGGATGAAGCGCGAGGAAAACTGCGGCCTAAGTACCTTGCCCGTGCCTGAACGCACTGGCCATTCGATCAATCTCACCTCGGCTGATTCCCAATCGCGTTGCGGTGCGTTGCCAACCGCTGACCGCGGCACACACTTCCGCGAGGATCTCCTCCGCTTCGGCGTGCGTCAGCAGAAACTGTGCATGCGCTTCGATCGCCAGTTCGAACGAAGCCGTCGTGTCACGATCGACATCCACACTCGTGGAGAGCACCGGCGGCCGCACGTCCGCGGGCACCGGGTTCAGGTCGAACACAGGTGAGAGCCGCCACCCAGCGGGGCCATCATATAGGAACCCGTGGTTGCGGAGATGATCGTCGAGATTCGATATCGCGATACTGAAGGCAAGGCGACGCCAGAGCTGCGCCAGATCAGCCTTGGCCGCCGCGCCATGGCGTCGAATTTCCTCGGCGATCTCCACGTAGCTTCGCGGCTCACCATCCGGCGCGTTCAGCAGACTCATCGCTGAGAGGTAGGGAATGCGAATGGTCGCGCGTCGATCGAAGCGTTGCACAAGAAGCGCGCGCGTTGTGGCCACTTCGCGTAGCTCGAAGATCGGCGTGTCGATTCTCGCCGCTTTCGCGAGGGTAAGCGCGACCGCTTCCCAGGATTCGACGGAGTAGGCATCATCGTGTTTGGCGAACTTTGCGATCCAGAGCGAACCATCCGCTGCGCGCACAGAGGCTTTGGGACGTGCCCCACCAAGCGACGAGCCAGGAGCGAGGATGAGCGCGAGTGCGTCATCGGCCTCCGCATCGGAGTCGGTCTCAAGTTGCTGTGTGGCGGAAAGGAGTCGCGGCAGATCAACCATTGGCGGGACGTTTCCCTTCGTCGGGGGCGCGACGAACGGGCCGTCCCGATTGAGCTGGAATCGCAGCGCGCCCTGACGTGCTTCATCGTGTACTCCGAGCAGGTAGTCGCCCTCGAACAAGGCGCGCGGGCTCCGCTGCTCCATGCGAGCGCGTCGGCGCTCATCCCGCTGCATCAGGGACCGCCCCCATCGATCGGGGGAAGAATCGCTCAATGCCCCATGCAGGGGTTGTGACGGCGGCGGCTGAAAGCCACCGACATCGAGTGTAAGGGCCGGCGAGAGCGCAAACCGATCTGCGTTGGCGAGCCACGCCTCGTCATAGCGAAAGGTCGCGCGCTCGTTCCCGCGCACGATGCCCAGGTGCAGCACGCCGACTCGGATCGCCCTCCCCTCGAGATCCACGGAGACGATGACCTCGCGCTTGCTCACCCATCGCTCCGCTTAGGGAGATGCACGCGTTGCGGAAGTCGCTCGATCTCCAGGTCGAGACCAACGCGATCCGCCGCCGCCGAGGCGATATGGCGGAGTCCTTCGCTGAGATTCAGCGCGAACAACACGGAGGCCCATCCCCCCGTGCTGACGGCGGGGTCACCGAGCTCGATCTTGGCGAGGGTTTGCCGCGTGATGCCGGCGCGCTGGGCGACGATCTCCATCGGGAGCCGTCGGCGGCGGCGGGCGGCACGAATGTCGGCGCCGAGGTCTGAGAGAACGCGCCGGACGCTGGGGCTGATGGGAGGCGGTGATTTCCGCATATGTTAATTATAATACACCAATTGCAAGATAGTGTCAATTATAATTTACATTAATGAGTATACTGGGTGCGCCGTCCGCGGAATCACCGCTCTTCGCGTCTCTTCAGCGCCCACCAGCACCACCTTACTCGGCGCCCGCGTCATCGCGATGTACAGCGGCTCGCGACTCAACATCCGCGCATGCTAACAGAAGGATCGCCGCGCTTGATCTTGGTGAGGGTCTGGCGCGTGACGCCAGCGCGCTGGGGCTGATGGGGAAGTTATGCACCTATCCATCAGGCCACCTCCATATTTTCTTGTCCGTTCATTCAGGCCTTGGTCTTACGAGCCGGCCGCGCACGGTCCCTCCGAGCGTCCGAGCTTGAGCGGGAACTATGTGCCCATCCTCGGTCTTGCCAGCTGGAGTGCGGTCTAGGGCTGGATCCCCGTTCAGGATACCGGATGCGTCTTCCTCTCGCTGGTCTCGGTGTGCTGCTGCTGTTGGCGGTCGGCTGCAGCAACGTCACAGCTCCCACGGCGCCGGATGCTGCCCCTTTAGATACGGGCGGTGGCGTTCCGACAGGTCCCGGTGTGTCCGGCAACTGGATGCGCACCGGGTACGCCGTGACGGGCCGCGCCACGCTGGTGATTGAAGGCGGATCGGCACGCCTCGACCTCTCAAGTGACTTTATGATCGCGCAGACGCCCGGTCCTGTGTTGTATCTCAATACCGGCAGCAATCCCAACACGGGACGGCCGCTGCGTGTTGGTCCGTTGCGGAATCGTCTGGGGGCGCAGTCGTACTTCTTCCAGGTGCCCACGGGTGTGCAGTATACGCACATCGTCATCTGGTGCGACCCGTTCAACGTCGGCATGGCGCAAGTGGTGATTCCACCAACCGGCACGCCATAACTCGTTTCGGCGATGTGCTAGCGCTCATCGTTCGCACACCGCCGCCTACCCGCCGGCCGCGCCCCATCGCGCACCGCCTCGGCCTCCGTCGCGTAACGCCCGCGCGCGGTGTTCCCGTACGTCGCCGATCCGCGGCAGTGATAGACCTTGGAATTGGTGTTGATCCAGACGGTGTCGCTGCTCACCTCGATCTGCTCCGTGCGGCGCCCCTGGTCGCTCAGCGGGTCCGCCTCCCCTGCTAGAGCGGACGCGAGCGGCGGTCGAAGCGCCCCTGCTCCGCGCACGCCCCACCAGAGCGCAAGACCACCGGCACGCGCGCACGCGGTGCCGAGCGCGGCGGTGCGCGTGTAACTCCCATTGCGGCACTGCCCCGTCGCGTCACTCGTATCGCGGGCGGGTTCACTCAGCGGACGCAGCGAGAGGATGGGATGAATCTCAATCCCGTTGTCCGCCATTCCAGACTGGCCATGCTGGGAGTCGAAGAACCCGATCCCAACGACCTCCACGACGCCATCGCGTGGGACGCGGCGGAGCGCGCGGCGTGCATCGTTGTACGCACGTCCGAGCGCCGGAGTCGGCGCGCACAGGGAGTCGGGAATCTCCGCGACGACCGTGATGGAGTCGATGTCGAGATCGCGGAGCACGAGGTGGATGTCGAGATCGTCCTGTTCGGGAAGGATCCGCGCGATGCGAGCCCGAACCAGGACGCGTGTGAGTTCGACTGGTGCGATGCGCTCGTCGCGCTGGAAGGGACCGTCTGGACGCGGAATGCGCGCGAGCTCGGCGATGCTCGTGGGAGTCGCGATGGTGTCCACGCGAGCGGCGGTCGAAGCGCCCCTGCTCCGCGCACGCCCCACCAGAGAGCAAGACCACCGGCACGCGCGCACGCGGTGCCGAGCGCGGCGGTGCGCGTGTAACTCCCATTGCGGCACTGCCCCGTCGCGTCACTCGTATCGCGGGCGGGTTCACTCAGCGGACGCAGCGAGAGGATGGGATGAATCTCAATCCCGTTGTCCGCCATTCCAGACTGGCCATGCTGGGAGTCGAAGAACCCGATCCCAACGACCTCCACGACGCCATCGCGTGGGACGCGGCGGAGCGCGCGGCGTGCATCGTTGTACGCACGTCCGAGCGCCGGAGTCGGCGCGCACAGGGAGTCGGGAATCTCCGCGACGACCGTGATGGAGTCGATGTCGAGATCGCGGAGCACGAGGTGGATGTCGAGATCGTCCTGTTCGGGAAGGATCCGCGCGATGCGAGCCCGAACCAGGACGCGTGTGAGTTCGACTGGTGCGATGCGCTCGTCGCGCTGGAAGGGACCGTCTGGACGCGGAATGCGCGCGAGCTCGGCGATGCTCGTGGGAGTCGCGATGGTGTCCACGCGAGCGGCGTCGCGGTCGGCGAGCGTTTTGACGGGCCAGCGCTGGACGCCGCAGCGGGACTGTGCTGAGGCGCTGAGGGGGAGGAGGAAGGCAATGAACAGCGCCGCCCACATCACGGGCCGCTCAGAGGCGCCACTGCACAACACGCGCGCGCGCAACAACATCACCCGCCCCCCAACCGAAGCCCCAGCCCAGACTCCCGCCGCGCCGTCCGCTCAATCGCCTTCCGGAGCGTCTCTTCAGCGCCCACCAGCACCACCTTACTCCGCGCCCGCGTCACCGCCGTGTACAGCAGCTCGCGACTCAACATCCGCGCGTCACGATCCGGAAGCACGACATACACGGTGTCGAACTCACTCCCCTGCGATTTGTGAATCGACATCGCCCAGGCG
>CAYUMN010000226.1:0-4770 GCA_964445835.1 uncultured Gemmatimonas sp.
CCACAGAGGCGCAGAGGGCACAGAGAACGGCAGGGAGAACGGCAGGGAGAACGGCAGGGAAAAAGGGGGTGCGGCCGAGGGAGATCTCGTAGCCGCACCCCCTTCATTTCGCTGTTGTAGTTCTCAGTTGCAGTTGCACTTGCAGTTCACATTTCAGTCCGCAGTTGCCGGTCGCCGTTGCAGTCCTCCGTGGCCGCTGCGCCTCTGTGGTAAATTGCAGTTCGGTCCTTACCGAGAAACCAGCTGCGTCGGTTCCCGCATCCCTCCGGATTCATCATGCGTTCACTGCGCTCATTCTACATGCTGGGTCTCGCCGTGCTCGGCTGTGCCCAGAAGCCCTCGCAGGTCACCCTCGACTGCCGGACCGGGGCGACCCCGCCGCAACTGGCCGGGCGGCCAAGTCCGCTTGATTCGGTGCGTTTCGCGGTCGGCCCTGAGGCCGCGAGCATCTGCTTTGGTCGCCCGTCGGCGAACGGGCGCACCGTGTTCGGCGGCATCGTGCCTTACGACACGCTCTGGCGCACCGGGGCCAACGAGCCCACGATCATCAACTTGCCCTTCCGCGCGGAGATCGCGGGGCTGGTGGTCGAACCGGGGAGCTACTCACTCTACACCGTGCCTGGGCGTGATCAGTTCACACTCATCGTGAATGCATCCATCGCACAGTGGGGAATCACGGCGGACGAGATGGGTTCCGACGGCGTGCTCTACCACAGCGCCTACTCGAGCAAGGTGCGGCGGCTGGAGCGCGGACGAGTCCCAGTGCGAATCGAGCCAATCGAGCACGTCGAGCAGTTGGTGATTCGCTCAGAGCCGGGCTCGAACGCCGCGACCGATCTCCTGATCGAATGGGAGCGGACGCGGGTCAGGATCCCGATTCGACTTGCCCCAATAAGCTGACGTTACTTCGGTGCGGCGGTGACGCACCGGCACCGGCCGCCACGGAGGCACGAGACAGCTTAGTGCGTGAGCTTCGCTCCAACGATTGCAACGCAGCTGTCCCAACTGTCAATCCGCATGGCATCTGGCGCATCGAACACCAGGTCGAACTGGCCCTCGATGGCGGAAATGAGCGAGACCTGCGCCATGGAGTCCCAATCGGACCAGTGTTCGCGTCGGACGGACGACAGCGCGACATCCTCGGACAACCGGAGCGCGAACCGGAAGACCAGCTCGAGCTCCGTCTGTTGGGCAGAAGTCACGTATGCGGTCCGGAGAGCTGTGCGGTGATTCGGCGGATGAGATCCTGTCGGCTTGCGTACGCTGTGAACGTATGGTCGGTCTCGGGAAGGATCTCCACGCAAACGTGCCCGGCTCGATGCGTTGCCGAGAGGAGCCGTCCCGCGCTGGCCCGCATCGCCGCATAACCCGGCTCGGACTGCGCCGTCAGCAGGCTGATCCAGACGCCTGAGTCGAGCAATCGACGTAAGTCCCGCTCGAGCGGCGTCATCAGACCGAGTCGCATGGACTGGGCGAGTGCGCGCGCGGCCGTGGCCGCACGGGCCCACGCAATGGCGCCCGCCGACAAGCCGACGCGCGCAAGACGCCGGGGTTCGGTGAGGAGTCGTAACCATTTGCGCGGGTCGCGCGAGCTCGCCCCGAACTGCGCGGCATTCTGCTCCACGCGCGCTCCCTCAGGGTTCAGCACATCGTCACCGGACCGCCAGTAGAATGTCAGCGGATTCAAGAGGACGAGTCCGGCGACCTGCCCCGGCGGAGCGGCGAGGGCACCCTGGAAGGAATTGTGCGCTCCGGAGCAGAGCCCGCAGAGTACAAAGCGTGCATAGGCGGTCGTGCGCGTGAGTTCGGCGAGTGACGTGGTCACGTCAGCGGCGGCTGTCGGGGCGTACGGGTGATGCTCGGCCGGACTGAGTCCCTCGGCGCTCTCGCCGAGATTGGAGATATCAAGGCGGAGCGAACTGATGCCCTTCGCGGCCACTGCGCGCGCGAGGTCCACGTGGAGCCGATTGGGTCCGACGTGATGCGCGGCCCCGGCATTGAGCAACACGAGGAGTGGTGCGTCGGAGTCTGGCGTGAGCGATTCGGTCAGTAGCCCGAGCATCGGGCGCGGACCAGCAATCGCGAACGGACGTTCGCGGAACGCTGCACTGTCCAGCTCGGCACGCACCGGCGGGAGTTCGTGGGCGGGCGTCGTCGCGGGAAACGCTTCGTCGAGCCAGTGCGAGACCGCCGCCACGCATTCACCCGGGACCTGCATCAGCTCGGCCTGCCGCATCATCTCGCCAAGGCCTGGCTGCTCCATGCGCACGGCCGCAATGCCGGCCTCGTCGAGCCGCATTCGCAGTCGATCGTTCACCGGAAGCGCCGCGTCGTTCACAATCAGCGCGCGTCGGGCGAGCGGCAGTGGCCCTGCCAGGAGGTCGCAGTCCCGCAACGCCGCGTGCGTCCGCTCGTGTAGCGGGTATCCGCCCGCCTCAATGAACGGACCGTCCGGCGCGGGCAGATCGAGCATCGAGTCAATCAGAGCGAGGTCGCGCACGAAGACGCTCCCCTTGAGGTAGGGAAACCAGTGCACGACTGCGGAGAGCTGATGACGCGCCATCAGCCGCTGCGCCACGAGGCTGCCCGACCGCAGGGCCACGACCACGACTTCGTCCACACCAGGTACGGCGCGCAGGTGCTGGTGTGCAAGTTCACAACTCTCGTCCCAGTGCGCCCACGTTTCCGCGTCACGCAGATCGCCCGTCGAGTTGGCCATTCCCTCGTGGTCATGACGCACGGTGACGAAGCCGAGGCGCGCCAGCACGCGAGCCAAGTGGCGTACCGCACGATGGCTATGGAGATACTCGGGTCCAACGGGCGCCACGATCTGGATCCCCGTCCGCCGCCGTGGCCGCGTCGCGGGCAGGTGCGTCCACGCAAAGGTCTGCCGACCATCAGCGCCAGCAAGCCAGTGCGGGATCGCGCGGTCGCGAGGGACGTTCGACAACGCACTCACGCCGGCACCTCCAGAGTAAAGAGCGACCGCGCGGAGCCGAACGCATCGAGGTACGCTCGGCGAGACGTGGACGAGACGCCGTCGGGGCCAGCGAGAAATCCCGCATCGCGAAGGAAGTACTGCATGGGGGTGTTGCGCTCGGTGACACGATGCTCAAGCCGGAGCGTGTCGGCGTGGAGCACTGCGTCCGCAAGCCAAGCGAGGAAGGCATACTCCACGCGACGCTGCAGTACACGGCACGACATCACCAACGCCGCAATTGTCTCGTCCGGCCCGACCAGACAGGCGAGAATCTTCCCGTGCGTGCCGTGGCGGTCGGAGAGAAACGCGCTGAAGAGACGTCCTCCCCCGTCAAGGAGTGCCCCGACCTCCGCGTCCGAGAGTCGCTGGCCGTTGAGGTTGAACTGGTTGGTCTTGTTGATCAGTTGGACCGCACGTTCGCGGTCGCCTGTCGTCCGATCAACAATCTCGAGGCGCATCCCGAGCTCGCGCAGGAATCCCTCGACTGCGCCAGAGTCAGCGCTCGTTGGGACGGGGTTCGAGAGCAGTCTGCGGTACATCGCGGTGCGCTGGGCGTCCTCTTCCGTGCGCTCCCGCTTCCCGAACAGCCCCGCGAGCTCGTGCAGAAAGGGGGCAAGCTCGTCCGCATTCTCCGGAAACCGCAGCGTCGTGACCCCAGGCGCGCGCGCCCTGACCTCGGCAAGCTCCACTGGATTGTCATCCACGAATACAATGGCATCCAGCGGAAGGTTCAGCGCCTCGGCGACCGACGCGATCTGCGCCGATTTGTGGTGATAGCTGGCGAGGATCGAGACGAAGTCATCCTCGCGCATCGTCATCGCCCCGCTCGCGAAGGGAAGGCGTGCGAGATCCTCGTCGTTGCGGCTGACCGCGGCGAGGAGCGTTCCGTGGGCGCGCAGGCGTTTCAAGAGCGACTGATACAAGAAGTGCGGATATCCACTTCCCTCCGGATTCGCGGTGACGCCGTCGAGTCCATCCTCGCCGATTACTCCGCGCCACATCACGCCATCGAGGTCGGTGACGAGCACCTTGCGCGGAGCCGGGAGCGCGTGCGTGAGGGCGCTCACGATGGACGCACCGAGTTCGCCCGCGCGCGCCGATGCGAAGGCCCCGCCATTGGCGAGGTAGCTGGGGAGCGAGAAGCTCGACGCCGGAAGAAGGCGCGCACCGAGCCGCAGCGCGGCACCCTCGAGGATTGCCTCGAGCACCTGTTGAGTGGCGGGGTCGCCCGCGACGGGGGGAAGGAGTGCCGGGATGTAGAACAGCGCGCTCGGCCGCGAAGCGAGGAGTGACTCAACCGGCGCGATGGCCTCCCGGAGCTCAGCCGGTGTCACGCCCTGCTCCGGGATTCCCGAGCGCCAGTCAAGTGACGGAGCCAGGTCCCACGGGAAGAGCAACAACACTTCGTGATCACCCCCAGCACTCGCGCGGAGGTGCTGCTGGAGCGTGCCGAACGGAAGCGACCTGATCTGCGCGTCCACCCCCCGTGCAGCGAACGCAGCGCGAATATACAAGTCGAGCGGCTCGGGACGTCCGGACGTGCAGAGCAGGAGTGGACGCGTGACGCCGGAGGAGAATCCGCGCAGGAGCGCCTGTGCCTCGAGAAATCGCATGAGCAGGATACGCGTGTGGAAAGAACAACTCACAGGAACGACGAGCCAAGTCGGGTGGCCGCGCGATGGGCGGCCCTACGCTTCCCGATAAGGCGATTCCTTCTTCCGCCAAGGCGCCAGCACCGCCACAAAGCCTTCACCAAGCTCCCCGATCTGCCACCGCCGGAAATCAGGAAT
>CAYUMN010000227.1:0-1970 GCA_964445835.1 uncultured Gemmatimonas sp.
ACGACGAACGCAAGAACGACGAACGTACGAAGGGCTCCGATGCGTGGGCTGGCATCGGAGCCCTTCAGGACTTCCAGCCGTTCGTCGTTACGGAATCGCCACGGTGGTCGCTCCAGAGCCTGGCTTCGCGAGCTCCGCAGCCACCTTGGCCTCCAGCACATACGCGCGGAACTGGTCGTACGGGATCGCGCCCGAGACCACTCGGCCCCCGATGATGAACGTCGGCGTCGATTGGACGCGCAGCCGTTCGCCTTCGCGACGGTTCGCGAGGATCTGCGGCAGCATGCGCTCGGAGTCGAAGCACTCCTCCCACTTCGCGACATCGAGGCCCGCATTCTCGGCGTAGCTCTTGAAGAGCTTCCTCGGGTTCTTCGTCGCCTGCGTGTTCCACTCGAATTGGCCGGCGAAAATCCGGTCGTGCATCTCCCAGAACTTCCCCTGCTCGTTCGCGCACTGGCCCGCGTTATGCGCCGGGATGGCGTTGGCATGCATGTCGAGCGGGAAATCGAAGAAGCGGAACGAGATCTCCCCCGTGTCGACCAAGCGCTTGATGACGTCGGGGCCGGTCACGCTCGCGTAGTAGCCGCAGCCCGGGCACTCGAAGTCGGCGAACTCGAGTACTTGGACCGGCGCATCCGGATCGCCTTTGAGAATGCCCGCGGCGGCGACCGCGGGAAGCGTGGCGGGATCAAGGGTCATCGTCTTGGCCGGACGGGCCATGACATAACCGATCACGCTGACGCCGGCGACGGCGACGACGCCGAGGATGGCGCCGAACGAGTTCTTGGACGACTTGCGGGCCACGTGCGGCTCTCCAGAGGGAACGAGGGGGAGGGGAGGACGCCGAAAGCTAGTCGGGAACCGTGGGGTAGGAGAATGCGCCCGACTCGATTACGTTTCACGGATGGGCGGAAGACCCGTCCATCCGAACCTTACACAGGACGCGATGAGCAGACAGAAGACACGCGGTCGCCCAGCGACCGCAGCGCCGTCACCAATGGACGAAGCGCGCAATGAGTTATTCCAGCACATCATGAGCTGTGGCGTGATCGGTTCGGCTCCGGAGCACCAGACGGAGTGGTTCGACGAGACGATCAAGTACCTGGCCGAACGCTTCACGGAGTTGAGCAAGCAGCAGATCACGGACCTGCGGACGCTCGGTGAGCGCTTCGCGGCTCCCACGGTGAAGAAGCCGGCTTCCGAGCCGGCCCCGACGATGGACGAGAGCGCGGAGGAGGCCCCGCAAGGGGAACTCGACGCGGTCAACGCCGCCTGAAGGACTGAAGCCCCGGCCTCGCGCCGGGGCTTCGTGTTTCTGCCTCGTGGGCGTTCGCGCTGTGCGCAGCCCGAGCGCAGCCGTGGCACGCGCTGGGGCGCAGCCGGCGCAAGTGCTACCGCGCAGACGCTACCGCGCCTGCCCCGCGCGTGTGCGACGCAGCACGACGCCGAGTCGCACGCCACCGCCCACGCCGAGTTCGACGGCCGGCGTGATGGTGCGCCGCCGACGCCCTTCGAGCCCGAGGAGCAGTTGGAGCGCCGCCGTCGCGTTGCGCCCGGGGATGTGCGCGACGCTCACCCCTGCCCCGCCATACCACGCACGCGGGCGCTCGCCAAAGGGATCGAGCAGGAAACGGGCCGTGAGGTCGAGGCGCTGGGCGCCCACCCAGACGGCGTCCGCGCGCTGCACGGCACCCGCGGCGAGCCCCGCGCCAACGCGCACGTAGTATCCGGCGCGGAGGTTGAGTCCGATGCCCACGTGCATGCCAGGTTCGCGGGCGAAGGTGACATCCTGACGCACTTCGCCCTGCGGGAGCGGGCGCACCCCACCCTCCTCCTCCTGCGCCGCCAGCGGGGCCACAGTGGCCACCACGGCCAGCACGGCTAGGAGGGAGAAGCCCGTCACGGCGAGCGCGCCCCGGAGCGATGCGGCAACGAACGGGAGCCTGGTGCCGCGGCATGGGAGACGATGC
>CAYUMN010000227.1:2070-4700 GCA_964445835.1 uncultured Gemmatimonas sp.
GGCATCCACGCCGGCATCCACGCCGGCATCCACGATCGGACTGCAGCGTGATGCGCGGATCGCTGAGGCGCTGGGGGACATCGCGCCCGCGCGACTCCGCGCGATGGACTCGGTGCTCGTCTCGTTCGGTACACGCCACACGATGAGCGACACGGTGTCGGCCACGCGCGGCGTGGGAGCCGCGCGGCGGTGGATCCATGCGCAGCTGCTCCAGTTCTCCAACGATTGCGGGGATTGTCTGCGCGTCGAGTACGACACCGGGAGTGCGGTCATCACGCGCCATCCCGATCGTCCCACGTGGCCGCTCGTGAACGTGGTCGCCTGGCTCCCGGGCCGCGACACCTCGCGCGTCGTCGTGATCGGCGGGCACTTCGACTCGTGTATCTGCACCGAGAACAGCATGGATTTCACCTCGGATGCGCCGGGCGCCGACGACGATGGCTCGGGCACGGTCGCGGTGATGGAACTCGCCCGCGTCGTCGGCAAGCGCTTTCCGCAGGGGTTCGACGCGACCATCGCCTTCGTCCTCTACACGGGCGAGGAACTCGGGCTCCTCGGCTCCACCACCTTTGCCGAACGCCTTCAGCGCGAAGGCAAGACGGTCACTGCCGCCTTCACCGACGACCTTGTCGGCAACGTCGTGGCTGAGGATGGACGCGTGGACTCGACGTCGGTCCGCGTCTTCGCGGTGGATTCGCTCGCGCTCGGCGGCAGTGAGCTCGCGCGGTACGTCTGGGGGACGGGGGCGCTGTATCAGCCGTCGTTCGAGGTGATTCCCGTGCTGCGACTCGACCGCTTGGGACGTGGTGGTGACCATGCCCCGTTCCATCGGCAGGGGATTCCCGCGCTCCGTTTTTCGGAGCGCCTCGAGAACTACAAGCGACAGCATCTCGGTACCGATGCCCTCGCCGACGTGGACTTCTCGTACGTGGCGAAGGTCGCGCGCTTGAATCTTGCGACCGTGGTCTCGCTCGCGTCGGCGCCGTCGCGCCCGGCCCGCACCGCGTACGGGCGCGACCGGAACTCGGGCGGGCAGGCGTTCACGATTCGCTGGGAGGCTGTCCCCGGGGCCGTGCGCTATGAGCTCCTCGTGCGCCGCACGACCGCGGCGACCTATACGCGCATCGTGCCCGTGGGCAACGTGACGGAGTTCCTTCTCGACGAGCAGTTGGACGACGTCTGGGTGGGGGTGCGCGCGGTCGGGGCGAATGGACATCGCTCGCTGACGACGGTGGTGGGGGCGCCCGGTGGCGGACGCCTCCCGAGCCCTCCGCGCCGGTAGTGTCGACGTGAGCGCATTCTCCGCCTTCCCTCCCGAGTCGCTCAAGTTCCTGCGCGGTCTCAAGCGGCACAACGACAAGCCGTGGTTCGAGGCGAATCGTGCGGTCTACGAGCGCGCGTTGAAGGCGCCGCTGCAGCACCTCGCTGAAGAACTCGATGTGCGATTCGCGACCCTGGCGCCGGAGTTCGTGGCGCCCCCCAAGCGCGCGCTCTTTCGGATCCATCGCGACGTGCGCTTCTCGAAGGACAAGTCGCCGTACAAGACCCACGCGGCGCTCTGGGTCTTTCATCGCGATGCGGGGCGCGGCGTTGGGCGCGGCGTTGGGCGTAGCATCGGCGAAGCGCATGGCGGCGCGGGATTCTATTTCCACCTCGAGCCCGGCGCGTCGCTGGTCGCCGCGGGGTACTGGATGCCACCGCGGCCAGCGCTCAACATCATCCGCGAGCGGTTGGTCGAACATCAGAAGGCGTTCGAGAAGCTCGTGGGTGCGCCGGCCTTCACGAAGCGGTTCGGGCAGCTGAACGACGACGAGGCCGGCGTGCGGCTGACGCGCGTGCCGCGCGGCTTCGCGCCAGACCACCCAGCGGCGGAGTGGCTCCGATTCAACTCGTTCACGGCCTCGCGCCCGCTTTCCGACGCTGAGGCGCTCTCGCCACAGTTGGTGGACGCCCTCATGAAGGACTACGCCGTGCTGCTGCCACTCGTGCGCTGGCTGAATGGCGCGCTTGGGCATGCGAGCGCCACGCAACGCTGAGGAGCGTCACCAATGGATCGTCTCACGCACTGGGAACAGGTCTACCGCACGAAGGAGCCGGACCAAGTCAGTTGGTTCCAGGCAGACGCCCGTCTCTCGCGGGAGATGATCGTCGGCGCCGTTCCTGATCGCACCGCATCGATCATCGACATCGGCGCGGGGGCGTCGACGCTCGCGGATGGCCTGCTCGGTGCCGGCTACCGGCATCTCACCGTGATGGATCTATCGTCCGCCGCGCTGGAGTTGGCAAAGGCGCGTCTCGGTCCACTGGCCTCGAGCGTCACCTGGCAGACGGCCGATGTCCTGACGGCTGCGCTGCCCGCGCAGGCATTCGATGTCTGGCATGACCGGGCGGTCTTTCACTTCCTCACTGACCCGGTGGATCGCACGCGCTACGTGGCGCAGGTCTGTCATGCGGTGCGCCCCGGCGGCATCGTGCTCGTCGCCACGTTCGCCGAGGATGGCCCGCTCCGGTGTAGCGGTCTCGAGGTGGCGCGCTACTCCGCGGCCGAACTTCACGCCCAGTTCGGTCCGGCGTTCACGGTGCTCACGAGTGATCGCGAACTGCACACGACCCCGAGCGGTGCGACGCAA
>CAYUMN010000228.1:0-4681 GCA_964445835.1 uncultured Gemmatimonas sp.
CAATCGCAAAGGGACGCTCGCGCTGCGATGGATCGTACACGAGCCGCGGCTCGTGCCCATGCGCCAACGCGCGCACCAGGTCACGCGGGAGCTGCGTTCCTTCAATCGCCGCGCGCGCCACGCCGAACTTGTCGGCAAAGAAACGCAGCGTACCCGCGACTGGTCCCCAGCTCCCACAGACGCTGGTCTTCGAGACGCGGGCTTCGTCTCCCTCCGCCGTCTGCTCGTCAATCACCAGCGAGAAGGGCATGATCTTCGCCAGCAGCTCGATCCACTGCTTCTCCACGGCCGAGGTCGTGCGCGGCATGGTGGTCGGCAACGGGAGCCCGACCGAGCGATAGATGCTCGCCATCGCCAACGCCGAATCCTCGAGCGACTTCACCAGCACGCCACGCCCTTCGGCCCAGCGTTCGACGCTCTCGTCGAACATGTGCCGCGGCAACCCGTACACCTCGCCGATGTAGCCGCACTTCGTGAACGCCTCGGCGTACACGTTGTACGTCGTGATGTGATCGCTGCCCGGCACGATCAGCCCGGAGAGTTCCCGATCCTCACGCGTCATGCGATGCAACGACTCCACGCTCGCCATCACCGCGACCACCGGGAGCAGCGTGTCGTCGCAATGCACCAGCAATTCGGCCCAGGCACGATCCACCGGCATCGACTCGACCGAGCGCCCGTACTTGGTGAGGCGTCCGTTCTCGATGATGCCGCGCGACTCGAGGAAGACCAGCGCATTCCGGTACGACTGCTTGTCGAGCGGCACGGGGAGGTCGAGCTCGTCCGCACGCACGCCAAGCGCCGCGCAGGTCAGCGCGACGCGCTCGGAATCGCCGGCGAGCTGGAACTCGGGAGCCGTTGGGCGCAGCGACTCGAACCGAATGTCGCGATCCGACAGAATGAACACGCGTCCACCGGCCACGCGGCCATGCACGCGTCCCGCCATCTGCAGAATCTCATTCGCCCCGAGGTGCAGACGCTTCAGCACGTTGCGCCCACCCTCCACGACATTCGCAAAGCGCGTGTCGTCAATCACCACCGTATCGAGCCCCGTCACGTTCAGCGCGCTCTGTCCCGCCGCGGTCATCGCGAGCAGAAAAGGCTTCTCGACCTCGCCCTCGAGAAAGGGACGAATCACGCGCACGGGCTCGCCGCCATGATAGAACGCCACCTGCATGCGCGGATAACGCGCGCCGACATCACTGGCGATCTCCTCCACACCGGCGCGCGTCGGCAGGAACACACCGATCCCGCTCTTGGCCCGAATCGCCTTCTGAATGAACTTGTCGTCGAAGAAGCTCACCGGCTTCTTCCGCTCGACCTCCACCTTCGCCGCCTTCGCGGGATCGAAGGCACTCGACTCCACCACAGCCGCCGCATTCAGGTACTTCGAATAGAACGAGGGATCCACCGTCGCCGAGAGCCAGATGAAACGGCAGCCCGTACGCTTGCCAAGTGAAAGGCAGAGCTCCAGCTCCGCGCTCGTCTGATGGATCTCGTCCACCACGAGCGTATCGTGCGGGCGAATGTCGCCATCCTGGAACCAGCGGCGCGCGATGCCCGTGGTGACGATCACCACATTCCAGCTCGGTGTCTCCGGCGTTGCTTCGCGCTCGCGGTTCACCACGCCAACGCGCAGTTCGTCGGTGCCGAGCAGGAGCTTGGCGATCGGCTTCACGCTGAGTGTCTTGCCGGTGCCGGTACCCGCAACGATGCCAAACCCTTGCCGCGGTTCAGCGGTGGATTCCGCGAGCTTCGCCGCGAGCGCGCTCATCTCGGCGCCGCGTGACTTCCAGAGCACGGTCTCGATGTCGAGACCGAAGGCGAGTTCGATCGTCTCGCAGGCCGCGCGCGTTGGCGCGATGATGATGATCCGACCCCGTGCGCCACCGGAGCGCACGAATGCCTCGCGGTCCGGCGGAAGATACTGGTCGCGGACCGGACGCAGGGCGCTGGAATCGTCTATGACTGGGGCTCCGGGCGACGACGGCGTGTCGTCGAATCGGTAGGGGAGGGGTTCGCGGTACGAGAGGGGTTCGCGGTGCGAGCGGGACGGGGGGGGCGCGCGCTCGAATCACGCGTCGTGCGTGGTCGCGTCCCAAAAGCGTTCACTGGCGGTGCCTTCGTGGCGGGACCAAAGACCACCGTGCCGTTCGAGGGGCGCTGACGAAGCGCCGTCTGGCAATCCGTTGGGGCGGGCTGCTGGGCAGGAGCCACGCCTTCCATCCAAATGCGGCACTTCCCCGCGGGCGGATGCATATCGTGCGGCACAGCAGGCACAGCAGGCACGGCTGGCGCGGCAGAGGCCGGCGCAGCGGCAGCGGCCGATGCGGGTGCCGATGACGGCCGTTGCGCCCCCGCGAGAGCGAGCGGAGCGGCGAGAAGAAGCGCGATCGGAAGGATACGAAAGAACGTGGTCATGGCGAGGCACTCCGGAGGAGCATCATCGTACCCTCCCCCCGAGTATCCGTTCGCACGAGCGCGTGATTCACCGGTCGCCGAAGCTGATGCCCATGCGGCGCGCCGTCTGCACGACATCGTGCGTCGGATCCACCCGCTTCGGCGCCTTCAACACCTCGATAATCGGCACCGTCACGATGTGCGGCGTCTGCAGGGCCACCATGTGTCCCCACTTGCCGTCCGCCACGGCCTGCGCCGCGGCACCACCGAATCGCGTCGACAGTAACCGATCGTACCCTGTCGGCATGCCGCCGCGCTGCAGGTGCCCGAGCACCATCGACCGACACTCCTTCCGCGTCCGATCCTGAATCGCCTTGGCGAGCCGCTGCGCGATGCCCCCCACACGACGGTCCTGCCCCGGCAGTGACTCCCCAAGCAGCGAGACCGAGCCGTCCTCGTCCGTCGCGCCCTCCGCCACCACGATAATCGCGAACTTCCGACCGGTGCGATCACGCTCCATCACCGCCTCGCAGATGTGCTCCAACTTCCACTTGATCTCGGGAATCAAAATCACATCCGCCGAGCCCGACACGCCGGAGTGCAATGCGATGAATCCCGCGTCGCGCCCCATCACCTCGAGCACCATCACGCGATCATGACTCTCGGCCGTCGTGTGCAACTTGTCGATCGCTTCGATCGCCGTCTGCACGGCGGTATCGAAGCCGAAGGTCGAAACGGTCCCGGAGACGTCGTTGTCGATCGTTTTCGGCACTCCGACAATGCGCATCCCCTTGTCGACGAGCTTCTGCGCGATCGCCAGCGAGCCGTCGCCGCCGATCGAGATGATCGCCTGAATGCCAAGGTTGCGCGCGTTCTCGATCAACTCGTCCGAGCGGTCAATCTCGGTCCACGTGCCATCGGCGCTCTGCACCGGGAAGGCGAACGGATTCCCGCGGTTGGTCGTGCGAAGAATGGTGCCGCCGAGATGCCCGATGCCGCGCACCGTTTCGGTCGTCAGCGGGATGACCTCATCCTCACCAAGCAGACCGAAGTAGCCGCGCTTGATCCCGAGAACGGTCCATCCGCGTCCGATCGCGGAGAGCGTGGCGGCACGAATCACTGCATTAAGGCCGGGAGCGTCGCCGCCGCCGGTGGAGATTGCGATACGCACGTGAACTAGCGGGTGGAGGAGGGGGTCAACCGACCCGTTCCGCGATCAGCCGGAGCACTTCCCCGGGCTGCGCGTGACGGCCGAGCGATTTCTTGGAGAACACGACCGTGTCATCCACGGCGACTTCGAACACGCCGCCACCCGATGGGGTCAGTCCCACCTCGGCGTCCGGCCAACGATCTCGTAACGCGGCCGCCAAACTGACGGCCCGAGGTTCGTAGTTTCAAATGGTGCAGAACTCGATAGTCAGGCGCATCCTTAAACTTGGAGCGGTTAGCGCACGTAGGGAACCCCAGTGACGTTCGCCATCCGATAGATCGCCGTGTCCTGCTTGGCGATCACCCCGCGCAGTGAATCCACCTGCGCCGTGAGCTCAGCCGTCTGCAGCGACAGCTGGTTCAGCGCGTCGCCAAGATCGGTGAGCATCTGCTCCTGCGCGATCGCCTGCTCCGGGTCTTGGTAACAGCCTGCCGCGGCGCTCACGGCGAGGGTGAGGACCACGAGTGAGACACGGCGAAACGAGCGGGCCGGAGCAAGCATCGGAGAACTCCCGTGCAGAAAGGGCAAGAGCGGCGTGGAATCGGTGTCGGCGCCAGCAGCGAATCTAGCCATCCTGGGGCTCCCCTGCGGCTGCTGTGCGCCTCGGACCTTCTGGACCTTCCGGACCCTTGGAACCCCCGTGACCTTCGAACCCAGCAGCGCCGCGATGCGCCGAGGCACCACGCTCGTCGAACTCGTGATGTTCTGTACGTTGATTGGCTTGGTAGCGGGCATCGTCTTCCCGCGGGCGCGCCACGTGCTCGATGGTCTCCGCCTCCGACAGGCCGCGCATGAGGTCTCGGGCGCGATCGCCCTCACGCGCGCCGCCGCCATTCGGCGCGGAGAACGGGCCCGCATGATCGTGGACCCCCTGCGGGCCGGGCTCCGGGTGGAATCGGGCACCGACACCCTGCTCCGCCGCGATCTCGGCTCCCTGCACCGCGTCACCCTGCGCGCCTCGCGCGACACGATCACCTACGCGCCCACTGGGCTCGGCTGGGGACTCGCCAACTCCACAATCGTGGTGGCTATCGGCGCCCGCGCCGAAACGGTGACCGTCGCGCGATTGGG
>CAYUMN010000229.1:0-4677 GCA_964445835.1 uncultured Gemmatimonas sp.
TCAAAGACATATCGGGGAGGGATCCTGCTGCCGGGCGAGGCATCGACCGCGCTCTCGATCATCGCGTTCCTCTTCATCTCGAGTGGGACCGTGCTCCTCCTGCTGGTGGCCCTCGTGGTTGCCGGAAGACTGCTACAGTGGAGCGCCGTCGCGAACATCACGCCCGCCTCCTCAACGCTCGTCATCAACGCGGCGTTCGCGTTCGGGTACTGCTGGATTGGCGCGCTCTTACTCAGGGCGAAGCGACTCGGCGCGGTGCTGGCGCTCACGGACGCCGGAGTGCATCTCCTCGCGGTGCTGTTCTCCCCGCCCGTCAGCGCCGGAGGCCTGCTGAAGCCCGCACTCATTGCCATCGCCATGGTGCTTGCATGGCCGCATCTCAACCAGAATGGGCGTGAGCTCCACGCGGCGACGCGTATCACGACGCGAGCAGGCTACCGACGCTTGGTGACTGACGGCCGCGTTACTGAAGCAGGCGAGCCCACGTTCGGTGGACGGAACCGGGCATCGCCGTAGGCACCTTCTCACCCTTGGAGCCCGAACATGTCTCTGCTGACCTTCGCGGTAGTCGCCCTCGTCTGGATCACTCCGGCGGCTCCTGCGGCCTCCGCCACGTTCGAACTCACGCTTGAGCGCACCCCCAGCGGCTGGAGCGCAACATGCGCGAGCGGCTGTGCATGGACCAAGGTCAGCATGAGCTGCGAGTATGGCTGCCAGGCGGTTCTCTCCCACAGCGGCATGGCAACGCAGCGTTCCGAAGAGCTCGCCAACGACCCGTTTGCGTTCGTCGTGGAGCGCACCGCGCGTGGCTGGCAAGCGAGTGCAGTCAGCGGCACCGCCTGGACCGCGCTCAGCTTCGGGTGTGCTGCGGACGGCGGCGACTGCGTAGCGCTTATCACCGACGTGGGCGTGTTCCCACGGTAAAGGGAAGCGGCGGCAGGGCCGCAGTCATTGGAAGTGTTGAACGGCTCGCGGCGGCCCTGCCGCCGCGGTCTATTTGAACGGCCACAGCACAAGCCGACGTTATGCCGCCACACAAATTCGGGCAAGGTGAGCCTTGACCGCACAAGCGCGTTCCATTTCGCTCATTATCCCAGCGCGTAATGAAGCCGCGCTGCTTCCACGGCTTCTCGATTCCGTCGATGCTGCGCTCGCGCACTATACGGACGATCCCGGCGCACTCGAAGTCATCGTGGCGGACAACGGCTCAACAGATTCGACGGCCGCCCTCGACGATCCGGCTATCGTCGGTGGCGCTTCGGCTATCCAACCGGAGCGGTGGTCAGCGGGCATCGCGCTCGTCTATGGGGTGACGACCGCGAGTGCTGCAGTGACGGGAATTGACGCGGGCGTCACGTACTGTCGCCGTCGTGATTTCGAGGAGATCGGTGGATATGACGATCGTCGGTCGAGTCTCGAAGACATGGACTTCCTTTGGCGGCTCAAGCAGCACGGCGCTCGGCACGGGCAGCGTCTCGCCCGGTTAAAGGGCGCCCCTGCGATTTTCTCGACGCGCACATTTGATCAGCTCGGTGACTGGCACTGGCTCCGTTTGGGCGCGAGCGTGCTGTACTCACGGGGGACGATGCTCGCGGCGGGGTCCACGGGCGCCCGGCGCTATGCCGGCGCGGGGGCCTGCGGCGGAAGGGGGAGCTTGAAGAGCGTGCGGGCGTTCTCGTACATGATCGCGTTGTAGGCCTCGGGCGAGAGACCGAGTTGGTTCACGAACTTGACGTACGACTTCATGGAGCAGATCGGCCAATCCGTGCCGAACAAGAAGAACTTGTGATCACCGGCATAGAGAATGGCGTCGCGGATCTCGTCGGCCATGTATTCCTCGAACGCTTCGGTGAACTCACCGAGCACGAGCCCGGAGATATCCGCGTGGACGTTCGTATTCTTGTAGACCACCTCCATGCAATCCGTCAGCCACGGATTCCCGAGGTGACAGATGACGAACTTCACCTTCGGATGATCCACGGCGACTTCGTCGATCTCGAGTGGATGCGAGTACTTGAGCTTGCCCTTGGCCGAGTAGGTGTCGCCGGAATGGATCATCACCGGCACGTCGAACTCCTCGGCCAGATCGTACACCACCTTGAGGCGCTTGTCGTGGGGGAAGAAGGGCTCGTAGCCCGGATACAGCTTGAGCCCCTTCACGAGTCCGGTCTCGAGGAAGTCCGCGAGTTCACGCAGATCGCGTTGCCGGTAGTTCTCGTAGCTGATCCCCGCCACGACCCCGACGTTGGAGATCTTCGCGACGGCCTCCACCACGGCCGCCGTGCTCGGACGGTGCGGCGAGACGAGATAGCTGGTCAGCACCAACGAGTAGTCGATCTTCGCATCGCTCATCGCCTGTTGCAACTTCTCCAGACTCTGGTCGAGCGAGACCGCGACCTGCTCGTGATAGTTGTTCAGATGGACATGGCAATCGATGATCATGACATTCCTCGGCGCGTATGCGTGGACTTCGGTGCGAGCTTCGCCGCACCGATCGTGCGACGACCCTCGAGCGCGCGTATCATCGCGCGGAATGCGGGTCGCTCGAGCGGCCGCGGAATGCGGTAGATGCGCCGCCAGATCGTATACAGCAGCTTCCTCAACTCGCTCGTCGGCAGGCGCGTGCGTGGACGTCCCAGCGACTCATAGTAGAGCGTGAACGGCGACGGTTCATCCTCGGTACGCAGGCGCGGCTGCATATACGGGAAGTCAAGAAGAATCACGCCTTCCCGCGTCGCGAGGGTTCGCAACCAGCGGTTGGAAGGGGAGACCTCGCCGATGACGGCGTCCAGTGGGTTCCCAGCGAGGCGCAGCGCATCGCGTGCGAATGCGCTGCGCAGACGGGCACGCAGGCGCGATCCGAGTCCGCGCGAGCGCGCGGCGGGTGCGATCGCCAGATAGCCGATCACGCCGACGTTCACGTTGCCGAGGTACGTCCCGGACACCAGACCGAGCACGGATCCGTCCGCGTCCTGGGCGACCAAAAGGTGCCAAGCGACATCGGACAGCAATCCTTCAGCATTCTCGCGAAGACTGCCGACCCATTCCCGTTTATCCACGCGTTCGCCAGGCGCGAAAGTCTTGCTGAGCAGACGGTATGCCGGCGTCAGTGCGGGATCACGAGGATCGACGATCTCACTAATGGATGTCGCAGCGTGAGAAGGCATTGCTGAAGTTACACCGGCGCGCAGTCAGGTGGGATCTTCACGCCAGAGTGCTGTGCCTCGCCCACGCTCGAGGAGCTGAGGAGACGCGGGCCGATCGCGGTGACGTCGGGGAACCCCGCCGGGCTCACGTCAACTCATCCTTTCTTGTCATCCCTTCCTCATTCGATCGGGCGATGTCCGGCGGGCACGCGAGGGGGCGGCTTCATTGCGCGAGGGGGCCATCTTATTGCAACGTTCGAAGCTGATCCGCACGGACGGACCGGGCTGTTTGTCTTGCATCCCCACGGAGGAGCGATGTCTCGCTGGGTCCTGCTGTTCGTGGCTGTGGTCCTTTCACTCGCGTTCGTCGAGGATACGTGCTGGCAGGTGCACCGCCTGCTCACGAACCAGCCCGCGCAGCGGTGGGGGCTGTTGCTGGTGATTCCGAGGTTGTGCGCGACGGATGTCGATACCACTGCAAGCCTTGGAGCGCTCAATGGCTGACCCAGCTCGGACCGGAGTCCTTGTCTATGCGAAAGACTTGCAGGTCGTCTCGTGCTTCTACGAGCATGTGCTGGGTGCAACGATGATGCACGCCGATGCCGAGCACGCGGTGCTGCAGTCGCCAGACACCCAACTGATCATCCACGCCATCCCTCCGCAGTTCGCGAGCGCCATCGACATCGCCGTTCCGCCAGTGGCTCGGGAAGAGCAGGCGATCAAGCCATTCTTTACCGTGGCAGACCTTGCAGAGGCGGAGCGCGTGGCCGAGGCATTCGGAGGCACGGTGTTGGGCGCGATCTGGCCCGCTCCAGGCATGCGGGTACGCAATGTCTGCGACCCGGAAGGCAACATCGTGCATCTTCGCGAGATCGCGGCCCGAGACCTGTCAGACCGAGGAGAAGCGATGTCCGACGTTCGATCGCCGAGGGAAGTCGCTGCAGAGCTCACGGAGTTGTGGTCGCCGCGGGTCGTGGCGGAGGTCGATGACGTCTACGTCAAGGTGGCCAAGTTGCACGGCGTCTTCGGCTGGCACGCGCATCAGGGTGAAGACGAACTGTTTCTCGTGCTCAAGGGCCACCTGCGCATCGAGATGGAGCACGCCGTGGTTGAGTTGAGCGAAGGCAAGATGTACGTCGTGCCGAAGGGCGTGCGGCACAATCCTGTCGCCGCGCAGGAGTGCCATGTCATGCTCATCGAGAAGAAGTCGACGCTGCACTCGGGTGACGTGATCAACGAGCACACACGCTCGTTGGCGGAGCAACTTCGCCCGCTCTGAGCGTGGTGGGCCGCCGGCCGTCGAGCCCTGGGTGTAACGGGCTGCGGACAGCGGCACGTGGCGCATCGCGAGTGACGATGCGGGAGTCTGTGGACTGCCGGGCATGGTGCGGTTTCCGAGGAATAGGAATTTCAATCGGGCGCGGTCCGTCACCCTTCCGTTGCGCGACGGACCGTTTCGACGCAACGTCCGCGCGCCGGTGCAGCCGGGGACATGATTGACACTTTGGTCCGGCAACATCGTTTACACGTG
>CAYUMN010000230.1:0-4616 GCA_964445835.1 uncultured Gemmatimonas sp.
TCGATGAGAAGGATCTCGGCATGTCGAAGTTCTCGCGCTTCTGCATGGAGGCCGGGCAGAAGGGGCTCATCCATGTCGCGAAGCTCGAGAATGGGCAGCTTGAGGTCGGCTTGCCGCGCAAGAATGGCGAGACGCCTGCGGTCGTCGCCGCGGCGCCGCGCGCGGACGGTGAGCGCGATGAGAGCGAGCGTCGTCGCGGCCGTCGCGGCCGTGGCCGCGGGCGCGGTGGACGGGATCGTGAAGAGCGTCCGGCCACGCCGGTCACTGGCGAGATGGCGATTGCGACCGACGCCGACGCCGATGCTGCGGCATCCGAAGCGCCCCTTGATCAGGTCGCCGCGCCGCGCCCGGAACGTCCCGCTCGTCCCGCTCGTTCCGCTCGTCCGGATCGTCCGGATCGTCCGGATCGTCCCGAGCGCCCTGAGCGTCAGCCCCGTCCGGAGCGTGTCCCGCGTCCGGAGCGCACACCTGCGGCACCGCCCACGGACGACACCATTGGCGTGGGCGGCATCCGTCTCACGCGCGACGAAGCCTTTGGTCTCGTGCGCGACGCCGTGGCCGCGGTCGCCACCGAGGACAATTCGGTGCCGAGCGAGACGGTGCGCACGAAGGCGTTCGCACTGCTTGGTCGCGATTCCGAGTCGCTCTCGGCCCGCAACTTCGCGCGCATCCTCAAGGACGCGCACGACGCCGGCCTGCTCGATCTTCGCAAGCGCGGTGAGGCATTCGAAGTGACCGCGGTCAGCGGCGCGCCGAGCATCGCCGATCAACTCGCGGTCGCCGAAGCGGCGCACCGTCCGGTGGTGGCGCCGAGTGCGCCGGCCCCGCGCGGCATGGGCGTGCGGAGCGCCCCGGGTCGTGGTGGACGGATCACCGTGAAGCCGACGCTCCCCGCGGGTCTGTTGCTCCTCGGTATGGTCGAAGAGCCGACGCCGGTGGCTGAGCCCGTCGCGGATATCGTGGAACCGAAGGCGTCCAAGAAGCCAGCCGCCAAGAAAGTAGCCGCCCCGAAGGCAGCGGCCCCGAAGGCGGCGAAGAAGACGGTGGCGAAAAAGGCGGTGACGAAGAAGGCCGCTTCGAAGACGAAGGCCGCGAAGTAGTACCGCGCGCATCACGACGTCACGAAAACACGACGGGCTCCGATGCGCAGTTGGCATCGGAGCCCGTCGTCCGTTCGTGGTGGCCCGTCAGAAAAGGCTCACGGTCGCGTCGCGCGCGCGCCACCGATGGGCAGCGAGGCGTCCCGGCTCCATTCGTCGAACGAGCCGTCGTACAGCGTCACGTCGCGCCCCAGCGAACGCAACGTCAGATACATCCACGACGCCTGCAAGCCGATATGGCAATACGTCGTGAGCGGATCCGCCGCCCCGATCCCAGCCGCAGCCACGATCTGCTCCAGCTCCGCGCGCGACTTGAACATCCCATTCGCGTTCACGGCCGAGTTGAACGGCAGATTCACCGCACCGAGGATCCGCCCCCCGCGCGGCATGCCGTTGTCGCGCTCGTCGTTATAGAACTCAGGGAGTCGCGCATCCACCATGCGACGGCCGAGTCCGGCGACAGACGCCCGCACCGAGTCCTTTGTCGCCAACTCGGCACCGCTGGGCGCCAGCGTGACGTTGCCCGGTGTCGCGATGACCTTGCCCGGTCCCGTCGCGATGTAACGTCCGCTCGCTTGCCAGGCGGGATATCCACCATCGAGCACCGCCACGCGGTCGCGGAGGCCGGCCCACTCGAGCGTGAAGAAGGTGCGCCCCGCCCGCGCGAAGTTCGTCGGCACATCGAACACGATGACAATCTTCGAGTCCGCGCGCACCCCCTTGGAGCGGAGTGCCTTCTCGAGGGCCGCCGCCTCAGGGAGCTCCATGCGAAGCCCGCCCTCAACGCCCGGCGCGATCACTTCCGCGTCGAAGTCCAACCGTACCGCGCCCGGGATGTGTCCCCGCGCGAACGATTCGGCATTGCCCAGCTGCAGCACAACGACCTCCGGACGCCCGATCCAATCGCCAAGCCAGTTCACGCTCACCACCGGCGTGAAGGGCAAGGAGCCCGGTGCGGCACTCTCCTGCGCTCGGAGTGGCTGCACACCGAGTGCCAAGATCAGCGCCAGACTGAGCGCTAAACTCAGCACGAAGCTCAGCGCCAAGCTCATAGCCAAGCTCCGCGCGGGAACGCGCGAGACCCGCATCACTGGGCGACTCACTTCAACACCCCCGTCTTGAGTCCGACCGCTCGGATCGTCGCGACCGCGCGCGCAAGATCGGCGCGTGTGTGCGCCGCCGAGATCTGACAGCGCAAGCGAGCCGTCCCGTGCGGCACCACCGGGAATCCGAAGCCCGTCACGAAGATCCCCTCGTCAAGCAGCAGTTCGCTCATTCTGATGGCATCCGCCGTTTCGCCAACGATGATCGGTACGATCGGCGTCTCGCCCTCAAGCGGATGAAAGCCCGCGTCCGTGATCGCTTGGCGGAACCACGCCGCGTTCTCGCGCAGGGTGCGCACGCGCTCTGGGTGCTGTTCGATGAACTCAATGCTCGCCAGCGCACTGGCCGCCACCGTCGGCGGGAGCGCGTTGGAGAAGAGCTGCGGGCGCGAGCGCTGCGTGAGCGTATCGCAGAGCGCTGCGGCGCCCGCCACGAAGCCACCCGCGGCGCCGCCGAGGGCTTTGCCGAGGGTCGAGGTGATGACGTCCACTTGGCCCAGCACGCCGAAGTGCTCCGCCGTGCCGCGCCCCGTCTCGCCAAGCACGCCGGAGGCGTGCGAGTCATCCATGATCAGGATCGCGTCGTGGTCCTTCGCGATCTGCAGGAGCTGCGGCAGCTTGCAGACGCTCCCTTCCATGGAGAAGACGCCATCGGTCCAGATCAGGCGCCGCTTGGCGCCCTTGTTCGCCTTCAGCTTCTCCACCAGGTCATCGAGATCGCTGTGCTTGTAGACTGCGGTCGTACACTTCGTGATGGACTTGGCGAGGCGGATCGAATCGATGATCGACGCATGATTGAGCGCGTCGGAGATCACGAAGTCCCCCTCTTCCACCACAGCGGCCGTCAGCCCTTCGTTCGCGTTCCACGCCGAGACGAATGACATTGAGGCTTCGGTGCCCACAAAGCGCGCGATGGCCGTTTCCAGCTCGCGGTGCACCGTGAAGGTGCCGCAGATGAAGCGGACGCTCCCCGTGCCAGCGCCGAACTTCTTGAGCCCCTGGATGCCCGCCTCGATCACACTCGGCTCGTCGCAGAGTCCGAGATAATTGTTCGACGAGAGGATCAGCACCTCGCCGCGTCCCTCCATCTGGACACGTGCCGCCTGCGGCGAGTCGAGGTGATTGAGCTTCTTGTAGGTGCCCTTGGCCTTGAGGTCGTCGAGACCGGCCTGAAGGGACGAAACGAATGTCTGGTTCATTGCACGACCAGTGGAGGCGGAAGAATGAAGGAGGCGCGGTGGATCAGGCGATCTCGAAGACCACCTTTCCGGCTTCACCCGACTTGATCACCGCAATCGCTTCCGCGTGCTGCTCCAACGGGAACCGGTGCGTGATCACCGGCGTCGGGTCGAACTGCCCGGCGCGCAGGAACTGCGTCATCTGGATCCAGGTGTCATACATGCGACGGCCCACGACTCCGTACACCGTGATGCCCTTGAAAATCACTTCGGTCGCGAAGTCGACGTCCATTGGCTTTGCCGGGATGCCGAGCATCTGCACCCGCCCGCCGACGCGGACGAGCTTGAAGGCCTGATGGATCGCCGCGGGGACGCCGCTCATCTCGAGCACCACGTCCACACCAAGTCCCTGCGTGGCTGCCCGCACCGCCTCGTCGGCGTCCTTGGGATGCACCGCGTTATGGGCCCCCATCTGCGTCGCGAGCGCGAGCCGCGTCGGGTTCACATCGCTCGCCACGATGTGCGAGGCGCCGGCCGCCTTGGCGATGCCCACCGCGAAGATGCCGATCGGGCCGCACCCGGTCACCAGCACCGTTGCGCCCGGAAGATGCGTCCCGTGTAGCGCGGTGTGGAACGCGTTGCCCATGGGGTCGTGGATGCCGCCGATCTCAAAAGGGATATTCGCGTCGAGCTGCCAGACATTCGTCGCCGGCATCGCGATGTAGTCGGCGAAGGCACCGTCGCGGTCCACCCCGATGATCTTCGTGTTCGGGCAGACATGCGCGTTCCCCGTGCGGCAGAGATGGCAGTGCCCGCACACGATGTGCCCCTCCGCCGTGACGCGGTCGCCGACCTTCACGTCGGTCACGAGCGCGCCGACCTGCTCGACGTCGCCGGCGAACTCGTGGCCCACCGTGAACGGGGGCTTGCAGCGCCCCTGCGCCCACGCGTCCCATTCATGGATGTGCACGTCGGTCCCGCAGACGCCGGCCCGACGGACCTTGATCAGGACCTCATCCTCGCGGATAGTGGGAACGGGAACGTCCTGGAGCGTGAAGCCGGCGGTCGGAGAGGTCTTGACGAGTGCGCGCACGGAGAGGCCAGGGGAGGGGGAAACCAAGTATTGAAAAGTAACGCCCCCTATTACCTGTGCGAGCGAAAGGGACGAGTATTCTAGGGATGGACCGTCCGCAGCGCACCATGCACGCCCCCGAGGGCGTCCCGCTCTCCGCCTC
>CAYUMN010000231.1:0-4609 GCA_964445835.1 uncultured Gemmatimonas sp.
ACCATCGGGGTGACAGGATTTGAACCTGCGACCTCCTGCTCCCGAAGCAGGCGCTCTACCGGGCTAAGCTACACCCCGAAATCAGTAAGCATTTTTTCACTGCATGCGCCCGGAGAGAGTCGAACTCCCAACCTTCTGATCCGTAGTCAGATGCTCTATCCAATTGAGCTACGAGCGCAGTCTGCATTTCTAGGGCAGGATGAACAAACTAGGCCAGTTTGTTCGGCAGGTCAACCCGAATCGTTCGAGTCCGCCGGGTTTGCGGTGGCAGGCGGGCACCGCCTCCGATGGCGTTACTCCAGCGCGGCCGGGTGATACGGCGCGGTACGTCGGGTGTGTCTCCGACCAGAACATGGCGGCGCACGGTCACTCACGATTGTACGCTGTCTCGGCGTGCCGGAACAAAAAATCGGGCCCCGGTTTCCCAGGGCCCGATGAGCGGTACAAGACTCGAACTTGTGACCTCCACGATGTCAACGTGGCGCTCTAACCAACTGAGCTAACCGCCCAACAGACACGCCAACACAAGAGCGGGAAACGGGACTCGAACCCGCGACCCCAACCTTGGCAAGGTTGTGCTCTACCAACTGAGCTATTCCCGCAACACGCCTGCTCCTGATGTTGCTCCTGAACGTCCCTGCACCTGCTGTCCTGCGTCACGATCCGGCGGGCCTGCCCGGACCATCCCGTTCCATGGAGGTGAGGGGAATCGAACCCCTGACCTCTTGAATGCCATTCAAGCGCTCTACCAACTGAGCTACACCCCCGGGACTGCCCTCCACCTGCGACGTCACGGCAAGTCGTCAGGAACCGCAAAGGGTAGCCGCGCGTACCACTGGTGTCAAGGTAATCACTGGCGAATTCCCTGAAATCGCATACATTACGAGGCTTACGCCATGCGAGCTGCGTGGCGCAGGGAATCCAGTAAGGCAACCATCTCGCGCTGTCGCGCGTATGGCTGAATGTACCGTTGCCGGCTTGCATTACCACTGATGCTGCGACTCACTGCCGATCGTGGCGCTCTCGTGGGTCGGGATTGCTCGCGCCCCCGACACACGCTTCCAATTCGCGAGTTCCGACTGAGGTTTTTCCATACATGGCAGACGTGAAGCGCCGGCGCCGCAAGGCGACGCCTGCGGGGATCGCCCCGACGGAGCCCGAACGCGACATCCTCGATCAATATCTCTATGAGGTCAGCACCTATCCGCTGCTCAAGGGAACGGAAGAGATCGAATTGGCGCGAAAGATCCGTGCCGGGGACCCTGATGCTCTTCAGGAACTGGTGAAGCGAAACCTTCGCTTCGTCATCTCTGTTGCCAAGAAATACCAGAACCGTGGTTTGCCGCTGATCGATCTGATCGGTGAAGGCAACGTCGGCCTGCTCACGGCCGCGCGAAAGTTCGATCCCGACCAGGGCGTGAAGTTCATCTCCTACGCGGTCTGGTGGATTCGGCAGGCCATCCTCTCGTCCCTCGCGCGGCAGGGGCGGACGGTGCGCGTGCCGCTGAACCGCACCGCGGATCTCTCGCGCATCATCAAGGCGTCGGAGATCCTCCGGCAGAAGCTCCGCCGTGAGCCGAGTCCGGAAGAGCTGGCCCAGTTGACGGGGCTGTCGGTCGACGTCGTGCAGTCACTGGCTGCACTGAACACGGGGGACGTCCGTCTCGATGCGCCCATGGATCCGGAAGGCGACCGCTCGCTGATCGAGCGCTTCGTGGCCGACGAAATGCCGGACACCGAGGAAGAGGCGATGAATCGCTTCCTCAACGACGAAATCGAGCAGGCGCTCAACACCCTCCCGCCGCGTGACGCGAAGGTCCTCCGCCTGTACTTCGGGCTCGAGGGCGGTCGCGAGCACACGCTCGAGGAGATCGGCTCCATGCTCGGCGTCACCCGCGAGCGCGTCCGTCAGCTCCGCGATCGGGCGCTGAAGCGGCTGCGCGAAGGGGATGTGGGCCGCGCGCTGGGGTCGTTCGCCGCCTGAATTCAGGACGAAGGCTGAACGACAATGGAGGGCGGCCCGTTCGGGCCGCCCTTCGTCGTTCCCGAACGTCGGGTCGGGGGCGGGAGCGCGGCTTCGCTCCACAATTTGTGATGCCATGGGTGCGGACGGCGGTGTCCCGCCCCATATTCCCATGCAGCCGCTCTCCTCCCGCCTTCATCCGCGCCTAAGTGATCGTCTTCGACGACATCTTCAAAGCCTTCGGCGACAACGAAGTCCTCCGCGGGTTCTCCCTCGAAGTCAAAGAGGGCGAGACCATGGTCATCATCGGCTTCTCCGGGACCGGGAAATCCGTGGCCATCAAGCACATCGTCGGCCTCTTGGAGCCCGATGCGGGGCGCGTCTTCGTCGATGGCGTCGATGTCAACAAGCTCACGCGTCCGGAGCTGTACAAGCTCCGCGCGAAGATCGGCTATGTCTTCCAGTTCGCCGCGCTCTTTGACTCCCTCACCATCGCCGACAATGTCGCGATGGGGCTGCGCAAGCAGGGGCTGCTCTCCGAGAGTGAGATCACGGAGCGGGTGCGCGAGGCGCTCGACCTGGTCGATCTCGACGCCGACGTGGGTACGCGTCTGCCCTCGGAGCTCTCCGGCGGCATGCGCAAGCGCGTCGGCATCGCGCGGTCGGTCGCGTTGCGTCCGAAGTACCTGCTCTACGATGAGCCCACCACCGGCCTCGATCCCGTCACGAGCGCGATCATCGATAACCTCATGGTGCGCATGCAGAAGCAGCTCGGCGTGACCGGCATCGTGATCACGCACGACATGCGGAGCGCCTACACCGTGGGCACCCGCATCGCGATGCTGTACGAGGGCACGGTGCGCCAAGTCGGGACCGTCGACGAGATCAAGCACACGTCCGACCCCATCGTGCGGCAATTCATCGAGGGGCGCGCGGCTCCGGATCTCACGGGCGTGCTCACGCCGTGAGCCGGCGGAAGAAGCCCCGCGAAGAGGTCTCCGCCGGCGGGATCGTGTTCCGCCGAGACGGGGAGCGCACGTTCTTTCTCCTCATTCGCGACCCGTATCGCAATTGGGGCTTTCCCAAGGGGCATCTCGAAGAGGGCGAAGCGCCCGCCGCTGCTGCCGTGCGTGAAGTGAGTGAAGAAACAGGGCTCGGCGGTCTCGAACTCCGGGCCGCGGTCGAAACGATCGACTGGACCTTTCGTTTTCGTGGGCGCCAGATCCATAAAGTCTGTCATTTCTTCCTGATGGAGACCGACCAACGGCGCACGACGCCGCAGTCGGCCGAAGGGATCACCGCCTGCCGATGGGCCTCGTATGAGCAGGCCACCAAGATGATTGCCTACGACAATGCCCGCGCCGTACTGGCGCAGGCCCACGCACTCCTCCAGGGTTCCGCCTCCGGCGATCCCGTTCCCGCGAGCTGATCGTGCCGGAGCGCGTACTCGGGCCCTTAGCCCTCCCGTCGGTGCTCGCGTACAGCGTCCGTGACCGCACGCGTGAGACCCTGAAGCGCGCCATACCGCGCCGACGGGGGCGGCTGACGCTCGTGCGCTCCCGGGACGACCTCTTGACGGCGCTGCACACGACGTTCGTCGATGCCGTGATCGTCGATCTCGGGCAGCCGAGTGACGACACGTGGCGCGTGGCCGCGGTGGCGCGCGAATTCCCGAGCATTCCCTTCCTCGGATTCACGGCCTTGCGTCCGAACGAACTCGCATCGCTCGCCCGCGCCTGCACCTTGGAATTCGCCGACTGCCTGGCCGAAGGCGTCGAGGATGAGGTCATCCGCGAGTTGATTGTGCCGCAGAGCTTCACGGTGCGGTTCGCGACGGCGCTCCAGGGCGCGGAGCAGAGGCTGGGGCTGACCACGCCGATGCAGCTCGAGGCCTGGCGCCGCGTCGTCGCGCAGGGGGGACGTCCGGTGCGCACGGAGGCGATCGCCGCGTCGATCGGCCTGACGCGCGAGCATCTGAGCCGCCGTTTTTCGGCCGATGGGGCGCCGAATTTGAAGCGCGTGATCGATCTCGTGCGCCTGATGGCGGCGGCAGAGTTGGCGAAGAATCCGGGGTATGATTTGCCGGATATCGCCCGGGTGCTTGAGTTCGCGTCGGCCTCGCACCTCTCGGCGACCTGTCAGCGGCTGTTTGGCGTGAAGAGTTCGTCGCTGGCGCGGTTGCGGCCGGTCGATCTGATGGACCGGTTTGTACGGCAGGGACGGGGGCGGTCGCGCGGGTGAGCGTTCTGCGGGCTGGACGTTGCGGGAATCCCCTGTTTGTGATTATTTTCACAAGCTGGACCACAACCGCGTCGCCTCACTGCTTCGCGATGCCTCCAATCTCTGCTTCTCCCACGCTCTTCCTCTAGACCGATATGGCTTCCCAGACGGCGCTGCGCCCGGGCGAGATCAAGGACATCCTTCTCCGCGAGATCGAGGCGGCTGACCTCAACAATCTCGACGTCGAAGAAGTCGGTTCTGTCCTCGAAGTAAAAGACGGGATCGCCCGCATCTACGGCCTCCAGAAGGCGATGGCCGGCGAGATGCTCGAGATCAAGTCCTCCGAGACCGGCGAGAACATCACCGCCCTCGCGCTGAACCTCGAAGAGGACAACATCGGCGCCGTCGTGCTCGGTGATTACCTGA
>CAYUMN010000232.1:0-813 GCA_964445835.1 uncultured Gemmatimonas sp.
CTTCTGGCGGGCCGACCGCGCGCGGTCGGCCCGCCAGAAGCGGTCAAAAATGTAAGGGAGGTCTGCCGCCGCGATGCCGACCCCCGTGTCCCGCACCACGAACGCGGCGTGGTCGTCGCGATCCTCGAGCGCGATCCTCACCGTGCCGCCGCGCGGGGTGTACTTCACCGCATTCGTCACGAGGTTCAGAAAGAGCTGCCGCAGGCGGACCGGATCGCCATCGAAGGGCTGGGCATCGACGCGCTCGATCACGACATTCACCCCTGCTTCCTCGCCCAGAATGGTCGCCGTTTCGGCGATATCGTGCACCAGCGCGTCGAGCGCGATGCGCTCGCGGTGAATGTCGAATCGCCCTTCGTCCGCGCGCGCGAGCGTGAGGAGCGACTCCACGAGATCGGCCATCCGCGCCGTCTCCGCCAGGGCCTCTTCGAGCGGCGGCAGCTGATCATCGGCGACGTCGGGCGACGACATCACGCGCTCAATATCCGCGCGGAGCACGGTGAGCGGCGTCTTCAACTCATGACTCGCGTCCGCCGTGAAGCGGCGCAACCCGGCGAATGAGGTCTCGAGGCGGGCCATCATGGCGTTGATGGTGTGCGAGAGACGGTCAATCTCGTTCTCGTCGGATTCCACCGGCAGGCGGCGATGCAGGGAGCGCCCATCCTGGATGGCCTCGAGATCCGAGATGAGTCGTTCCACCGGCGTGAGGGCGCTCCCCGCGACCAACCACGCAATCACGGACGAGAGCAGGATGATGACCGGCAGCGTCACGATGATGGGCGCGAAGAGATCGCCTTCCGTGAAACTCAAGCC
>CAYUMN010000232.1:823-4525 GCA_964445835.1 uncultured Gemmatimonas sp.
GACCGACTCCCCGGCGATCACCCGGAGCGCGGGGACGCGCCCCGACGGCGACTCGAAGTGCGTGACGATGAAGACGTTCGCGGTCGAGTCCATGCGCACGACGGCGGCGGGCTGCTCGCGCGTGCGGCGGAACACGGCCCCCACGAGCCGGTCGCGGTCGCGCCCGACCAGCGCCTGCGCGGCCACGTTGAAATAGAGCACCCGCGTGGAGTCGGCGATCATCAGGAAGCCGGGTAAGGCATCGAGGACGCGGCGGACGCCAGGCTCCAGCTGTTGCCCCACGAGCGAATCCGTCGTGATCAGCACAGAGATGCCGGCCGGGCTTTGCTGGAGGATGACCGAGGCGACGTCGGCCACGGAATCGGCGCGGCGCTGCAGCGAGCGCGTCGCCTCGGTCTGCGCGGCCGACCAGAGCACCGCGCTGAACACCGCGAGCGTTCCGGCCAAGGCCAGCACATACGAGCTCGTGAGGCGCGCGCGGATCGTCGTCACGCGTCAGCCTTTGAGGACGTACCCGACGCCGCGCACCGTCGCGATCAACTTCTTCTCGTGCGGCGCATCGATCTTCTTGCGGAGATGGTTGATGACCACGTCCACGATGTTCGTCCCGGGATCGAAGTGATAGCCCCACGCGTATTCCGTGATCAGCGTGCGGCTCAAGACCCGCCCGGCATGCCGCGCGAGATACTCGAGCACGAGGAACTCCTTCGGCGTCAGCTCAATCGACTGCCCGGCGCGCTTCACGTCGCGGGCGTCCAGATCGACCTCGAGATCGGCGACGGTGATGCGGGGCGAGACGATCGCGCGCGGACGCCGCGCCAGGGCTTCGACGCGCGCCAGGAGTTCCTCAAAGGCGAAGGGCTTCGTCACGTAGTCATCCGCCCCGGCGCGGAGCGTCTCGACCTTGGCGTCGACCGCGTCCTGGGCCGTGAGAACGAGCACCGGCTTCTCAAAGCCGCGCGCCCGCAGATTGCGCAACACCTGTTGGCCCGAGCGACCCGGGAGACGCAGGTCGAGCACGACGAGATCGTATGGCTGTGACTTGGCGAGTGCCTCGCCTTCCTCTCCATCGGCCACCAGATCGACCGTGTAGCGCGCCTCCTCGAGTCCGCGCTTCACGAACTGCCCCACCGTCGGATCGTCCTCGATCACCAGGACCTTCATGACGTCATCCTCATGACGTCATCCTCATGACGTCATCCTCATGACGCCATCCTCATGACGCCATCCTCATGTGGCCACCACGGGGAGCGTGACGCGGAAGGTACTGCCGTGCCCGAGCGCCGACTCGACCTCGATCGATCCGCCATTCTCCTGCACGATGCCGTAGCAGATCGAAAGCCCGAGCCCGGTCCCCTGCCCCTGCTCCTTCGTCGTGTAGAACGGCTCGAAGATCTTGGCGAACTCGGTGCGGGAGATACCATGCCCCGTGTCGATCACCTCGAGGATCGCGCCGCGTGGCGCGTCAGGCCCACGTTTCGTGACGATCTGCACCGTCCCGCGTTCGCCCATGGCATCCATCGCATTGATCAACAACGCCATCAGCACCTGCACCAGCTGCTCGGCGTTCGCCTGGGGAATGCGCCCGAGCGCGGGATCGAGCGTCGTCTGCACCTCGAGCTTCTTGAAGCGCACGTGATGCTTCAGCAGAAACAGCGTGCGTTCCACGACGTCGTTGAGATCCACGCGTTCCTTCCGGGCCTGCTTCGGTCGACTGAAGTCGAGGAGTCCATCGACGATCTGCTTGCAGCGCACCACTTCCTTGTCGATGATCTCGAGGAAGTCATGCGTCTCCGGGGCGATCGTCACGCCGCTCTTCACGAGGTCCTCGATCCGATACCCGAGCGACTCCGCACACGCGCCGATCGTCGCCAGCGGGTTGTTGATCTCGTGCATCACGCCGGCCGCGAGCTGCCCGATGGCCGCGAGCTTCTCTGACTGCGAGAAGCGCTCCTGCGCTTCCTTCCAGTCGGTGACGTCCTCACCGATCGTGATCACATGACTCACGGGGCCATCGCCGAGGCGCATCGGGATCTTCGTGATGCGATAGGTACGCGCCTCGCCCGAGGCCACCGACTCCATGTGGTACTCCTGCATGCGCCCCGTTGAGAACACATCATCGAACTCGCGACGAAGCATGTCCGCCGGTTGCCGGTGCAGGATCTCGAAGATCGTGCGCCCGATCGCTTCCTCACGCGACACGCCCTGCATGCCCGTCTCCCGCTTGCGATTCCAGCTCTGAATGCGGTACTCGCGGTCGATCACGTACAACCCGAGCGGTAGCGAGTCGATGATCTTTTCCGTGAAGCGGCGACCGCGCTCAATCTCCGCCGTGCGCGCCGCGACCTCGACCTCGAGTTGCCGCGAGCGCTCTGCCTGCGCGAGTTCCGGCGCGAGCAGATTGGCCAGCGTCGCAAGCAGCATGCGCTCCTCATCGTCGAGCGGCCGGAGGAGCCGCACCACCAGCGCGCCGACCCGACGATCGCCGAGGATGATTGGGGCGACCTCGAGGTCGCGCACCACCGCCAGCCCATCTCCGAGACGCAGCGCGTCGCGCACTTCAGTGGCCGTCGTCGACTCGTGCCCGGATCCCCATCCGCGTGTCAGGCCGGTCGGGACATGCAGCCAGAGCGACACTTCGGCCGCCCCAAGAAAGCCCCGCAGCGTCGTCAGAGCCCGCTCCAGCGTGCTCTCCAGCGCACGCGCCGAGGCCAGCTCCGCGCTGATCCCCGCGAGGGCAGTCAGGGCACGGGTCGCGCGCCCTTCGGGGGTGATATCAGTGAGAGAGGACAGCGGCACCGGGGCAGAAGAGGAGAGAGCCGGAAGGTACGCCTCGCCTGGAGGGGGGACAAGGGAACCCGGCCGACGCGAACAACCCACGGGAGCGCGAGGCCCTGAGGCCCCCCCTCCCGTTGTGCCGTTCGGCGATGCGACCCTTCCGCGCCGCCCCTACAGCTTCGCGATCTCCGCGAGGATCTCCGCGTTCTCACGCCGATGCCCCGGCGAATCCTCGACGACCGCCCACCGCACGATGCCCGCCTTGTCGATCAGGAAGTACGCGCGATTCGAAAAAAAGGTGTGCTCCATGAGCGTCCCGTAGGCCGTCGACGCCCGGCGCTTGAAGTCGGACGCGAGTTCGACGCGCATGCCGTACTTGGCCTTGTACTCCTTCAGCGATGGGACCGCATCCACGCTGATCGGAATCACCGTCACGTCCTTGTTCGCAAACGCCGAGTAGTCCTCGGTGAAGGCGCAGAGCTCGGTGGTGCAGACGGAGGTGAATGCGAGCGGGAAAAAGGCGAGCAGGACGTGCCGCTTCCCCTTGAAGGACGACAGCGTGACGGGAAACCCGCTCGTGGTGTCGAGCGTGAGGTCGGGGGCTGCCGAGCCGACCGCCGGAACGGTGAGGGCCATGAGGAAATGGGAGGTGGCAAGGAAAGGTCGCCGCGGCGACTGCCGCGGCGACCCGAGGTACGACCGAAGTGGAACGCAGGATGATGGAGCGTATCGGGATCGAACCGATGACCCCCTGCTTGCAAAGCAGGTGCTCTCCCAGCTGAGCTAACGCCCCTCACGACCAGCGCAATATAATACGAAAGCCGCGCCAGTCCACGCGGTTCCCAGCCCGCGACTCCCGCACTCTCCCCATCCGATCCCGATGCTCGCTCGCCGCGCCTGTGCTCGCCGCGCCTGTGCTCGCCG
>CAYUMN010000233.1:0-4499 GCA_964445835.1 uncultured Gemmatimonas sp.
GCCAGGCGCTGGAGCGCTTTGGGGTCGGTGAGCATCGCGGCGAGGGTGGCCATGCCATTGGATATCGCAGGTGCGCGGAGAAATGGCAATATCACGATGTGACGGCGAGGGGGGGGCGGGGCGTCTGATGAGGAGCCCATTTTCGACTATAGATTTCCCCAATGCCCCGCCCCCAGCTCTCCCTTCGTCGCGGAATGACGATCATTGAGGTTCTGTTCGCGCTCGTCATCCTGTCCGGGGTGATGCTCGCGTTGTCGCGCTTTGGGCACGAGTTTTCACGGGCAACGCGGAATGCGGCGAATCTCGCGATTGCGAGTGATCTGGCGGCGGGGCGGGTGCAGGTCATGCGGGGGCACACGAAGTTCATCACGCTCGTCACGACGTACAACGGGACGAGCGAGACCAGTGCCTCCTCAAGCGCGAATCCCTCGATGTCTGGCTACGCGGGCTACACCCGCACGACAAAGGCTGTTCGCACGACCACGGATACGCTCGACTACGTGACCGTCACGGTCACGGTGAACGCCGCCGTGCTGAAGTCGCCGATGACCAAGACCGCCATCCTCGTGCGGCAATGACCGGCGTCCGGCGCCCGCGTCTTCGGCGCGGGTTCAGTATCGTCGAGTTGCTCGTGGCGGTGACGCTGACGCTCGCGGTCTTTGCGATCACGCTCCCCTTCGTGCGCGCGCAGTCGCGGGCCCTCGGCGCGAACGCGGGCCGCATGGATGCGGAGCAACTGGCGCGCTACGCGCAGCGGGCGATCGATCGTGAGTTGAGTCAAGCGACGCAGGTCGGCAATCAGCCGATGCTCGTCTATGCGGGACCGATGGGTATCGCCTTCAGCGCAAACCTGCTGGCGGCCGACACCACCGATGCGAGCGCGGAGGAGGTGGAGAGCGGCGCGCCCAGTACGCTGACGGAAGCTTGGCGCGTGGCGAACGCGGCGGTGATCCCGCTGACCAGTCGCACTTATCCCACGGTGGACTACGCGGATCCCGCAGCCGGACTGAGCAAGGTAGAGACGATCAGCTACTTCCTGCGACCCGACACCATCTCGGGTCGCACGGACGTGTACGTCCTGTATCGACGCGTCAACGCACGCGACTCGACAATCGTCGTGCGCGGGATCCACGTGCCAGCGGACTCGAGCTTCTTTTCGTACTTCCGCACGGTCGCTGACACGGCGCAGCGCATCACGTCGGGACTGCCCTTGTACTGGGACTCGACTTCTATCGCGGGGATCCGGACTGTCGGCATTCGCTCGTCGGGATTCTTCCGGAATCGTATTGAGGGTGTGGATGTGATTCGGACCGTGAATTGGCGCGTCAATCTCCAGCCGTTCCGTACTGCATCGAGTGCCTGTGCGGCGACGCCGGCGGCCGCGACGGGGCTCTCGGCCACGGGACAGTTCGCCACCAACACGAATGCCGACTCGACGAACAAATGGAGCGTGCGTCTCGCGTGGACAGCCTCCACTGCGGATGTCGCGGCGGGGACGGTGCGCCGCTACGCGATTGATCGGCAGTTCGGGGGCGTGTGGCGAACCATCGCCGCGGTGCCGGCGACGGCGGTGGCGACGTATCGCTTCGACACCGCACGGCCGCGCGACAATGGCGCCATGACGTACCGCGTGCGCGCGATCTCCTGCGGAGGCGTTGCCTCGTCGGGTGCGACCGCCGCGATCACGGTGACGCCATGATGCGCGCGCGGCGGGGCTCTGCCCTTATTCTCGTGCTCCTCATGACGCTGGCCGTCGCGGCGCTGGCCGTGGCGGCGATCTTTATGTCCTCCAGTGCGGGACTGCTCTCGCGGTTCTACGACAAGGAGCGACTCTACCGATTGGCCGCCGAGGCGGCACTCGAGACCGTTCGCGGCCGCATGATCCGAGACACGATGCTGGTCATTCCCGACACCGGCTTCAAGGCGCTCGCGTCTGGCTTTCAGGTGCGAGACGCAAGCAACGCGGTGGTTCCTGGAGTTTCCGTGAACGTGTACGGCTCGGTCACTGGCGACACCACCGGGCGGCAGTTGCCCTACGTGAGCCTGATTGCGCAGGCCTACGATGCCACCGGCGTGAGGCTGGTGCTACGCATGGACCTTCGGCGGGAGAGTTTCTCGCGCTACGCGATCTTCGCCGATCGCTTTTCCTCCTCGTTGACCTTCGGCCCCGGGACGGTGCACGGGCCGGTGCACACCAACGAGACCTGGCGGAGCGCCGATGCGCCGGTGTTCGCGGACTCGGTGACCACGCGGACGGGGTTCACGGGTGCCGCGACCTACCGCACCGATACGGCGACCGTCTCGCGGATTCAGTACCCTGCGGATTCCACGTACGCGAGGACCATCGCCCTCGGTGACACGGCGAATCTCGCCATCACTTCTGTGGCGGCGCCCAACGGGACCCGCATCGAATTCGTGGCCGTGGACGCCAACGCCGACGGCACCGTGCAGGAGGGTGAGGGATTTCTTAAGGTGTTTGATCTCTCGATTGGCGACACCGCGCGCCTTGGTGCGCAGGTCCCGGACTTCTTTGCGTGGGACAGCGCGATCATTCAGAATCAGTGCGGCGTTGCGTACTGGATTCCAACGGTGAGTCGGTGGGAGTTCATTCCGGTCTCGACGCACCGCGCGGCGTGGGCGCTCTCTCGCATTACTCCAGGGGGTGTGTACCCCGCGACGACGAACGGTATCCGTAATCGAATGCGAGATTACAGTCTGAGGGCGGTGTACGAGATCCTGACGCTACCGACGGCGCGTTGCCATCCGGCTGGGAGTCCATTCCTGATGCCGGCCGAGCGTTTTTCGACGACGGCCTTCACGCTGGCTGGAACGGCGGCGGATTCCGTCGAGTGGGGCCGGAGCGCGTCACAGCGCTACGGCGGTATGGACACCACGTTCACTCCACGCGTGCGCACCTGCGCCTTCGTGGAGATAGCTTCGAACAACTCGCCGCCGATCTCGCCCACCTGTAGCGCCGGTACGCTCACGACCCTCGGGACATGGCGCACCTTCTCCGGCTCGGCGGCAACGGTCTCCGCCACCGTCCGGAATGCCACGGAGGTACCGTATCTCTGGCCGACGCAGAGCGCGGCGAATACAAAGTCGCGCGGTGTGGTGCGCGTGACCGGACACTCCTTCGTGAGCGGTACCGTCGCGGGGAACGTCACCCTCTTCAGTTCGTCGCGAATCACCATCGTGGACGCACTCCGCTACTCGGTGGACCCGAACGATCCGAGCATTGAAGCCTGCCGTGATCAACTGGGGCTCGTCGCCGTGGCGGATGTGCTGGTGGCCAACAGTCCCATCACGCGCCTGCGGTACGCGACGCATTGGTCCAACACGACCTACCACCTCGGTTCGGAAAAGCAGTTCACCGTGCAGGCCAACCTGATGAGTCTGCAGGGGAGCGTCGGCGTCGCGGACAACAGCCATATTGTCGGTCCGCTGTTCTCGTACAAGTTCCTCCCGTGCCCCTTGGGGGACGCCTCGGAAATCGCTCGCGCTCCGGGCGGTTGCTTCGCCATTACCGGGGCGATGGTCATGCGGGACTTCCGCCCCCTCTCAGCGCCCTTCACATTGGGGCCCTTCTCATTCACGCGTACCGGCTACCGCTATGCCGGTACGCCCGACCGTTGCCAGAGCGCGGCGCGGCGCCCCCCATACTTCCCGCTCACCAAGCGTTACACCCTGATCCGCACCCTCGAGCTCAGCCCCTCCCGTGCGGCGTCGCCGGCCCAGGTGCGCGCGTTGCTGATGGCCCTCAAGGGCCGGGTGCTGTAGCCCACGCAACCCTCTGGCGCCTCCCGCTGTCTCTAGGGTGTTCACAAGTCCGGACCGCGCAGACCCCACCCCGTGACAGACGCCCAACTCATTAGCGGGCTCAAGAAAGTGCAGCGCATTCATGGCCGAGAGATTGGCGGCGATGAACTGGAAGAGGTGTTCGTGATGCCCGATGTCGCAGGATTCACGCACGAAGAGACTGGAACGGCGCTGGGCATTCAGCCTGGCACCTCCAAAGCGCAGGTGTCCCGAGCTCGGGCTCGGCTACGCGACCAGTTGTCGGACTTCGCAGGGGGGTGGGCCTCATGCGTGACGCACCGTTTGACGAGTCCTTCAAGCGCGAGGCGCAGCGGTGCAACACGCCGCCTGCCGAGGTTCCGCAGGAGAGGATGTGGGCATGGACTCCCTCACCGGTCGTCGGCTCCTTGAAGATCTCGAAACAGTGCTCGTGCAACTCCTTCAGCGCACGGCTGCGCACTGGGGCGGCCGGCGCCTGAGGACTCACGCATGAATGTCCGATGTGTTCTCCCCTCCTGATTGCCGCAGGCTTCGTGTTCCCCCTCGGAATCACCGTCGCCGGGCCCGACTTGCATGCGCGCCCGCCGGAGCACTGGACGCTGCCGTGCAGCCTACCGAGGCCGCCTTTGACCTCCAGCCTCCATCGGCAGTTAGAGGCTCAACTGCCCCGCATCGCCGCGTGTCACTGCATGGCAAGCTCG
>CAYUMN010000234.1:0-432 GCA_964445835.1 uncultured Gemmatimonas sp.
ATGTAGCGCGTGTACATGCGATACAGATCGGCGACGAAGCCGCCCTCTTCGCCGCCGATCTGTATCGCATGTACACGCGCTACATCGAGCGCCATGGCGGCTGGAAGATCGAAATCATCTCGCTGGGCGACGCCACCCTCGGCGGTATCAAAGAAGCGATTCTCAAGATCTCTGGAACCCAGGCCTTCGGCGCGCTCCGGTTCGAGTCGGGCGTGCATCGTGTGCAGCGCGTCCCCGCCACCGAATCGGCCGGTCGCATCCATACCTCGGCCGCCACGGTCGCCGTGTTGCCGGAGGCCGAAGAGCTGGATCTCAGAATTGAGGACAAGGACCTCCGGATCGACGTGTTCCGCGCCTCCGGCCCCGGCGGGCAGAGCGTGAATACGACGGATTCTGCCGTGCGCATCACGCACATTCCGACCGGATTGGTCG
>CAYUMN010000234.1:442-4418 GCA_964445835.1 uncultured Gemmatimonas sp.
TGTCGCAGCAGGACCAGAAGTCGCAGCTGCAGAACAAGCTGAAGGCCATGGAAGTCCTGCGCTCGCGACTGCTCGACCTCAAGGTCGCGGAAGCGGAGGCCGAGCGTTCGCGCATGCGAAAAAGTCAGGTGTCCACGGGCGATCGCTCGGCGAAGATCCGCACCTATAACTATCCGCAGAGCCGCGTCACCGATCATCGCATCGGCTACACGACGCATGATCTCTCTGGGGTGATGGATGGGAATCTCGAGCCGCTGATGGATGCGCTGCACCTCGCGGATATCGAGGAGCGCCTCGCCGGGGACGGCGGCTGACGTGCGCATCACGAATCGGCTCACGGGCGACGTGATCGCGTTGACCGCACGCGGGCGCACGTTTCGATCGTACCGGTGAAGTGATGGACGCGCGCACAATCGGGGACCTGCTGGACGAACTCGCCGCGGCGCTGGCCAAGCCGGGGGTGCCGCCGGCCCGTGCAGTGGCGCGCGATCTGATCGCTGGTGTGCTGGAGCAGCCCCGGTTCTGGCCCTCGGCCAATCAGCAGCGCACGCTCACGCCCGAAGCAGAAGAGGCCATTCGCGCCGCCGCGGCGCGCCTCGCCGAGGGGATGCCGATGCAGTACGCCATTGGGCGCGCCGGCTTCCGGCACCTCACGCTGCGAGTCGACCGCCGGGTGCTGATCCCTCGTCCAGAGACCGAACTCCTGGTGGACCTCGTGATCGCCGCCCAGCGCGGTGGGAAGGGGACTGCCGTAGATGTGGGGACGGGCTCGGGCGCCATCGCGCTGAGTCTGGCCGCGGAAGGGGGCTTCGATGAGGTCATCGCGATTGACCTCTCGGCGGATGCGCTGGAGGTCGCGCGCACCAATCTCGAGTCGATTCCGGAGGACCGTCGCGCACGGGTCTCCTTCGCGCTCGGCGATCTGCTCGCACCGGTGCTGAGATCCGGGCGAAAAGTAGAGGTGGTGGTATCGAACCCCCCCTATATTTCGCGGGCGGAAGCGCGCGAACTCCCGGCCTTGGTGCACGACTGGGAGCCCCACCTCGCGCTCTTCGCCGATGACAATGGGATGGCGGCCATTCGCGCGCTGGTGCCGCAGGCGGCGGAGGTGTTGGTTGGTGGTGGATTGCTCGCACTCGAAGTGGATGCCCGTCGCGCGGACCTCGCCGCCGAGATCGTGGCGGCGGACGGACGTTTTGCGGACGTGGAACAACGACTTGACTTGACCGGCCGCCCCAGAATGGTGGTGGCCCGACGACAGGAGTGGTGATGCTGAACGAGAAGGCAGTGGAGTTGGGACGGATGATCGGCCAGAGCGCCGAATATCAGGCCGTCAAGCGCGCGAACGAATCGCTCAACGAGGACAAGGCGGTGATGATCTCGCTGCAGCGTATGGAACAGCTCCGCGTGCAGGCCCAGGAGATGATGCAGGCGGGGGAGCAGCCGACCCCGGAGATGGAACAGGAGCTCGACCAGCTGTTGCAGGTCGTGCAGGGCAACTCGCTGTATCAGCGCTTCATCTCCGCGAACGAGAACTTCGACAAAGTGATGATGCAGGTGAATCAGTGGATGCTTGACGGCATCAAGAAGGGCGCGACCAGTTCGATCATCACGCTCGGCTGAGCCGAGCGATGCGCGGGCGGCTACTCGTGTTCGAGGGAGGCGAGGGAGCGGGGAAGACCACCCAGCTCCAGCGCCTCGCCGCGCACATGCGCATTCACTCGGTGCCGCACGTCGTGTTTCGCGAGCCGGGAGGCACGGCGGTCGGGGATCGTATTCGCGATATCCTCCTCCACAGCGAGCAGCCGCTGGCGGCGGGCGCGGAGGCCGCACTCTTCGTGGCGTCGCGCGCGCAGCTCGTGGAGACGATGGTGCGGCCGGCGCTTGAGGCCGGCACGCACGTATTGCTCGATCGCTTTCTGCTTTCCACCTACGCGTATCAGATTCATGGTCGCGGCCTCGCGGAGTCGGATATCCGCGCGGCGAATCAACTCGCGTGCATGGGACTCGCGCCCGATCTCACGCTCCTGCTCCGCGTGTCCGTGGGCGAAGGGCTCTCGCGCGCCCAGGCGCGGAGTGATGCGGACCGCATCGAGCGCGCGTCGCGCGATTTCCATGAGCGCGTCGCGGCGGCCTTTGATCGCTTCGCCACCTCCGCGTGGCAACAGGAGCATCCAGAGTGCGGGCCGATCGTTGCGGTCGATGCCATTGGCGAGGTCGACGTGGTGACCTCGCGCGTGATGTCCGCGCTGCAGGAACATCTCCCGGCACTCCTCACGCCGGCCGAGGCGCACGCGTGAGTCGCTTTCGCCTGCTGCCACCCGCCGCGCTGATTGGGCTCGGACTCCTCGCCGGCGGCTGGCTGATTGCGCGCGCCGTGAATGGCGAGCAGCGCCGTTCGCTCGAGGGCGTCCGGCTGCTCGACACCGTGATGCAGAGTGTGCGCGAACGCTTCGTGGATGAAGTCCCCGAGGACAAGCTCTGGGAAGCGGCGATCCAAGGATTGATCGCCGAACTCGGCGATCCCCACTCGGCGTACCTCACGCCGGATCGCCTCGAGCGCTTGCGCCAGGCCACGTCGAACTCGTACCGCGGGGTGGGACTCCAGGTGGACGTGCGCGATGGCTGGATCACGGTCGCGCAGCCGCGTCCCGGCTCTCCCGCGGAACGCGCGGGACTTCAGACGGGCGATCGCCTCGTAGAGCTCGATGGTCGCTCGATGCAGGGCTGGACGGTCGAAGAAGCACGCAACGAACTTCGCGGGCCGCTTGGTACCTCTGTGAAGCTTGTGATTGAGCGCGGGGCGGCCACGCGCATTCCCGTCACGCTTGAGCGCGCAGACATCCGCGTCAGTGCGGTGGCGCGCGCCACGTTGCTCCCCAACGGGATCGGCTACCTCGCGGTGACGACCTTCAGCGATTCGACCGAAGTCGAACTCACGAAGTCCGTCGATTCGTTGCGCGCCAGTGGGGCGCGGGCATTGATCCTCGACCTGCGCGGCAATCCGGGCGGTCTGCTGGCGCAGGGCGTTGGCGTGGCGGATCTCTTTCTCTCGCCCGGTCAGCGGATCGTGACGACGAAGGGGCGGACGCCGGAGTCGAATGCGGCCTACGTCGACGAGACGCCCGAACGCTGGGCCGGGATGCCGATCGCCGTGCTCGTGAACAGCGGCACCGCGAGTGCGGCGGAGATCGTCGCGGGCGCGTTGCAGGATCATGACCGTGCGCTCGTGATGGGGCGCGTGAGCTTCGGGAAGGGCAGTGCGCAGGCCGTGTATCCGCTGGCGAACGGCGCCGCGCTCGTGCTCACGCACGCGCGGTGGTTCACCCCGCTCGGACGCAGCCTGGAGGTTCCGCTCCCGGATGAAGTCCCGCTCCCCGATGCCGACACCGCGCGGCCGGTGTTTCGCACGGCCGCGGGGCGCGCCGTCTACGGCGGCGGCGGCATCGTCCCCGACGTGATGGCGGGAGACAGCGCGCAGGATCCCGCGGAACGTCGCTTCTTTGCGGAGCTCGGGGCGGATGTCCCGCGGTGGCGTGAGGCCCTGAGCGCCGAGGCCGGTGCACTGTTGGCGGAACGTGCGGTGCGTGATTCGCTCTTTCTGGTGCGCCCAGAATGGCGCGCGCGCGTCCGCGCCCGACTACAGAAGATGAACGTGCGGGTGTCGTCGACGAGCTTGGCCGCGGTGCCGGCCTTGGTGGACCGACAGTTGGGGAACGAGATCGCGCGGCGGGGATTTGGCATCCCCTATGCGCAGCGTCGGCTCGTGCGCACGGACTCGGTGGTGACGCGCGCCGCCGCGCTCTTGCGTGATGCGAAACTGCCCTCGGAACTCTTCAAGTAGCGCGGTTCTCGAGGAACACCGTCGCGTCAGGTTCGACGACGTTGTCGGCGTCGTCATTGCCGTGTCCCACCGGCTTGGGAGGAAGGCCGCGAGCCCGCCGGTGCGGACGAGGCCTTCGGCGAAGAGCGTGTG
>CAYUMN010000235.1:0-4414 GCA_964445835.1 uncultured Gemmatimonas sp.
TGCAGTGGTGGCATAGCGCAATAAATTCCGCGCCTTCAACCCCAGACAACTGCCCGAGGTTACCTGTGCGCCAAGCGCCTCTTGCCCTCGTCCTGCTCGCCTCTCCGCCCGCCGCGCTCATTTAGAGGGTATCGAGAAGCCTCCCCAAGCTGAAACTTACATTGTAAGCTCTCGTATGCTAGTGTGTGGCTCGATCGATTGATGCGGAGGCTGGATTCACCGATGCAGGCGGGGAGGTAGTGGCGAGATGAAGATGGAGATCGATCATGAACAGAGTTTGATTCGCGCGCGGCCTGGCAAACTCAAGAAGCTGCTGGCGATCCTCGCGGGGCTGGTCATCGTGATGGCTGGGGCGCTGGTGGCGTTGTTGAACTGGCCGTTGCTCGCGATGCCGCGTCCCGGCGTCACCGGAGATTTCCTTGTCAGGAATGTCGCCCTGGTTGATGTGGTGAATGGGGAGATTGTTCCCGCGCGTGATGTCGTCATCCGCGGCGGGCGCATTGAATCCATCGGCGCGAGCACTGCCGAAAGCGGGCAAAGCGGTCTCGTCGTCGTGGATGGCAGCGGCAAGTTCCTGGTCCCGGGCCTGTGGGACATGCACGTCCATTCACTCAAGATCTCGCCGCAGTACAACCATCCCCTGTTTGTTGCCAACGGCGTGACGGGCGTGCGTGAGATGTGGGGATGCACATCCCTGCCGGACAGTTTCGTTGCCTGCCCCGAAGACATTGAACGCTGGCGCAACGGGCTGAGTGCTCGCAGCCACCTCGCGCCCCGATACATCCAGCGCGGCAGCTACGCCATCAACGGCGAGGGTGGGGTGCCTCTCGCCGCGCCGGCATTCTTCAAGGCGCGAAACGAGGACGAAGTCCGCGCACTGGTGGCATATCACGCCGCCAATGGCGTCGATCTCCTGAAGACGTACACCAATCTGTCCGTGGCGGCATACGAGGCGCTCGCGAGGGAAGCGCCCAAGCACGGGCTCTTGTTCGCGGGGCATCTCCCGGTGCGCGTTTCGCTCGAACAGGCACTCGCCGCCGCCCAGAGGAGCATCGAGCATCCGCGACTGTTCTTGTTCGAATGCTACCGGGATGCCGCTGAGTTCCGGGCACTGCCGGATCCAGCGGCCGCGTACACCATAGAGATGCGGGCCCGGTTCATCGACGAGCATGATCCCGAGCGCTGCGCGGATCTAATGGCAGCGATGGCGGCATCCAATACCTGGTGGACACCAACACTGCAGGTGCTTCGCATGAGTGCGTTCGCCGGCAACAGGGAGTTCCGCGATGATTCGCGCCGGCGCTACATCCCGTTCATCATCACGGCCGGCATCTGGGGACCGGATGCCGATGGCGAGGCGGAGAATGCTCGGCTTGCCTCCGGTCGCGACGTGAGTGCGGAGTTGTATCGACTTGCGCTGGACAACGTGCGCCAGGCCCACGCGGCTGGCGTCCGGATAGTGGCTGGAACCGATGCCGGCGACACCTACGTGTTCCCCGGGTTTGCCATTCACGACGAACTTGCCGAACTCGTAGGCGCGGGCCTGACGCCCGCTGACGCGCTGCGAAGTGCCACCATCGACGCGGCGCTGTTCAGCGGCAAGGCGCGGGACTACGGCAGCATCGAGGCGGGCAAGGTCGCCGACATGATTCTGCTCGACGCCAATCCACTCACCGATATCCGCAACACCGGGAGGATCGCGGGTCTGTTCTTCAACGGGCAATACCTTGATCGTGCCGCGTTGGATGAACTGCTGGCGTTCGCAGAGCAGCAGGCTGGCAGCGTTCGCACAAACCTCCAGCTTCTCTGGGGTATGCTGAAAAGCCCGGTGATACGGGCGCAGTTTGCAGACTAGCGTTAGCTACCGCCGCCCTCGCAGTCGTTCAAGCCCGTCGAGAATCAGTGCGAGACCAAACGCGAAGTCCGGCAGGCCGTCGTGCGAACCATTGGCCACGAGCGCACTCATCTCGTGCATGTGGGGCAGCGTATCAGCCGGTATCATCGGCAGGTAGCTCGCCGCCGCCGAGGCGTACTCGTCGGGGCTCACCGGGAAGTTCTGCTGTTGGAGCGTGTAGCCGAGGATGTAGTTGTCCATGGTGTTCCACGCGCGATCCGTCTCGGCCCACGAGAATCCGGCTTCACGCAGCACACCAAGCGTCGCGTCGATGTAGCCCAACCGATTTGGGCCGACGGTGATTCGCGATACGATGAGCATCGGCGCCCACGGGTGCGCCGTCATCACCACGAGCGCCGAATGGGCACGCGCACGCATCGTCGCCTTCCAGTCGCCACCGAGCACGGGCAAGGTGATCTCACCAATGACTAGATCCACCATCCCGTCGAGCAATTCATCCTTGTTGGCGACGTGGTTGTAGAGCGACATCGCCTCGACTCGTAGCGCCGTCGCGAGCCGGCGCATGGACAAGGCATCGATTCCCTGCCGGTCTGCCAACCGGATGCCGGCGCGCAGGATGCGATCGCGGCTCAGTGGCGTGCGTCGTGACGTGGTCATACGAAAAAGATCACCCCGACTGACACTGTAAGGCAACCAGCGGCCACCTTGCCCTCGCAGAACTTACAGTGTATGCTATAACTTACGCTGTAAGGTTACTCCACTTCCGCACACGAATCCCATGCGCCACCTCGCATCCGCCCTCGCTGGGCTGCTCACGCTCTCCTCCGCCATGGCTGCTCAGGAGACCCCTGAGAGCGCTCTTGACTCCGCGACCTCCCTTCGGCGCTGGCACGTCGGCGGTGCACTCGACATCGGTCAGCCCGTCGGTGATTTCAAGCAGCAGGTCAACAATGCTGTCGGACTGCAAGCGCATCTCCTGCTCCGACTCGACCGCCGCGGCAACGTCGCGTTGCGGCTCCAAGCCGGATGGCTCAACTATGGATCCGAGAGTGCACAGGTTTGCCTCGGCGCCACGCCTGGTTGCCGCATCGAAGCGCAGGTCATAACCAGCAACAACATTCTCTCCCTCGGCGTCGGTCCCGAGTGGTCGATCCCGCTGGGAGCGTTCCGGCTCTACGGCCACGGACTCGTTGGCGTGAGCCGGTTCGCGACCCTCAGCGCGCTGAACGGCGGCATCCTGCCCGATTTCGTGGCCGCCGACGAGAACTTCGGCGACGCCGGATTCTTCTGGAGCGGCGGCGGCGGAATCCGAATGTCCATCAGCAAGCACTCCTCACTGGATTTCGGAGTCGCATACCAGGGACACGGTCGTCGCGAGTACCTCACCGAGGGCGGCGTCACCGACAATCCCGACGGCTCGTTAGACGTTGACGTCAAGCGCTCCGCGGCAGACCTCTTCGCGATTCGCGTCGGGTTCAGCACCGCGCTTGCGTGGGGAACCCGCAGATCCAGACCGTAAGCACTGTGGAACGCAATCATATGAAGGCAGCGGTATACCGACGCTATGGGCCGCCTGACGTGGTACAGGTGGAGGACGTCCCACGACCGATACCCGGCCCAAACGACATCCTCATTCGCGTGCGCGCCACCACCGTCTCCTCAGCGGACTGGAGGATGCGCAGCCTGAGCGTGCCGCGAGGATTCGGATTGTTAAGTCGCCTCGCCTTTGGTCTCTCTGCTCCGCGCCAGCAGATTCTCGGTGGCGAGCTCGCCGGCGATGTCGTCTCTGTTGGTGCAGAGGTGCGCAACGTCGCCATTGGCGACGCGGTGATTGCCGTCCCAGGAATCAAGCTTGGCGCGCACGCCGAGTACTGCTGCATCAAAGCCGATGGACGGGTGGTGAAGAAGCCAGAACGGCTGTCGTATCGTGAGGCCTCGGCCCTCGCTTTCGGCGGCAGTACCGCGCTCGACTTCTTTCGGCGCGCCGGGCTACGCGAGGGTGAGCGAGTCCTTATCAACGGCGGCTCCGGAACCGTTGGCTCAGCGATGTTGCAGATTGCCGTCGCGCGAGGCGCCGAGGCGACAGCGGTGTGTAGCGCGGCCAACCGCGAGTGCATGCAGCAGCTCGGCGCCACGCGCGTCGTGGACTACGCGAGCACTGACTTCGCTTCCGAAGGCGTACGCTATGACGTGATTGTGGACACCGTGGGGAACGCACCCTACGCCCGTGTGCATGAGGCGCTCACTGAAGGTGGAAGGCTCCTGCTTGTGCTGGCCACTCTACCGCAGATGCTGCACGCGCCTTGGGTGGAGCTCACAACGAAGCATCGAGTGTATGTCGGCCCGGCTGCGGAGCGGCTGGATGATCTCAACACTCTCGTGGCAATGGCGGCCACGGGGCAGTACACACCGCTGATCGATTGCTGCCTGCCACTGGACTTGGTCGCAGCGGCGCACGCTCGCGTGGAGAGTGGAAGGAAGCGCGGAAGCGTTGTGTTAGAGCTCTAAGGGCCATCTGTGCGCACGATTTCCAATCAGAGCTCGGCAAGCGCTATCCGA
>CAYUMN010000236.1:0-4410 GCA_964445835.1 uncultured Gemmatimonas sp.
TCCCGCATGCCATCGCCTCCACCGGCGCAATCCCAAAATCCTCCTCGGCTGCAAAGACAAACCCCTGCGCCTTCCGCAGCCACTCGCGCAACGCCTCGCGCGGTTGATGCCCCAGGAGCGTGACATTGGGCGTCGCCGCCGCGCGCACTTTCGGCATCTCCGGTCCATCGCCGATCACCACGAGCCGACGCGTTGGCATTTGCGCGAACGCCTCGACGATCAGCGGGATCCGCTTATACGGCACCATCCGCGACGCCGTCACCCAGAGGTCCGGGTCGCGCACCGAGACAGGGTTCACGTGCGTGTTCGCCGAACTGCCCGCCGCACTGCCCGCCGCACTGCTCGCCGCACTGCTCGCCTTACTGGTCGCCAATTCCCCAGGCGTCTGCGTGAAATACTCCGTCGCCACCGGCGGATACAGAATCCCACTCTCGCGCCCCCACACCCGCGCGATCCGCTCGGCGATGAACCGCGAAATCGCCAACACCTCCGTCGCTCGCCCCGCCGTTGCTCTATCCCACGCGCGCGAACGCGAAAGCAGCAACCGCGCCGCCACGCCCTTCACGCCGCGCGAGAGCCCCGACTCCTCGAGATACTGCTCCTGCAGATCCCACGCGTAGCGCATCGGTGAACAACAGATGTTGAGATGCGGCTGACCGGGCGCCGTGCGCACGCCCTTCGCGACCGCATGACTCACGCTGATCACGAGATCGAACCCCGTGAAGTCGAACGACTCGATCGCCCGCGGCATCAGCGGCAACAATCGGCGATGTGCGCGCGTCGCCGTCGGGATGCGCTGCAGAAACGACGTGTGAATGCGGCGCTCACCGATCAGCGCCCGCAGACTCGGCACGGGATCCGCCACCAGCGTGAACAGCTCCGCCTCGGGAAAGAGACGGCACAGCTGCCCGGTGATCTCCTCCGACCCGCCGTGCGTCAGCAACCACTCGTGGACGAGAGCGATTCGCAGCGATGTCACCCGGGAGGCCACTTCAATTGCCGTCCGCCCAGGAGATGCATATGGACGTGATGCACCGTCTGCCCACCATCCTCGCCGGTGTTGAGCACCACACGATATCCCGACTCGGCGATGCCGAGTTCGCTCGCCACCTGCTTCGCGAGTTCACCCATCGCCGCGAGTATCGAGCCGTCGGGGGTGTCGCTGAGCGAGCGATAATGCGTGCGCGGAATCACCAGCACATGCACCGGCGCCTGCGGGGCGATATCGCGGAACGCGATGCACAGTTCGTTCTCCGCCACGCGCCCCGTCGGAATCTCCCCGCGCGCGATCTTGCAGAACAGACAATCGGTCATCGGATCCTCAGTCGTGAATCAAGATCGTGCAAGGAGGCTCAGCGGCAATCACGAACAATCACATGCGATCACTCGCCATCACATGCGATCACATGCGATCACATGCGATCACTCGCCATCACACGTGCGCATCGAGCACCGCGCGCACCGCGGCAATGCCAGCGATCGCGGCGGTCTCGAACCGTAGCACATTCGCGCCGAGCGCTGCGGGATGAAAGCCCGCCAGCTTGAGTGCCACGAGTTCACTCGGCTCGAATCCCCCCTCGGGTCCGATCGCGATCGTCACGGCCGTGGGCGCCCCAAAGACCTTCAGCGTCTCGAGCCCTTCACTCAATACCGTGACCAGTGTGGGGGCATCGGCATCGAGCACCAGCGCGGCACTCTCCGGCCGCGCCGCAATCGCGTTCTCGGGGGTCGAATCCGGATACATCGCCGGTAGCCAAGCCCCGCCAGACTGTCCGAGCGCACTCACCATCCGCGCCCGCACCTTCTGATGGAACATCGGCCCTTCGCCACGAGGATTCACGTGCTTCGAGCGCTTCCACACCACGGGACGCCACGACGCCACCCCAAGCTCCGTCGCCTTCTCGGCGAGCCAGAGCATCCGATCCTTATCGGCCACGGGGAGCAACAAGTGGATGGCGAGCGGCGGTTCCACCTGCTCCGACCGCTCCACACTCACCGTCGCGTGGCGCTTCGCCAACTGCGTCAGCACGCCTTCGCCCACCGTGCCCTGTCCGTCGAGCAACCGCACACGCACCCCTGACACAAGCCGGCGCACGCGCATGTGATGCGACTCCTCCTCACCTAGCGCGACGGTCGAGGGGGCGCTGAACGGTTCGTCCGTGACGAAAGTCGGGAGGCTCACGTGCGAGCGCGCTCCGCGCGGACGCTCCACCACTGGTCCTCATGATCCTCGGCCACCACCTGCCAGCCGCCATCGGCCAGCACCTGCAACATGCGATCCCGCTCTTCGTACAGAATGCCGCTCAGAATGATCGACCCATCCTCGCCGAGCGTCATCGACATCAACGGCAGCAGCTCGATCAACACCGAGGAGATGATGTTCGCGAGAATCACGCGCACCGGCGCAACCAGCGGGAGGAACAGCCCCGCGTCCCCCTCGAGCGCCGCGACCCGATCACCCACGTGGTTCGTCGCGATATTCTCTTCAGCGTTCCCCGTGGCATCGGGATCGATCTCGATCGCATACACCCGCGCCGCCCCGAGCTTCGCGGCGGCAATCGAGAGCACGGCGCTTCCGGAGCCGAGATCGGCGACACTATCGCCCGGCCGAATGACTCCCTGCATCAATCGCACGACGCCGCGCGTTGTGGGATGCTCACCCGTGCCGAACGCCATCGCCGGCTCAATGACGATCGTGGTGGCCGGATCACGACCCGCCGCGAGCCAGGGCGGCGTCACCGTGAGCGTCCCAAGCCGATGCGCCGTGATCCGCTCCTTCCACTTCTGCGACCAGTCGATGTTGTCGAGTGCGGAGATGTCGGCCTCCAACGCCGCATCGGTCGCGCGCACAGAAGCGACGAAGGCCGCCGCATCCACCGCCGCCGGGAGATGCGTCACGAATCCGTCCCCGAGCTCCTGTAACCCTTCCGCGCCGGCCGCGAACATCGCCGCCGCCACCGCATGGCGCGTCTCGTTGCACGACGGCGTGACCGCCACACGAGTCCACCGCACCTCAGGCATCAGCGCCCCGTCTTTCATCGTCCATCCTCCAACCTTCATCATCCATTCAACGCCTCCTTCATCTTCGTCCAGAACCCCTTCGCTCGCCCATCCGGCACCTTCGCCTGAACCTCGTGGAGCTTCTCGAGCAACCGTTCCTCTTCCTTGCTCAACTTCTGCGGCGTCCACACTTGCACGCGCACGTGCAGATCCCCCACACCGCTCGCATTCACGCGCGGCAATCCCTTTCCGCGCATCACGAACACCTGACCGCTCTGCGTCCCCTTCGGCAGCGCGAGCGTGAGCGTCCCCGTCACCCCCGGCACCTCGATGTCGGCGCCGAGCACGGCCTGCGGATACGAGAGCAACACCTCGCAATACAGATCCTCACCGTCGCGCTCGAAACGCTCATCCTCCACCACTTCGAACACGACGATCACATCGCCACGCGGCCCACCCCGCACGCCGGAATTCCCCACGCCGCGCAGTTGCATGTACTGCCCCGACGACACGCCCGCGGGCACCTTGATCTCGATCGTGTGGTCGCCCCGCTGGCGCCCTTCTCCGCGGCACGACTTACAGGGCGACGCGATCATCACCCCCTCCCCGCGGCAGGTCGGACAGGGCGCGACACTCACGAACTGCCCAAAGAAACTCTGCTGCGCTCGGCGCACCTCGCCCTGACCCCCGCACGTCGTGCACCGCGTGGCCGTCGTCCCCTTCTCGGCGCCCGTCCCGGTGCACACCTCGCACGGGTCGAGCAGCTTGAGCGTCACGTGCTTCGTGACCCCCATCGCCACCTCGAGCATCGTCAGCTCCAGATCCACCTTCACATCGGCGCCGCCGCGCGGCCCCTGCGAGCCACGGCCACCGCCGCCCCCGCCAAAGAGGTCGCCTAGCCCGAAGTCGCGCATGAAAATGTTGAGCGCCTCGGAGAGATCCACATGGTGGTAGCCTCCCGCGCTCCCAGATCCGCCGCGCAGCCCCGCCTCGCCGTAGCGATCGAATGCGGCCCGCTTCTGCGGGTCCCGCAATACGTCATACGCCTCGATGATCTGCTTGAACTGCTCCTCGGCCTCCTTCGCCCCCCCGTTCCGATCCGGGTGGTACTTGGTGGCGAGCTTGCGATATGCCTGCTTGATGTCGTCGTCCGACGCGGTGCGAGGGACGCCGAGGGTTTCGTAAAAGTCTGCCATGGTTGGACTAGGGCGCCAGAAATGCAGCTCCGCCTGCCGACCGGGCGGACCGCCAATGAACCTAACGACTGACGGGGCAAGTCCGGTGCCGTACGTGCCCTCGATCCTGCGGAACGTCAGGCCAGCAGATCCGTCACCAGTGACGACGTATGCGTCACGAGCGCAATCACCTTCTCATACGGCATCCGCGTCGGCCCGATCACGCCGATCACCC
>CAYUMN010000237.1:0-4318 GCA_964445835.1 uncultured Gemmatimonas sp.
ACTGCTGGCCAAGGACGATGGAATCGACGCCCCACCGCACGACTTTGCCGGGCGGGAGCGCGGCCTGAATCGCGGAATCCGCAAGGATGCGCTCGAGAATCCGCACATCGGCCATCGCGACCATGTACTGTCCCGGCATCCCACCCGGCCCGATCATGCGGCGGAACGGACCATCCGGCGACGTGGCGACCGTGTCGGCGCCGGTCGAATCGGATTCTTGGAAGAGCGACGTCAACGCCCGCGATGTGTCCGCAGTTGCGGCCGGCGTCATGCGGTCGAGCCCACGCTCCTTCGCGATCTGGTCGAGGCGCGGCGAGACTCGCTCCAACGCCTGCGTCCGATCGGTGATCTGAAATTGTAGGTACGCGGAGCGCTCAACCACAGCGGTCGCGCGCTCACGATCGTCGATCCCCGGGAGTTCGACGGTGATGCGATTGTCGCCGACCTTCTGCACGATCGGCTCGGCCACGCCGAACTCGTCGATGCGGGTACGAACCACGGTGAGCGCACGATCGAGGGCGTCGGACACATCCGTGACCTGCTGCTTGGACTGGTCGATCTCCAAGGCGAGGTACATGCCGCCGCGCAGGTCGAGTCCGAGCTTGAGCGGGACGCGGGAGACGGTGGTGTCGACGAGAACGCCATCGGGGTTCTTGACGCGTTCGATCACGGAGCGCGGGAAAAGCGCCCAGACCGACGCAATGATCATCGCCGCGATCAACAGCAGGCGTGCCTTCAGATTTTGCATGCCAGAGCAGGAAGAAGTGAAGCCCTCTAAGACAGCCTGAAAGAATAGACCGCGGAGGGGTCCAAGTCAATCGAATGCAACAGCTTGGACCATCTGTTACGCACGGCAGCCCGCGACTAGCCCGCGACTAGCCCGCGACTAGCCCGCATCGACCGCAAGCGCCGCGCGCGCCTCGGCCTCGTCTCGCGCGAGTTGCGCCTTGAGCGCCTCCGCCGAACCGAAGCGGCGCGTCTCCCGCAATCGCGCCACAAAGTCGACCCGGACTCGGGCCCCGTACAGCTCGCCGGTCATCTCAAAGCAATGGACCTCAAGCGCCGAGACGGCGTCCCCGAACGTCGGCCGAGGGCCGAGGTTCATCATGCCACCAAAACTCCCGATGGGCGTCTGCACACGGACCGCGTAGACCCCTTCCGGTGGGAGCAGCTTTCGCGCGGGCGGAGGACCGAGGTTCAACGTCGGGAATCCCATCGTGCGTCCCCGCTGGTCCCCCTCTCGCACGATCCCCCCTGCCGAGTAAAGGCGACCCAGCGCGTCAGCGGCGCGCGCAAGATCGCCGCCGGCAATCGCGCGGCGTATGGTCGTCGACGAAATCGCGCGGGCATCCCCGCCCTGCACCGCCTCGATCACATCGACCGAGAACCCGCGCGATGCGCCGAGGCCTCGGAGCACGTCGGCGTCGCCGGTGCGTCCGCGCCCGAACCCGTGATCGTGCCCGATGAGCAACTCGCGCACGCCGAGCCGATCACGGAGCACGAGATCAACGAAGTCCTCGGCCTCGTATTGCGCGAGCGTCGGCGTGAACGGGAGCACCACGACGTAATCGAGTGGCGACTCCGCGAGGACCTCCACCTTCTCGTCGCCGAGCGTGAGCAGCAGCGGGGCGGCCGCGGGATTCACGACTTCAAGCGGATGCGGTTCGAAGGTGATCAGCACGGCCGGCAATCCAAGCGCCTTGGCGCGCGCCGCCAAGCGTTCGAACACGAGTTGATGACCGCGATGCACCCCGTCGAAGGTGCCGACGGTGCAGACCGTGCCGCGGACCCCCGGCGGCAGTCCGAATGCGGGATCAGGGCGCATCCGTCACCTCCCGCATGACCACGCGCGGTTGCCACCACGCCGTCGGCTGATCAGTTCGCCGCTCAGCCAGCGCCACGAGCACCGGGCGGTCCTCGCGCACGAGCGCGGCCCACGGGCCCTCGACCTGCGCGGGGATCTCGATGCCACGCACGATCTTGAGCAGCTCGTCCTCCGAGATGGCCTGCCTCGCGACATGCGGGACGGCATCCAGTGCCGGACGCAGCGTGGCGCGCTGCTCGCGGAGATCTTCGAGCGTGACGGCGTGCTCGACCGAGAAGGCCCCGCTCCGCGTGCGACGGAGCGCGACAAGGTACGCCGCGCTGCCCACGACGCGCGCGAGATCACGGGCGAGCGAACGAATGTAGGTGCCGCCACCGCACACGATGCGCACGTCGGCCTCGAGCACGCCGCCCTGCGCATCCTCGCGCAAGGCGAGCACCTCCCAGCGGTCGACGCGGATGGTGACGGGCTTGAGCACCACCGCCTCGCCGGCCCGTGCGCGTGCGTAGGCGCGCTGTCCATCGACGCGCTTCGCGGAATACGCGGGTGGCACCTGCTCGACGGCGCCGATGAAGCGCGGCAGGGCGTCGAGGAGGGCGCTCCGGGTGGGCAACGGCGCCTCACGCACGACCGTGCCGAGAAGGTCCTCGGTATCCGTCTCGCGCCCGAAGCGCATCGTGGCCTCGTAGACCTTGGGGTCGTTCGGGAGATGCGGGAGCAACCGCGTCGCGCGTCCGGCGCAGAGTACGAGCAATCCGGTGGCGAAGGGATCGAGCGTCCCGGCGTGGCCGATGCGCTTCTCGCCGAAGCAGCGTCGGGCCGCGCTGACGATGTCATGCGACGAGACACCGACCGGCTTGTCGACCAACACCAGACCGTCAGTCGTCGGCGTCGACATCGGAGGGGTCTGGCACAACATCGGTGACGCCGGGATCGGCCGCGGAGTCGGGCCCAGCCCCTTCGGCCCGCTTGATGCCGGCCAGCAAAGTCTCGATGCGCGCCGCACGAGCGACGGACTCATCGCGCTTGAACACGAGCTCCGGCGCGAACTGCAAGCGGAGCGCGCGGCCGACGCGGCTCCGCAAATGATGCGCGATGCTCTTGAGGGCATCGAGCGACGCCGCGATCTCGGAATCGGTCCCCATCACGCTCACATAGATCGTGGCGTGCCGGAGATCGCGATTCATCTCGACCGCGGTGACGGTGATGAAGCCGGTGAGCCGCGGGTCCTTCGCGTCACGCGCGAGGAACGCCGCGACTTCCTCGCGGATGGCTTCGCCGACGCGGTCGGCGCGTCGGGGATCACGTGGTGGCATAACCCCTCCTGAGGCCCCGGGCGTTCAGGCCTGGGCCGGCTGGAGCGTGCGTGCAACGTTCTCGGAGCGGTAGGCCTCAATGATGTCGCCGACCTTGAGGTCGTTGAAGTTCTCGATGCCGATACCGCACTCGTAGCCTTCCTTCACTTCCTTCACATCGTCCTTGAAACGCCGCAGCGAGCCGAGGACACCATCGTAGATCTCGATGCTGTCGCGGACGACGCGCACGCGGCCCTTGCGATCCATCGTGCCCGAGCGCACCGAGCACCCGGCAATGACACCGATCTTCGGCACCTTGAAGAGATCGCGCACCTCGGCCTCGGCGTACACGACTTCCTTGACCTCCGGACGCAGCAGGCCTTCGAGCGCCAGGCGGACGTCCGCGACCGCCTCGTAGATGATGCGATAGAGCTTGATCTCCACGCCTTCACGATCTGCCGCCGCGCGCGCCTTGGTGTCGGGACGCACGTGGAAGCCGATGATCACCGCGCCCGACGCCTTGGCGAGCAGAATATCGGACTCGGTGACGGCGCCCACCGCACGCGCGACCACTTCGACCTGCACTTCGTCGTTGCTGAGCTGCTGCAGCGCGTCGGCCAGTGCTTCGGCCGGACCGCCCTGGTCCGCCTTGATGAGGAGCTTGAGCTGACGCTTCTCGCCGGAGGCGGCGTTGGCCATGAAGTCCTCGAGCGAGACCGCACCCTTTGCGGTCCGACGGCTCCGGGCCTCACGGTCGAGACGCTCACGACGCTGCGCGATCTCGCGCGCTTCCTGCGCGTCGGCAACGCAGATGAACTGATCGCCGGCCATCGGCACACCGGTCAGGCCGAGCACCTGCACGGGAATCGCCGGACCGGCCTCCTTCACTGGCTTGCCCCGCTCGTCGAGCAGCGCGCGGACGCGCCCGCTGCGGAGACCGCAGATGAAGTCATCGCCCACGCGGAGTGTGCCGTTCTGCACGAGGATCGTGGCGACGGCACCCTTGCCGGCGTCGAGCTGCGCTTCCACCACCGAGCCAGTCGCGCGCCGATCAGGATTCGCCTTGAGGTCGAGAATCTCGGCCTGGAGGAGAATCTGATCGAGGAGGCCCGGCACGCCGGTGCCCTTCTTGGCGCTGATCTCGGACGAGAGCGTGCTGCCGCCGAAATCCTCGAGCACGACGCCGTGCTGCAGGAGG
>CAYUMN010000238.1:0-4292 GCA_964445835.1 uncultured Gemmatimonas sp.
CCTTCATCCTTCAGCCTTCAGCCTTCATCCCAGACCAAGGATCACAGCCCCGCGAGCAGCGCATCGTTCGAGGTCGTCCCCGCGATCCGCTTGATCAACCACTCCATCCCCGCCTGCGGCGGCATCTGCTGCAACCCGCGCCGCAGCGTGTAGATCGCATCGATCTGCTCCGCCTTATAGAGCTTCTCCTCGCGCCGCGTCCCCGACGTCGCGATGTCGAAGGCGGGGAAGATCCGCTTCTCGGACAGCGAACGGTCGAGCTTGATCTCGCAGTTGCCCGTGCCCTTGAACTCCTCGAAGATCACGTCGTCCATGCGCGAGCCGGTCTCGACGAGCGCGGTGGCGATGATCGTCAGGGAGCCGCCGCCATGCTGCGGCAGGATGTAGCGGGCCGAGCCGAAGAAGGCTTTGGGGCGCGCCATCGCGGAGGTGTCGAGACCGCCGGAGAGGGTACGGCCGGTGCCGCGTTCGGCGGTGTTGAAGGCGCGGGCCATACGGGTGAGTGAGTCGAGGACGATCACGACGTCCTTCCCCTGCTCCACCAGACGGCGCGACCGCTCGATCACCATCTCGACCACTTCGACATGCCGCTTCGCGGGCTGATCGAAGCTTGAGGCAATCACTTCGCCGACGCCCCAGGAGATTGCTTCACTGACTTCCTCGGGGCGCTCGTCCACGAGGAGAATGAGCAGCGTCGCCGCGGGATGATTGATGGCGATGCCTTCGGTGATGGCTTGCATGAGCATCGTCTTGCCCGCGCGGGCTGGGGCGACGATCAGTGCACGCTGCCCGTATCCGATCGGCGCAATGAGATCGATCGCGCGTCGGGTGAGTTCGGGGCCACCCTTGGCGGACTGCCCCGTCTCGAGCGTGAGGCGGCGTTCGGGATACGAGGCGGTGAGCGTCTGGAAGTCGGGGCGACGCAGCCCGTCCTGCGGTTCATCGCCATTGATGGCGACGATCTCGGCGACGGCGATCCGTCCGCGGGCATCGCGTCCGGTGCGGGCGAAGAGTTCATCGCCACGCCTTAGACCGTACTGTCGCACCAGATGCGGCGGGACCCACGAGTCGCCGGGATCGGCGAGGTAACTGAACTCGTGGCGACGGATGAAGCCCGCGTCGCGGGCGGGATCGAACCAACCCTGAGTTTCGCCATCGACCACGAGGATGACTGGCGGCGCACCGCCGAAGTCGCGCGAATCGATGTGGTCTTGCTGCGGGCGGCGATCCCCGCGTTCTGGACGCGGGCCCCGTTCAGGGCGCGGTCCACGGTCAGGACGCGGTCCCCGTTCAGGGCGCGGTCCGCGATCCTGGGCTTCCGGGCGATCCGCAGTCCCGCGGCGTCCCCGTCCACGCTGGCGACGCCCGCGGCGTCCCCGGCCGTTGCGATCCAGGCGATCGCCGTGGTCCCCGCGGTCATTGTTGGGTGCGCCGCCGGGACTGTCAGTGCCGGCCGTGCTGCCGTTGCTGCCAGTGCTGCCATCATTTGTGTTGCTGGTGTTCCCAGCGAAGCCGTCCTGTACCGGCGCGGGGGCTTCGACACGCGGCTCATCGCCCTGTTCTGGGCGCGCAAGACGCCCAGGGCGCGCAGATCGCGCCGGACGCTCCGGTCGCTCCGGACGCTCGGTTCGCTCCGGATGCTCGCTCACGTTCGGCGCCTCCGTACTTACGGGCGGGGTGTCCGGGGCGGTCTCCCCACGAGGCGCGCGCGGCCGACGAGGCCGTGGCTCACCTTTGGGGCGGGCCTCAGCGGACGCGGCGGCCTCGGGCGCGGGAGCGGCCGGGGCTTCGAGGTAGGGATCGGCTTCTGGCATTGCGTCGGTTGCGGCACCGCGGCGCGGGCGCACACTACGCCCACGACGGGGCGGACGTTCACTATCGGTCATGCTCGGGGGTGTAGGACCACAGAGGGTCGTTGCGGGATGTCTTCCCGCGATCCAGCGATTGTTAGAGCGGAGCGATCTGACGGCATCCGTCCGAGTCCGGATTTTGACCGGGGCGCGCCACGCGCAGTGGCGCGGCGGGGGGAGCGTCTGGGAGCGCAACCGACCGTGTGGGCAAAGGCCTCACGCGACGAGCGGTTGCATGAGTATGCCGAGTTCAGCGCGAGAGCGCAAGCCTTCGCGCTGACTTGCCCGACTTCTACTCAGCAGGGACTTGCTCCCGGACGATCGCGATGAGTCGTCGGACGAGCGCGATCGATCGCTCGATGGCGGCGCGATGACTCTCGGTGAGGTCATCCATCTCAAGGAGTTGGAGTTCCGCCAACAACGCGGCGATCGGGTTGTTGAGCGTGTGCTGCAAGCTCTTTTTCGGTGCTGGTGTCTCCATTCGTGCTCCGGTGCCGCAGTGGGCCATCGCCCAATAACTTTCACGCATGGTCAAGTCCGCGCCCGATGCGCGCGCCGCCGTTGCGGCCGCTGTGAAAGAGTACCGGAACTCCGGTGACATTGCGAGGCTCCTCGCGGCACTCGACGCCGTCTGCATGGCGACGCCGAGCACGGCGGCGCTCATTGCGGCCGTCGAGCCATATCGCGAGCTCCACGAGGTGGCGGGCCCCGTCTACGAACGCGTGGTCGAGCGGGAGCCGGAGAACGCGGAGGCGCTCGTGGCGTTGGCGAATGCCTATTGGCTTACCGGACGCGGGCCTGACGTCGTGGGAGAAATCGCCGGGCGCGCCCTGGCGTCCGATCCCGAGAATCGTGCCGCCTGGCATCTCTGGGCGCTCACCGAGTCCTCACCGCGCGGGCGCATGTCGCGCTGGCAGCAGGTGACGATGCGCTTCCCGGACGACAAGCTCGCCCATGCCGCCCTTGCCGACAACGCGACCAGTGTGGCGAGCGCTGAGAACGACACCGTCGCCCTCAAGTTGGCGATCGGGACCTACGAGATGTTGTTGGCGACCGCCAGCGACGCGCGCGAGAAGGACGCACTCGCTTCGGCCCTCACGACGCTTCGGAATTGGAAGGTATGAACGGAATCACTTGGGCGAGCAGGGCGGAAAGCGCCTTGCCGCCGAAGGGCTTCCGGAGCAATGGGCAGCCCGTCGCGAGGACAGCATCCTCTGCCTGCTCGGATATGTCCCCCGTCATCAGAATCGTGCGATGGCTGAGTGCGGGGTACCGCGTCGTCGCGAGATAGTAGAACGCATCCCCGCGCATGTCGGGGAGACGCAGGTCGATCAGCATCGCATCGATGCTGTCGTCGAGCAACTTGATGGCGTCGTTCGGCCGCCCAGCAACACGGACGTCGTAGCCGAGGCGCCGGACCATTGACTCGAGGACCTTGGCGACGCTCGGCTCGTCATCCACGATGAGGATCCGTGGAAGTCGCGCGTCAGGCTTCGGCATCGGCCTCGCCATCCGAATCGGCGTTGCCGGATGGGGATGTCAGCCGCGCGATCAAGCTGGCGAGGAAATCTTCCGGGGTGATGCGATCGCGCGCGCGCGCGGTCGTCATGCCGCACGCCCAGCGCATCGTCTTGGTGAGATGATGCGAACTTGAGAAGCGCAGGTGCTCGGCCACGTCCTCGATGGCGTAGTCCGATTCCCGGAGGAAGGCGTACGCGCGGAGCACCCGCGCGCCGGCGATGAGTTCGCGCGGGGACGCCAACTGCGCACGTTCGCACTCCCGATAAATGGTGCGGCGTGAGACCTTCGCGGCGGACGCGAGATCGGGCACGCCCTTGAACGCGGCGGGGGTGTGGATCACGCGCTCAATGGCGCGGGTGACATCGGCGGGCAGGGTCTTGAAGCGCGGTTGGAGCGCTGCCACCAGCTGCTCGGCGAGGGCCACGCCGGGCTGACGCTCGAGCATTCGGCGGAGCTGTCGCGGATCGTCGTCCACGCCGTAGAGGACGAGATGCTCCATCCCTGCTTGACCGAGCTCGATCAGGGGGCGGAGCGTCTGTGCCGCGAGCGCCGAGTAGACCACGCAGGGGACCGAACGGAACTGCTCGCGGAGCGATCGGATGGGGGCGGTCTGGGCTTGGGTGGCGGACCCGAAGTTTGGATCCACGACGAGCACATCCACCGGCTGCCGACGGATAATGCTGTTGGCGTGCTCCCAATCGAGCGCGACATGCAGTCGATGGCGCTCGCCCATGGCGGCGCGAAGACGGACGAGTTTGGGGGCTTCGACGCACGCGGCAACAATCATCCGAACCTCTGAACCGAGAGAAAATCAACCACATATGACACAAAACTGCATTTTACTGACACAAAAACCTATTTCACTGTATGAATATATGACGTAAGGTGCATGGAGCGTATCACCATCACCTTTCGCCGAGC
>CAYUMN010000239.1:0-4283 GCA_964445835.1 uncultured Gemmatimonas sp.
CCATGGTTCCGCGAACCTTGGCCTCGGGATACTCGCGTCGGTAGCGAACCTTGGCAACACTTGACCGTGAAGCCGACTCGGACGTGACTTGCGAGTGTCTGATCCCCGCCGCGGGGGCGACCCGGCGCCCGGCCTGCGTGGCCGGGCCGCACCCTTGGCCCAAACGCCTACATGTCGAGCTTGCAGTCTCCAGTGCACGGAGACATCCACAAGGTGCCGCAGCCCCATTCGGTGAGAGCGCAGCTCGCCGCACTACAGGACATTCCTGCAGAGCACCAGTCGCTGCCGTGGCTACACGTACAATCCGCAACCGCTGCTTTGCCGTCCAGCGAAGATGCCGTGGCGGGCGGCCTCCGGAGCGCGGATCGTGAGAACCCAAAGAAGTTCGCCGGAGCGACACGTATCGGTTGCGTTGAATCGTATTCTGGCGAACCTAGGTTGAGGAATACACTCCTCGCAAGCTCGAGCGGGAAGTGCTCGCGAATACGTTCGTCGAGGCGATCGACACGCATCTGCTCGCGCCCACCTTCCGAGCCAAAAGGCAGCGGCGTGTGCCTAGTAAGGCCTGACCACGAGGTTCGGCTGCTCGCGGAGCCGCGGCCCTGCTCGGAGATCTATTTCGTGCGCACCGTTCACGAGCTGCTGACCGCCGTTGAGAGGCGGGCGCCCCGACTTGCGGTGCTCGATCCTGCTCTCTTACGCAACGACATGTGTGCTGCGCTCCTAAGTACAGCCGCCGCCGCCGACACGACGACGTTCGTCGTTCTTGCGTATAACAGGGCCGCCACCTCCACTGTGCTCAGCCTGGCTTCGATCGTTCCTGTAGAGATCGTCGCTCCCTGCGCAGCCAGCGCAACGATCTTCTCTCCACGTCTGGCATGTGCGCGCGAGTTCCCAACTGTTACGGCGTTCCTGACAGCTCAGCTCGCAGCACACCTTCGGCGACTCCGCGAACCCTTCTGCTCCCACTTGATCGCAATACTCGGCGGCTGGCCGATTCCGCGAACAGTATGCCGGTCGGGAACATGGCCACCTGGTATTCCGGCACCGCCGCCGACGTTGCAGTGAACGCCGGGGTCGAGCGGTTCGCATCAACGCCGGACGCCGAGAACTATCTGCGGCACTGGTTCGAGCCGACGGGTCGCCTGCGGATCCCCGTGCTCACGCTGCACACGACGCGAGACGCGACGGTGCCTTTCGCGCACGAGGCGGTCTACGCGGGCGTCGTCGCCTCGGCGGGGCGCTCAGGGATGTTGCTGCAGCGATCGTTCACGCGGCTCGGACACTGCACCTTCACCACCGCCGAGCAGATGAGTGCGCTCGAAGCGCTCGCAGAGTGGGCAGCGACCGGAGTGAAGCCGGCCGCTTGAGTCGGGCCGTACGTGTTCGGTGCGGGGCCGTCCGGCGCGACCGCCGGGCGGCCCTGTTGCCGAAACTCGAACAAGGAACTCTACACCGCCGGTTGGCGATGCAGAGATCGGGACTGCAGAGTGGGCCTGGGAGGAGTTGACCCTTCGACTTCACGCCTACCAGGCGGCTTGACCAGGCGGCTCGATCTGACAGAGTGATCCGGTCATGTGGGTGATCTGTAGCCGTCTCTGCAGGAAGCAACGTCGGAGACGACTCGCGATGTAAGAGATTCGCGGTACGAATTGGAATCACAGCCCCAGTCAGTTCTGGCGATCATGCCGCGAAGCGCGCGCCTGCAGAAAGCTCGAAGTGCGCTTTGACACCGCCGAAGTCAGGCTCTAGTTGTAGTTGTCCATATAATGGAGCGGTGGCCCCGCCGCCGCTTCCCTCGCACAGCTGTCTGCACCAACCCGCGTTATGCCGGCCCCCGCGTGACGGTCACCGACGGTCGCTCCAGTAGCCGGGTCGACGACGGAAGTGCGCCACCGCGAGGATGAACACGCGGCTTTCGTCTGCTTCGTAGAGCAGATAGTAGAGAAAGCGCCGCACGAAGACGCGGCGGAGTTCGGTGGAGACAGGGGCGCCGGCCGACTGACAACGCAACGCGTATTTGGAAGCGGCCTGAACGGCGGCCAGAAACGCGGCGCCGAGTCCGGGTTGAAGCAGCTCATAGCGATCCGTGGCGGCGTAGAACTCCGCGCGCGCTTCGGGATGGAACTCGGCGGTACGCGCCACTACCGCGCGATACGGCAGCTCGCTTCTGCGAAGACCTGCTCGGCGGGAATGCCGACGACGGTTCCGGCGCGCAGCTCTGCCAGCCGACGCGCGGCCTCGTCACGCCAGGCGCTCTCGACGGCCGCGACCGGTCCGGCGTCCGTCTCCGTGTCCAGGCTGGCGAGCAGCAGCTCGGCGAGGCGTGCGCGATCCGCCGGCGGCAAAGTCAGCAGCTGAGACTCGAGATTGTCAGTGGAGCGGACCATGTCGGGATCCTCGCGTGGGTTGCCTTGAGAATAATACCGTTTGCCGGCCGCCGCTTCCTTCGCACAGCTGTCTGCACCAACCCGCGTTATACCGCGCGCTGCGACTCGCGCACAATGCGTTCAAGCTCACGAGCCGAGGTTATCGGCCGCCCGAGATTGGTCTGAACTTGTGAAGAACCACCGTCTCCACGCCATCTGCGTCGTAGGAGACACCGATCAAGTAGTCCCTCCCGATCTCCAACGGACGAAGAGCCGCTGGCGCCACGGCTCGGGCCAGAACGCGCCCGTCGGGAGCGACAATCAGCCACACGGCGAAGGGAGTGAGGTAGTTGTCGAAGGTCTTGACCCACAGTAGGTCGCTCGCGTCGGCGACGAGTTCCGCCACGAGCGGAAGCTCGCGTGCTGGGCCAAGCTCGCCGAGGACACCGTCGAGGATGCGGCGCGTGCGCTCCAGCGGCTCCCGAGCCCGGCGATCCCGGACTCCGCGCTCCCAATGTGATCGCGTCATGGGCAGGCGGCGCAGGCCCAGCGTAATCGTGGTTGTCGAATCAGTGGCTGCGTTCAGAACACGGATGGTGTCGAGGGCACTTTCTATCACAAACAGACGTGATGGACCAGCGGCTGCGAGAGTCGTCGGTCGGAGCGGAACATCCGCATACGCGTCCGGAGTCCGTGTGGCGAAGTAGTAGACCTGGCCCACGCCGACCGCGAGGGTGTCTACGCGCCGGCGGTCATCAAGACGAATCACTGCCGTGGGGGCGATGACGAATCGGCCGGGCGGCGACGCCACCGATGGTCCTTGTAGTAGAAATAGGATGCGGTCCGGACCGCGGCACGCGATCGGCGTTTGAAAGCTGAGACTCGCCGGCAGCAGTGATCGGTGACTGAACTCCCCTTCCTCGGACATCGTCGTGAGCGAAGGAGGAGCACCGTCATACGCCGCGAGGACGCCGCCGCCACAACGACCAAACCATCGAAGGAAGCGGAACTCGCCTGGTCCGTCACCCAGACGTCCCACCGCGCGCTGGAACTGCCCCCCCGCGTCGAAGAACACAATCCGCTGCGACGAGCCGTCCGCGATGGCGACGCCGCCGTCGGAAAGCAACGCTACGCCAACGACGCCGGAGAGGAGAAGGTGATCCGGCCCAGAGGCCGACCCGAGGGTGAGCGTCGGCTGAGCGAGCAGTGAGATGGTCCGCGCGGCCGACACGCTCGACGGGGGCCACTGGATATCAGACGGTACGGATTGCGCCGACGCCACGGGTGGCGCAAGGCAGAGCGCGGCCGCGACGACCGCCCAGCTTCGCCGGGGATCACGCAGCAACGGGCCGCTCAGAAACGCCCATCCTCTCACGCCGGTCGCGACGGGCACGGCGTCTCCGACAGCGACCTAGCTGTCACCTGGGCAGACGCACTTTTGCCGGTCACGCCATTGCACGACAACAGGGGCTCCGCATTGCAAAGGCAGCTACCGGAGCACGTACCGCTGGCACAAGAGGTGATCGGGGCCGTCAGCGTGGCCGACTCGGGGGCAAATCGAAACGCGGCCAGCCCCGCAACGAACAGCCCTCCGAGGACGAGAGACGTCAATCGTCGCGCGATGGTACGCATAGTAGACACTCCGCGTGGGGATGCACCGTGGAAAGGCTCCGGAAGAACATGGCTTCGGGCCGACACGCGGTCAACGCCTTACTTCCTCTTCATCGCGGGCGAGCAGCGACATGTTGGCGTCGGCATAACGTTTGGTTGTGCTGTGGCCGTTCAAATAGACTCCGGCGGCAGGGCCGCCGCCAACTCGGCCCCGGCCACCAAGCGGCGGCCCTGCCGACGCTTCCGGCGCACGGCCAGGATCTTGCCTCACTTTCGTTGACACCTTGGAGCTACGCCGCACGG
>CAYUMN010000240.1:0-4258 GCA_964445835.1 uncultured Gemmatimonas sp.
GGCGGGGGGAGGACGGATCGCGCGGGGTCGACGAGCAGGCGGCGACCACCGCGAGCAGCGCGACCACAAGGAGGCGACGGACGGTCATCTGGGGGCGGGGAACGAACATCGTGCTCGCGGGACGAGAGGATCGGGAGAGTAATCTACACTGCGGTCCCGCAGAGGGTCGCGCCGGCGCTGCAGTCGAACAGCGACCACAGCGACCACAGCGACCACAGCGACCACAGCGACCACAGCGACCCTGTTCCGTTTTTGTGCTTGCATGCACCCCGCACAGACGGTAGCTTCGGCTCGGTGACTCGCGACCCTCTCGTTGGAACCACGCATGGCGGCTTCACCCTTCTCGACCGCGTCGGAGAAGGCGGGACCGCCACGGTGTATCGTGCCACGCACCCGGAACATGGGACCGTGGCCTTCAAGGCCTTGCGTGAGAAGCTCCGCCAGGACCGCACCGCCGTCACCCGCTTCACCCGCGAGGCGAACTTCGGGACCCGGGTGACCCACCCGAACGTCATTCGGACCATCCAGACGGGGGAGGAGAATGGCGTCCCCTTCCTGGTAATCGAATGGGCCGCCGGTGAGCTCCTTGAGAGCTACTCCAAGCGGAACGCCCCCTTCCCGCCCGATGAGGTCTCGGCCGTCATCAGCCAAATCGCCAGCGCCGTGTTCGCCGCGCACGAAGCCGGAATCGTGCACCGAGATCTCAAGCCCGACAACGTGATGTACGATCACGAAACGCGCACGGTGAAGCTGCTCGACTTCGGCATTGCGACCTCCACGGATACCACCCCGGATCAGCGGCTGACGCGCGCGGGCTTCTTCGTGGGAACGCTCATGTACGTCGCCCCAGAGGCCCTCTCGGGCGAGGTGGTCTCGCCGGCGGCGGACCAGTACTCCTTGGGGACGATGGCGTACCTATTCCTCACGGGCACCTTGCCGTACACCGCACGCACACCGCGCGACATGTTCACGCAGCTCCTCTCACAGCCCCCAGTGGCGCTCAACAAGGCGAAGCCCGAAATGGTCTTCTCCGACGGGGTCGAGCAGGTGGTGATGAAGGGACTCGCCAAGCTCCCCAAGGATCGGTACGAGAACGTCGTGGCCTTTGCCGATGCGCTGGGCGAAGCGCTCAAAACTCCATTCCCCGTGCAGGCTGGGGGGGGAAGTTTGATGTCGAAGATGAAGGGACTCTTCGGGCGCTAAAGCGCCCGCAGGTGTTTCTGGGGCTTCACGGGGTTGCACACGTCTCGCCACGCATCCACTCCGCTCCAGACACCTCAGCCGCGCGGCGTCGGGTCTACTGGGAGCCAGCAGGTGAAGGTGCTCCCGCGTCCCATCGCGCTCTCGACGGTGATATCCCCCTCGAGCAACCGCGCGAGACGCCGCGTGATCGTCAGGCCAAGCCCCGTCCCGCGACGCGCGGAGTCGGTCCGCGAACCGGGATCGACCTGCTCGAACTCCTCAAAGATCCGCTGCTGATCCTTCTCGGCGATTCCGATCCCCGAATCGACGACCTGCAACGCAACCCAGTCGCCGCCCGCGGCGAGCAGCGGACGCTGGCGGGCCGCACGCTCCTCCAACACGCGCATCGGATCGGGGACCAGCGTCGCGCGCAGCGTGATACTCCCGCTCGGCGTGAACTTCACGGCGTTGCCGAGGAGATTCACGAGGATCTGCCGCAGATGCGTGGGGTCGGTGCTCAGGCGCGGGAGCGTGGAGGGCACTTGGATCGAGAGGGCGAGTCCCTTCTCGATGATCAGCGGCTCGACCTCCGCCGCGACGTCGATAACGAACGCACGAAGCGAGAGCGGCTCGCGATGCACCTCGAGCCGGCCGGCAGAGAGGCGAGCGAGATCAAGGATCTGGTCGACTAACGCCTGAAGGTGTTCCGCCGACGCTTGAATGCGCTCAACGGGTCCGACCATGCGGGGTCCCAGCTCGCCGTAAGAGCCGTCGCGCAGGAGATCGACGAAACCGACAATCGCCGCCAGCGGGGTGCGCAGTTCATGCGACACATTCGCGAGGAACTCAGACTTCGCGCGGTTGGCGCGCGCCAGCTCGAACGAGAGGTGCTCGAGCTCGAGACTCCGCTCCCGGAGTCGACGCCGCCGCCCGCGCTCGTAGAGCAGAAAGGCGAGGAACGCCGCGACGCCGATGCCGACGAGAATCCAGGTCAGCAGCATCCGACCCGCCTCCTCGCTGCATCGTGCATTGACCGGCCCGTCGTGGTTGAGTAGCCTGACCGCATGGATCCTCGCACCCGTCTCCTTGATCTCCTCGCCACGCGCAGCGCGCGGCGCGGCACCTTCACTCTCGCCTCCGGCCGCCAGTCCGATCTGTACATCGACTGCCGCCCGACGACGATGTACCCGGAAGGACTCGCCACCATCGGACCGCTCGGCCTCCACGCCATCGGCGAACGCGGCTGGACCCCCGACAGCATCGGTGGACTCACGCTCGGCGCCGATCCCGTGAGCTATGCGATTGCCTACGCGAGCCAGCTCGCCGGCACGCCGGTCCGCGCCTTCACCGTGCGGAAGGAAGCGAAAGCGCACGGTACGGGCAAGGTGATCGAAGGCGCCTTCGAGGCGAACGATCGCGTGGTGGTGGTGGAAGACGTGATCACCACCGGAGGCTCCGCGTTACGGGCGGTCGAGGCGGTGCGCGCCGCTGGCGGAACGGTGGTCGGCGTCCTCGCGGTCGTCGATCGCGAAGAGGGAGGGCGCGAGGCAATCCACGCCGCCGGGCTCGAAGTCGAAGCGCTGGTGCGCGCCTCGGAGATTGTCGCCCGGATGACGTAACGGCCACACCACCGACCGTTCCATTCGCCGTCCCGCGCGCGCGTGCTCACCCCGCACGCCGGTGCATCGCGGGGCGCCGATCCGCCACGGAGGGAGGAATCGGCCGCATCCCCGGACGAATGGCCAGGGCGCGCAACTCGCGGAGCGCGGTGGCGTGTGGACGCACGAGTTCATTGAGCAGACGCTCAAGCATACGGGCTTCCGTGTGGGTCCGCCGAAACTCGCTCGCGGAAATCCCGAGCATGCCATGCACGTGGCGACTGAAGCTCTGCGGCGAGGAGAACTCGAGCGCATTCGCGACATCGCTGATCGAATGTCCGGCGTCCTCAAAGAGGCGCGCGGCGCGCAGCAGCCGCGCATACGCGAGGTACTTCTTCGGCGCCGGGAGCTTCGCGCGGAAGAACCGACTCATCAGCGTACTGGGCAACAATTGCAACTGCAGTGAGAGGCCCTGCACGGTGCCGCTGCGTTCGCTCGCGGCAAAGAGCGCTTCGAAGAAGGCCCAGGTGTCGTCGGAGATCGGCGCGAGTTCCTCACGAATGCGGGCGAGGGCGGTGCGCTCGGCGGAGCGCGCGGCTTCGGAGGCGAGAATGCGTCGGAGTTGACTCCATCCCGCGGGAACGCGGACATCGACCAGGCGCGTGACGCCGGCGTTGCCGATGCGCAGCAGTGCTTCAGCGGTCGGTGCTTGCGCGCCGAGCAACGCGACAGTGGGGACGGACGGAAACTCGCGCACGACGGACGCGACGCGGCGATCGAGTTGTTGTCCGCACCGGACCACGCCCAACAGAATCGCGCCAACGGCCCGGTGCTTGAGATCCTCAAGGGCCTCGGCGAGGGACTCGCGGTGGATGGTGCGGTAGAGGCCCTCGCCGGCGGCGTCGACACGGGCGCGTTCTTCGGGATCGAGCACCGTAATGACGGGGGCCTGCAGAGTAGGGAGGCCGGCGGATGAAGCGGGTCGCATGGGATCCTCGAAGCGGTAGCGGGTGGGAGTCGGTAGCGCTGGCGAACGGGGGGATGATGTGGAGGGGGGGTCATCGACCCGTCACCGGGACCTCGCGGCCGACACCGCGCTGTCACCGCAAAGGACGCAGAGGGCGCTAGATTGCACGCGTGGTCCCGCCGGACGATCGCGTCGCAACGATTTGATGCGCCGAGGAAAGTCCGGGCTCCTTGGACACGCTGCCAGGTAACGCCTGGGCACATACGCGAGTGTGTGACGGACAGTGCCACAGAAAACGAACCGCCTTTGCGCAAGCGGAGGTAAGGGTGAAAAGGTGGGGTAAGAGCCCACCGCGCCCGCAGTAATGCGGACGGCATGGCAAACCCCAGTGGGAGCAAGGCCAAATAGGCGGCGAGTTGCAGTCCTCAGCGATGAAGACGCCGCGGGTTGGCTGCTAGAGTGTGCGGGCGACCGTACACCGAGAGAAATGATCGTCCGGAGTCGCAAGGCT
>CAYUMN010000241.1:0-4240 GCA_964445835.1 uncultured Gemmatimonas sp.
GTCGTGGAGAATGACGACCCCGCGGGGCGACAGGAGCGTTTTGGCCCGTTCGACGCACGCGGCGCGGGACCGCCCGTCGATGAACATCAGGTCGTACGGGGCGCCGTCGTCCGCGGCGGCTAGGTACGCGGCGAAACTCCGCTCGTCCCCGTCACCCGTGAAGCGCGGGTCGTCGGGGGGCACATGCTTCACGGTCACGCCCGGGCGGGTGATCATGGTGCTCAGTTGACGCGCCCAAGCGGTGTCATGCTCAATGGTGCACCAGGTCGCGGCCGCCGGCAGGAGATCAGGGAACTGGAGCGTGCTCATGCCGCCGCCCCATTCCAAGCACCGCATCGGCTGAAGCGCGCGCACGACGTCCTTGATGAGATCTTCCTCGCACGGGCGCATCCAGGGCGAGTCGCGATGCTTGCCCATCTTCTTCAGCAGACGGGTGCGATTGCGGCGAACGATCTGGTCGAGGACCATGGCGGGGAGCGAGCGCGGCTCAGGCATGCAGAAAAGATAGCGCCCACTCCCACACATTGCGCTTGACGCTGGTGACGGGATACTCTTGGCGCCCATGAGACTCCGTCTGCCGCACCCGCTGGTCCTCTTGCTCGGTGGCGTAGTGTTGGCGGCACTCCTGACCTGGGTCCTCCCCGCGGGGGAGTACCAGCGCGTAGTGGACGCGGCGACTGGCCGATCGATCGTCGTGCCCGGGACGTACGCCGCGGTCGAGGCGGCACCGGTTGGGCCACTGGCGATGCTCGTGGGGGTGACGCGCGGCTTTGCGGCCGGCATCGAGGTGATCCTGTCGATTCTTATCGTCGGCGGCGCCTTCGCGCTCCTCGAGTCCACGGGCGCGCTCACCCGCTTGCTCGGTGCACTGATCGGCCGCACGCGGCGGCCGCGCGTGCTCATCGCGATGCTGTCGATCATCTTCGCGGGCTTCGGTGCCGCGGAGAGCATGCATGAGGAGTTCATCGCGCTGATGCCCGTGCTGGTGGTGTTGAGTGTGGGGCTCGGGTACGGCGCCATCACGGCGCTGGCCATGAGCATGGGCGCGGCGCTGGTGGGCGCGATGTTCGGGCCGACGAACCCCTTTGGCACCGGCATCGCGTTGCGCTTCGCCGAGTTGCCGCCAATGAGCGCGGTGGGTGTTCGCGTCGGGATGCTGATTGCGGGGACTGCGTTGTGGATCGGCTACACGCTCTGGCAAGCCGAGAAAGACGATATCCGCCCGTCCGTACCACTGGAGAAGCCCGCGCCGCCCACGGGGCGCGATGCGATCTCGCTCGCGGTCTGCGTCGTGCCTATCCTCATTTACGTCTGGGGAGTCTTGGCTCTCGGCTGGGGCATCAACGAACTCTCGGGGATGTTCCTCGTCTCGGGCTTCGCGGTGGGACTGCTGCAGTCGCGCACGCTGACCGAAACAACGGTGGGCTTCATCAGCGGCATGGAGGTGATGCTCGGCGCGGGGCTGCTCGTGGGAGTGGCGCGGGCAATCAGTGTGGTGCTGACCGATGGACGGGTGATCGACACGATCATTGCGGGGCTGGTGGCACCGCTCTCGCAGCTGCCAGCGCTTGGCGCGGCCACCCTGATGATCCCGGTCCACGCGGTGCTCCACGTCGCCGTGCCGTCGTTCAGCGGACAGGCCGTGCTCACGATGCCGATCATGGCCCCGCTGGCCGACCTCTTGGGATTCAGCCGCGATGGCGCGGTGATCGCCTATCAGGCGGGGGCCATCATCACGGATCTGGTGAATCCCACCAACGGGGCCATGCTGGCGATGCTGTACAGGGCGAATGTGCCCTACGGCCGCTGGGTCCGATTCGCCGTGCCGGGGATGCTCCTGATGTGGGGCGTGGCCTTCGTCGGGCTGTTGCTGGTGCGGTAGGGTGCGGTTGGGTGCGGTTGGAGCTGACCTCCGCGCGTGTCCGAAACGGACCGCCGTGGCGACCCCGCTCGCAACGCTCTAGCTTGCTGTGCCTATGCCGACTTCAGGCGCATTTCCACCCGGCGGTCCGAAGGGCGGTTCGCCCGCGGGCTCGTTCAACTCCTCCTCTGCAGGCACGTCGACCGGTACGATGCCGATCGAGCAGCCTGTCGCGTTCAGCGAACCTGAGACCGATGTCGCGCTCTGGGCGATGGTCTTCGCGGGAGGCATCGGCTCGCGCTTCTGGCCGCTGTCGACGCCGGCGCGCCCCAAGCCTCTGCTCGCCCTGGTCTCCGAGCAGACGCTGATCGAGGAGACGGTGGGACGACTGCAGCCCACGATCCCTCCGGAGCGCGTGTTGATTCTCACGAGCCGGGACATCGCGCCAGCGATCCGCTCCGTGACGAAGGATGTGCCGGAGGAGAACGTCCTCGTGGAGCCGCGCCCCCTTGGCACGGCCGCCGCGCTCGCGTGGGGAGCGCAGGAACTCATGCGGCGCGCGGGGCCGAGTGCGATGTGCGTCGCGATTCACGCCGATCTCGCGGTGGATTTCCCCGAGGAGTTCCGCCGTACGTTGCGCCGTGCGGCCGCGTACGCGGCGCGGGAGTCGGCGCTCGTGTCGGTCGGCATTCAGCCCTCACGTCCGGAAACAGGATTCGGATACGTCGTGCCGGGTGCCCCGCTGGATAATGATTACCCGTTGTCGCGCGGTGGCGCCGTCGCGGTCGCGCGCTATGTCGAGAAGCCGAGTGAGCACGAGGCCGAGCAGATGATCGGTGCCGGATGCCGTTGGCACGGAGGCATTCTGGTGGGCGCGGCGGAAACGATTCTCGCCGAGTTGCGCGCCCACACCCCCGAGGTGGCCGAGGGACTCGAGCCGCTCGCGCACGGGAATCTTCCGGGCTTTGTGGGAATGGTGCGCGCGACCTCGCTCGAACGCGGACTCTTGGAACGCACGAATCGGCTCTTGGTCATCCAAGGCGAGTTCGGTTGGGACGACGTCGGTACTTGGGCCTCGTTGCGCCGCGCGCGCGAACTCGATGACGACGGCAACGGGGCGGTCGGGAACGTGCATTTCGTGGAGGCCGACTGTAACGTCGTGCATTCCGAACGCGGGACCGTGGTAGTGTACGGCGTCTCGCGCATGCTCGTCGTCACGCTCGACGGACTGACCTTTGTGACCTCGCTTGAGCGGGCCACCGACCTGCGCCCGTTGCTCGACGCCCTGCCGGGCTCGATGCGCATTCATCCAACCGGAACGCACTGATGAAGCAGGGAACGATCATCATCACGCTGCTGGCGATCAGCTTCGCCGCGCTGCTACTCTACTCCACGCTCTCCGCGCAGCAGGTGGAGTGCGAGGCGTGCGTGACCTTCAAGGGACAGACGAATTGCGCCGCGGCCTCAGGCCTGGATGAAGCGGAGGCGCTCAAGACCGCCGTGAACACCGCGTGCGGCACGATCTCCGCGGGGATGGCGGAGAGCATCCAGTGCGCAGGGATGCCGCCGGAGCGGCCGCGTTGTAAGACGAGATGAAGGAGGGAGGATGACGGCCGAAGGGCCCTCATCCGCTGAGCGTCGTGTCCTGTTCCGGCGCACGCTCGGTGTGCATCCACCACATCAGGCGGGCGGCGTACAGGCTCGAGGCGAGTACGATGATCCACGCGATGAACTTGGTGAATCGCGCGAGTCGGATGTCCTGACGCAGCAGTCCCGCCTTGCTGAGCAGGTACGACCAATCGTGGCCGGACGCATCGGGCGAGAAGCTCAGCAAGTCGAGTTCGCGGGCGCGGGCGTCGGCGATGTACCACGAGAGGTCGCCGAGGCTCGACGCGAGAAAGAGTCCGCAGACGGCCACGCCGAACCAGTCCCTGCTGCGCATCACGACCGCTGCGGCCCCAAGCGGAATCAGGAGCTGCATCAGACTGCCGCCGGCGATGGTCATCCACTCGCCGGCGAAGGCAAAGAAGAGATGCCCGAACTCGTGCGCGCCGAAGTTGATCCCCGAGAACAGGTGGGGGGCACCCTGCTCCCGGAGTGGGCGCGTCGCCTGCGCGAGGAGCAACAATAGGAGCGGCAGCCGCCAGTACCACCAGCGTCCGGCGCACCAGGCGCGCATCTGGTCCGACCGGGGGACCTTGGCGAGCGGTTCAGACATAGCGCCGAATGTACCTGGCGTGCGCTCGCCCGCTACGGGGGGCACGGGGTATTCTTTAGGAGCAATGCAATCGCCGGCCCGCCCCTTCTCGCGCGCGCTCCTCGCGCTCGGCCTCGCCCTCGTCGGGGCGACTGGCTGCGAGGACCCGCGCCCAGGACCGA
>CAYUMN010000242.1:0-2126 GCA_964445835.1 uncultured Gemmatimonas sp.
TCCACACGGCGAACCGCCGTTTTTCGGTGGGCGAGGTGGAAGTCTCCGAAGGGGATTGGGTGACGCTCGATGGCGCGACCGGCGAAGTCTTTCTCGGCGATCTCCCGACCATGCCGAGCGAGGTGATGCAGGTGAATGCCGGGACACTCTCGCCGGATGATGCGCCCGTGTATCGCGGCTTCGCCGAGTTGCTCTCGTGGGCCGACGATCAGCGCCGTCTCAAGGTGCGCGCGAACGCCGACACGCCACGCGACGCGCAGGTCGCTCGCGGCTTTGGCGCCGAAGGCATCGGGCTCTGCCGCACCGAGCACATGTTCTTCGATGGCGACCGCATTCATGCGATGCGCGAGATGATCGTGGCGCATGATGAAGGCGGACGTCGGCGCGCGCTTGCACGGCTGCTCCCCATGCAGCGCGAGGATTTTGAAGGAATCTTCACGGCGATGAGTGGCTTCCCCGTGACGATTCGTCTGCTCGATCCGCCGCTCCATGAGTTTCTGCCGCACGGCGGCGAAGAGGCCAAGCTCCTCGCGCGGCGGATCGGGGTGACGCGGCGCGAGATGATGCATATCGTCGAAAGCTTGCGTGAAACGAACCCGATGCTCGGGCATCGTGGCTGTCGCTTGGGCGTGACGTATCCAGAGATCACCGAGATGCAGGCGCGAGCGATTCTCGAAGCGGCGGCCGCCTGCCAGCAGCGTGGCGTCGTGGTGCTCCCCGAGATCATGATTCCGCTGGTGTCGGTGGTGACCGAGTTCCACCATCAGCGAAGCATCGTCGATCGGATCGCCGCGATGGTGGAGTTGGAGTCAGGGGTCAAGGTGAAGTATCTCGTGGGGACGATGATCGAACTCCCGCGCGCCGCGCTGACGGCGGGCGCGATCGCCAAGGAAGCCGAGTTCTTCTCCTTCGGCACCAACGACCTCACGCAGACCACGCTCGGCATGAGCCGTGACGATGCCGGACGGTTCCTGCCGTATTATGTCGAGAAGGGGATTCTCGCCGAGGATCCCTTTCAGGTCCTCGACCAAGAGGGCGTGGGACGTTTGATCACGATGGCGACGACCGATGGTCGGGCGGCCCGTCCCGGCCTTAAGGTCGGGATCTGCGGTGAGCATGGCGGCGAGCCGAAGTCCGTGGCGTTCTGCCACGACACGGGACTCGACTACGTGAGCTGCTCGCCGTTCCGGGTGCCGATCGCGCGACTGGCGGCGGCGCAGGCGGTGCAGACGGCTCCCGCGGTCCCGGCGGTCCCGGCGTGAAGCGCGGGGCGTGGATCGCGGGTCTGGTGGTGTTGCTCACTTGGACCCCGCTCACGCTGTGGCGGGGGCTCGCGCTGGGACGGAGCTTTCGCATTGGCTCGCACGGGCAGGAGAGCGTCGGGCCGCTCGTGGAGGGGGTGATCCAAGTGGGATTTGCGATGCTCGCGCCTGCCCTGTTCGCCGGGCTGTTCGTCTTTGTGCTCTTGGCGTGGCGCGAGGAGCGGCGATCCAGTCGGAACTAGAATCCGGCTCGCCGCCACTTCGCGATCGTGTCCTTCACGAGATCGCGCACCCGCGCGATCACGGCGCGCTGGTAGCGCTCGGCCTTGGCCTGATCGAAGTCAGTCGGCCACCCCGAGCCCGGCTGATACAGCGTGATGGCTGAGGGAAATGGCGTTGCGGCCCAAGCGCCGGGGGCCGGATTGGCGGTCGCCATATCAGGCCCCGTGTAGCGCTGCTTTTGCACGAGCGTTGGGTCCGTTGCCTGAATGAACGCCGTCTCGTTCACCCCGGCATGCCCACCCTGCGAGCCGAAGATCTGCTCCGAGATATCCGTTGTCAGCGACCACCAGTTCACGACGAGCGTGTTCACCCGCTTCGCGATCGCGACCTCACGCGCAATCTCGGTGAGGATCGCCGTCTGAGCGCCGCCGTGCCCATTGATGACGATGATGTCGCGGAACTTGTTCGCCGCGAGCCCCTCGAGCACCGCGCGTACATAGGCGCGAAAGGCGTCCTCGGGAATCGTCAGCGCGCCGGGATAGGGCGCCATCGCCCCGGTCACGCCGTATGGGATATGCGGCGCGATCAGCGCGTCAATGCCCACCTCAGCCGCGATTCCCTTGGCGATCGCCACCGGCGCCG
>CAYUMN010000242.1:2226-4237 GCA_964445835.1 uncultured Gemmatimonas sp.
GCGCCGGGACCATCTCGGCGAATTCCATCCAGTTGAGATCGTCCATCGACCGGGTGCGCGGCGGTGCCGACTGCGCCGAGAGGACGGTCGTGACGAGCGACAGGAGGGTGAGCGGAAGGAAGCGGCGCATCAGACGTCCGTGAGCGAAGGGTGCGAGCAAGGTCGATAAAGGCTGAGCACGGTTGAGCAAGGTTGAGCAACCGATCGCGCGTCCCTCGCCATCTCGACGGGGCACGGCATTTGGAAATACATTCCGAGCATGACCACACGCCAACCCGTCTCCGCCGCCGATGCCCCGAAGGCCATCGGCCCCTACTCGCAGGCCATCTGGAGTGGCCGCGAACTCTTCTGCTCCGGGCAGACCCCGATCGATCCCGCCACCGGCAAGCTGATCGAGGGCGATGTGGCCGCGCAGACGCACCGAGTATTCGACAACCTCGCCGCCGTCCTCGCTGCCGCGGGGCTCACCCTCGACGATGCAATCAAGTGCAACGTGTACTTGATCGATATGAAGGACTTCCCCGCAATGAATGCCGCGTACCAGACGCGATTCACGGCCCCCTTCCCCGCGCGCACCACAGTTGCCGTTGCCGGGCTCCCGCTCGGCGCGCAGGTGGAAATCGAGCTTATTGCCCGCCGGTCGTAGCGAAGATCCCGAAGTGGCCCAACAGGCTGACAACAAAGCCGATGGCGATTCCCGCGGCAATCAACTTCGGGAGCGCCGTCGGCGGCTCTGGGTACTTCACCACGAAGCTCGACTGCGCTCCCGCCGGAATCGTCGCCTCACGCGTCAGCGTGGCACCGAACGGGACGTTCATCTGCACGCGACCATTCACCGCCCATCCGTTCGCATCGAGGATCGGACCCAAGTTGCGCTGCCGGAGCTTCAGCCACGCGATCAGCATGCTCGGCGTGGAGAGCAGCAGGATGAGGCCGCCAATCACCAGACAGACCTGCCAGAACGGAAGCGAAAAGGTGCGCGTCGCGTAGCCGGCAATCGCCGCGAACGCGGTCGCCAAAGCACCAAAGGCCACACCTAACGCCGCCACGGTTCCGACGTCGATCTTCTTCGCCGGGCCGGCGGGCGGCTTTGCGCCGTCCGCGGAGGCCGTTGCCGAAGCGGCAGCGTCGATCTTCGCATCGGAGGCGGCCGAACCGGCCCGCTTCGCCACCTGCTCCTCAATCAACCGCACGAGCTTCTTATACGGCGCCCAGAATGCCTGTCGGATGGAGATCGGATTCTCCACCACGTTCGTGATCGTCGCATCCCAGTCGCGTCCCTTGCGATCGTAGAAGATGCCGTTGCGTCCGACCATCAGGTTGTCGCTGTCGCCGCCAGTGAAGGCGACCGCGATCGTCATTCGCTCGCCCCCCGTGCGCGTGCAATCGCAGTATGCGAGATAGCACTTCGCCAGTCCCGCGAGCGCGGCGTGCTTCGCCGCGTCATCGACATGCACGCACAGCTCGCAACTCCGCCCATCGAGATACAGCGTGCCGACCTGGAACACCGACGGCCGCTCGCGCGAATAGAAATCGCGGAACGCCACGAAGTTATTGAGCAAGCGCGAGAGATCGCGCTGATATCGCGTGAGCCGTTCGACGTTGTCGAGCGAGTTCATCGCCGGCGCGAGCGCCGCATCGTCAGTGATCAACTTCTGCAGCACATCCCTGCTTGCTCCGCCGAGAATCTCCCGCACACGCGCGAGGCCCAAGGCAATCACCTTGCCGCCGTGCAGCTCGCTGGCCCACGTCGCGTGCGCGGCGAAGCGCGCCAGGATCGTCCCCCACTCGGCTTCCGTCAGCACGGCGCGCTCCCCGAGAATTGGCGTCACGACTTCTAGTCGGAAGGTCGCCATCGCCCCTGCCCACGCCGGGTTCACGCCATCGACCAGCGGCAACGCCCGCCCCGCCTCGACGCGCGCGAGCGGGAAATCCGCGACCTCCGCCGAGCTCGACTCAAGGCGCTGGACGGCGAGCGCAGCATCAATCCGATCCGCACGGTGCGCGGCTC
>CAYUMN010000243.1:0-1324 GCA_964445835.1 uncultured Gemmatimonas sp.
GCTACGGCTTGAGGGCGCTACGGCTTGAGGGCGCTACGGCTTGAGGGCGTTACGGGCGCGGCGCGGGCGCGCCGTTCGGTGTCGTGCTGCGCAGGACCGCTTCCCGATCGCGACGTTCCCGCTCCTTGCGTTCACGCAAGGCGCGCACCGCCGCGTAGAACTCATCATCGCGGATCGACCGCGCCGCCTGAAGTTGAATCTCCGAGCGCATCGCATCGAGACGTCGCGCCCGCTCCATGGCGATCGGATTCGCCTGCACGTTCATCGGCAGCATGGCGAGCACCGCGGTCGGCAGGCGGAAGTTGCCAAGGCGAATGAAGCCCGGATCGATGCCGTACTTTTTGCCGCCAAGATTCACGGTCCAGTCCCCAGGACGCCGGGCGCCTTCGGGGAAGAGCGACATGAGCGAGTCCTCGACGGCCACGATGCGCTCGACGAGTCGCTGGCGCAGCGTGTCGGCGCGCGAGAGCGGCACCACCGGCGCGATCACAACAGCACTGTGATCCACCCAGAGCCGCTGGTCCGTGAACGAGGGCTGGATCCCCTCGAGCGGTCCCCCGCCGCCGATCAGAGGCCCTGCCCCGCCGCTCGGTTCACGCGGCGCGACCGGCGACACCGGCACCGTGTTCGGGACCGTACTCGGTGCGATGATCGGCGCGACCTCGACAACCGGCGCATCGGTGACCGGACGATTGTCGCCGCCATCGCGGGCGGGTTCGCGATTGGTCTCACCGTCCGTCGGCAGCCTCACTTCGAAGCTGATGCGTTCCGGAATGATCGGACCACCGGCATCATCGCGCAGGAAGTCGAGCGCGACCGGCACGAGGAACGCCGGGACGATAATGGCGAGCAGGAGGATCTGCGCGACGAACGCCACCACCGACGCGCGGGGATCCCCAGCGCGACGGTGTGGCAGCAGTTCAACACGCTTTTTCTTCACCGCGACTCAGGCGTCAGCGATGACGGGATTCGATACGAGGCTCCAGCCGACGACCTCGACCTCGACGACATCCCCCGGCACGAGCGGCTTCACGCCGGCCGGCGTCCCCGTCGCCACGACATCGCCGGGCTCGAGCGTCATCACCGTGGAGATGAACGCGAGCAGGTCGGCGATCGGGAAGACCATCTCGTGCGCGTGCCCCCGCTGGCACTCGTCACCATTCACGCGCGTGACCACCGTGAGGTCGGTGAGATCCACCGGCCCCGCCTTCTCCGGCCCGATCGGACAGAAGGTGTCGGCGCCCTTGGCTCTCCACCACTGGCCATCGTTCTTCTGCCAATCGCGCGCACTCACGTCGTTCACGGCGACCACGCCGCGCACGGC
>CAYUMN010000243.1:1334-4154 GCA_964445835.1 uncultured Gemmatimonas sp.
GGCCTCGGCCGCGGTGGCCTTCTTCAGGGTCCGGCCGATCACGACGCCGATCTCCCCTTCGAAGTCGATGCGCCCGGCGCCAGTCGGGAGGACGATCGCGTCACCGCTCGCGATCACGGTGCTCGATGGCTTGAGGAAGATCAGCGGCACGGCCGGGACCTCGTTGCCGAGTTCCTTGGCATGCTCGCGGTAGTTGCGACCGGCGCAGACGATTTTTGAGGGGCGAATCATGGGAATAATTTACCCTACAGTGGGGGAAATGCTTCGGCGGTCCTACTCGCGCTCCACCGCGCGATCGACCGCGTAAAAGGCCTTCAGCTCCTCGCGGAGCATCGCCCACGGTCCCTGCAATCTGGCGGCGGGCGGGAGGCCCTCGGTCAGGCGTCGTCCGTAGGACTTGGTCACGACCCGTGGGTCGCAGATGATGACCGCGCCACGATCGGTGGCGGTACGGATGAGTCGGCCGAATCCCTGCTTGAGGCGCAGGGCCGCGTGGGGAATCATGTACTCTGCGAAGGCGTTGCCACCTTCGGCCTCGATCGCCTCGCACTGCGCCGCGGTCATCGGCTCCGAGGGGACGCGGAACGGGATTTTCCCGATCACCATGCCCCGCAGGGCGCGCCCGGGGACGTCGACGCCCTCCCAGAAGCTCGCGGTCCCCACCAGCACGGCGTCACCATGCTCGCGAAAACGGCGCAAGAGTTCGTCGCGCGGCGCTTCGCCATGCACGAGGAGTGCGTGCTGCCCCTCGACTCCCTTCTCCCGCAACACGCGCGCCGCCTCCTTCACGTCGCGATGACTGGTGAAGAGCAGGAAAACGCCACCCCCGGCGGCACTGATCAGGTCGAGCGAGGCATCGAGCGTGCGCTTGAAGTGCGCGGGCCCCTCGGTGTTCGGCGGCGGGAAGTCGCTCGGAATCATGAGCATCGCCTGCCGCGGATAATCGAACGGCGACGGCAACGACGCCGTCAACGGCTCGAGTGCCTCGTCGTCGAGCCCGAGGCGCTTCGTGATGAAGTCGAAGCCGTCCCCCACGGAGAGCGTGGCGCTGGTGACGATCGCGGTCTCGACGCGCCGAAAGAGATCCTCACGAAGAATCGGCGCGAGATCGATCGGCACCGCCGTGGCGGCCACGTTCCGCTCGCCGCCGCGCAGCTCGAGCCAGCGCACGCGCGGTTCGCCGTCACGTCCGGGCCGCAGCGCGGCACGAAGGGCATCTCCCGCAGCCTGCAGCCGACGCGTCACACCGCGCACCTCGTTCAGCAACGGGGCGAGTTCCTCCGCGCGTTGCTCATCGCTCTCCAGACGCTCGCGCACCATACGGAGCCCGTCTCCGAGCAGCTCGACTTCGGCAAGCAGATCATCGAGCGCGACGCCGAGCCCGGCCGCCCAGACGGGTTCTTCGTCGAAGCGGTCGGTCAGACGCACCACCGAGTCGCTCCGCCCCTGCATCCACTCCGAGAGCAAGTCGCACAACTGCGCACTCTTCTCACGCGCCGTCTGCAACGAGGGAAAGAGTCGCGCGCGAACGAGGTCAAGCGAGGCGGCGCTGTAGAGGTCCTTCCCCCCCGCGAGCTTCGCTTCGAGGGCGGGGAGCAGACCCTTGCCGCGCCGTTCGAGGCGCGAGAAGAGTCGCTCGAGGCCGCGCCGCGACACGTTCTGCCCCAAGTGCGCCGCCGCCGCGTCCTCCAGGTGATGGCCTTCGTCAATCACGAGTCGCTTGTACGCCGGGAGCACAGCGGCTTCGTCCCAACGCCCGGAGGCGCGACGCACCGCGATGTCCGCCATCAGCAGATGATGATTCACCACGACCACGTCCGCCAGCGCCGCCGCACGCCGCGCCTTGAACACAAAGCAGGGTTCGAAGTGCGGACACTTCAGCCGCGTGCACAGATCGCCCTCCGCCGCGACTTCATCCCACACTTCACCCCGTGGCGGCACTGGGAGATCGGCCAACGATCCATCCTGCGTCTGCTCGGCCCACGCCTCGAGCATCGCGAGTTCGACCGATGCGTCGTCATCGAACAGCACGGGGGCTTGTAGCCGCGCCTGTTCGAGCCGCGCGAGACAGAGATAGTTCTTCCATCCCTTGAGTAGCGCGAACCGCACCGGCTGATCGCTCAGGGCGAGCTTCAGGAACGGCAGATCTTTGCTCGTGAGCTGTTCCTGCAACGTGATGGTGTTGGTGGAAACGACCGTCCGTTCTCCACTCTCCGCCGCCCAGCGCAGCGCGGGAACGAGGTAGCCGAGCGACTTGCCGACACCCGTGCCCGCTTCAATCAGCCCGATCCCGCCCCGCGAGTAGAGCTGAGCGATAAGGCGCGCCATCTCGCGCTGACTCGGACGATCCTCGTACCGACCCAGACGCGCGGCGATGGGGCCATCGGGGCCGAGGGCGCCGGCCACATCTCCAGGTTCGAGATGGACCTTTTTGGGCGCGCGCGGGACCTCGACCACCACGTATAACCGACCGGCCTCATTGTCGGTGATGGCGAAGCCGATGCCGTCATCGTGCAGTCGCGCGGCGACGTGCAAGTCCGCATCCGACGGCGCGAGATAGCCACTCGGATGGTTGTGCACGAGCAACTCGCCTCGGTTCGCGAAACCCGGCAGCGCCAACACGCTCGACACATCCCCGCGCGCCGCCACGCGTGCCGTCTGCACCACGCCATCCTCGCTGACCGTGCACACAAAGCACACCTCGCGCCCACCGGCGAGCCGAATAGCCGACCGGATCGCCGCGGCGGAGCCCGGCGTCATGCGACCGGTCTCACCGGAGACGTCGGGGATCGTGGCGTCGGGGATCGAGACGTCGGGGGA
>CAYUMN010000244.1:0-4112 GCA_964445835.1 uncultured Gemmatimonas sp.
TGAGTCGATTCCCCGAGGTCATCACCTGAATGTCAACTGAGCTCGAGACACACCCTCGAGACCACGCTTAAGGTTCACTGCGAAAAGAGAGGTTCGATTGTGCCTCGGCAGGGTGCCCATTGATCCCCAGAAAGTTTCGGGGATATACTTCGTTGAGGGGATAGCGGTGTTGTAAAGCAGGGTGTTCTCGCCGATTCTGAAGCGTGCAAAAGCCAATCTCCGTGCCCGGTGACTTATCCCGACCATTCTAGCGGCGGTGCTTCACACACACGCGGCTGTTCATAAGTACCCTGCGCGGTCTTTCCGGACTGCCTAATCGGCGACACTTCGCCCCCGGTGTCAGGATAGTTGTCGCATGGCCGGTGTGACATCGGCCAGCGGATCAACTCGAGGGGGCGAAGGGGGATGTTGCAGTGCCGCAGTACCGTGAGGCGTTCAAGAGTCGGATGGTGAGCCGGTTGGTCGGGCCGGCCGCGCGGAGTGCGAAGGCGATGGCGGCGGAAGTGGGCGTGCCGCAGGCGACGCTCTGGCGGTGGTTGCTCGCGGTGGTTGCTCGCGGCGGGTAACGTGAGCGGCATGACGCGAGCGAAGAAGCAGTGGACGGGCGCGGAGAAGTTCCGCGTGGTGCAGGAGGCGCACGGGCTGCGCGACAGCGCGCTGGGTGCGTTGTTGCGGCGTGAAGGGCTCCACGAGGCGCAGCTCACCGCGTGGCGCGCGGCGGCGGAAGCGGCGTTGGCTGCGCCGACGCGGGCGCGCGCGACGCCGGCGGTCGACGCGAAGCGCATTCAGGAGTTGGAGCGCGAGCTGCGGCGGAAGGACAAGGCCTTGGCCGAGACGGCGGCGCTCTTGGTGCTCACAACAAAACTGGAGACGATCTGGGGGGACGCGGACGATACCACGGATCGGCGGAGCGGGACATGATCCGCCGCCTGATGGACGACGCCGTGACGGCCGGCGCGCGCCGGGCCCAGGCCTGTGCGCTGCTGGGGCTGAGGGTGCGGACGGTCGAGCGATGGCGCGGCGGGCGGCTGGAGGATGCGCGGCACGGCCCGCACCATGCGCCCGCCAACAAACTCTCAGGTCCGGAACGCCGCACCGTGCTCGCCACGGTGAATGCGGCGGCGTGGCGCGATCTGTCGCCCCATCAGATCGTGCCCCGCCTCGCGGATCAGGGGCAGTATCTCGCCTCCGAGTCGACGAGCTATCGCGTGCTGCGCGCGGAGCAGTTGCTCGCGCATCGCGGGCGCGCGAAGGCGCCGGTGCGCGGCGTCTTCCTTTACTTGTACCTGATGATGGACGTCTGGCGTCGCAAGGTCGTGGGCTGGGCGGTGCACGAGGTCGAATCGGCGGACTTGGCCGCGCGGCTGTTCACCGAGACGTGCGGCGCACACGGGCACGATCCCGCCGGGATCGTGCCCGTGTGCGGATAACGGCGGTCCGATGCAGGGCGCGACGATGGGGGCAACGCTCGAGCGCTGGGGGTACTCGCGTCCTTCAGTCGCCCGGGCGTGAGCAATGACCATCCGTTTTCCGAATCGCTCTTTCGCACGCTGAAATATCGGCCCGCGTATCCGGCGCAGCCGTTCGCCGATCTCGCGGCGGCTCGCGCGTGGATCCGTCCGTTTGTGCGCTGGTACAACACGACGCATCTGCACAGCGCCATTCAGTTCGTCACGCCGGAGGATCGGCACGCGGGGCGCGACACCGCGCTCCTCGCCGCCCGTCACACCGTGTATGAACGCGCCCGCGCCCGACACCCCGAGCGCTGGAGTGGCACCACGCGAAACTGGGAACCGATTGCCACGGTCGCGCTCAACCCCGAACGGGTCGTGGCGGTGCCGCCGGTGAACATCGCCGCATGACGCTTCATGCGACAACTACCTGGTATCTTCGCATCGTCGTGTTTGTTGTCGTACGACCGCGGGCGCTAGCTCGTTACTACCTCGGTGGCAAACACCGTTGTCAAGCCAGAGCGGCGTTCCCGCGCACGACACGCCACACCCCGCACAGTTGCCTGGGCTGCATGTAAAGCCCGTATCACCAGACCGGGGAACACGAGGCGCTGTAGTAGCTAGTTTACCCACGCGTTGGAGGACGAATGTTCGTCGGTATCGATGTCAGCAAAGGCGAGTTGGTTATCACGATACTGCCGCAGACGGAACGGTGGACAGTGCCCAATGATGCCGGTGGTGTCGAAGCGCTGGTCCGGCGTCTCTCCGCCGTCGTGCCAACGCTGATTGTGCTGGAAGCCACCGGCGGGTACGAGGCGCTCTGCACGGCGGCGCTTGGTGCCGCATCCCTGCCGGTCGTCGTCGTGAACCCGCGACAAGTACGCGACTTTGCGCGGGCCACGGGTCAGCTCGCGAAGACGGATCGACCGGACGCGGATGTGCTCGCACGGTTCGCGGATGTAGTGCGGCCGGTCGTCCGCCCGCTCGCATCGGACGAGGTACAATCCATCAACACGCTGCTTACGCGACGGCGGCAACTGCTGGACATGCTCCACGGCGAAAGGAATCGCCTCGGCCAGCTTTTTGGGGCCGGGCAGGTGCCGGTGCGCCGGAGTCTTCTCAAGACGGTCACCTTTCTCGAGGGCCAGCTGCTGACCGTGGACACTGCGCTGGAAACGCTGATCGCTAGCAGTTCAGTGTGGTCGGCGCGGGACGCCATCCTGCAAAGTGTGCCTGGGATCGGACCGGTCATCTCGCGCACGCTGCTGGGCGAAGTTCCGGAGCTCGGAGCGCTGTCGAGACGGGCGCTCGCGAAGCTCGTGGGTGTGGCGCCATTCGCTCGCGATTCCGGCACGATGCGCGGCCGCCGCGGCACGTACGGCGGCCGCACCACAGTACGCAGTGCGCTCTTCATGGCGGCCATGGTGGCGGCGCGGCGCAATCCGATTATCCGAGCCTTCTACCTACAGCTGCTCGCACGAGGGAAACCGAAGAAAGTCGCATTGGTCGCATGCATGCGAAAACTACTGACCATCGTCAATGTCATGATGCGTACGAACACAGTATGGTGCGCCGCAGCACCAACGGCGGTCGTAAAAACCGCTTGACTTTTAAGACAGTTGCTTGACACTCATCGCTTCGAGTGCCATGAGCCGTGCTCTCCTCAAGCGAGCGAGTTGGCTGACTAGTCGGTCAAGGTCCACGAGATGAAGATTACCTTTTTCAAGTTTTCGTTTCAGCTCCTCTGGTTGATCCGGTTTGGTACAACTGTGCCGCTTGAGAATTTAACCAGTGGCGGCCCTCTCTGCCAATATGAGTGAGAAACCGATCCTCCCCGAGTTTAGTGTACGAGGCTGATCGAGGTGAGCTCTTGTCAAAAGGTGTGTAAACCGCGTCAGGCGGCGCGCAGTTCTCGGTTCGGGGTGAGGACGCGGATCCCGTCAGCGTAGATCGCGCCCTCGTGGACGGCCGTGCAGAGGTGCGGAGCGTTCAGTTTGCGAAAGTGCTGTTCGACGACCAGCAGCGTTTTGCAGATGAGGGCGGTCGCGTTCTCGACGATTTTGAAGCGCTTCGCCGCCGACGTGCGGAGCCGGACCGCCGCGAAGGGCGACTCGATGATGTTCGTAGTGCGCAGGTGCCGCCAGTGCTCCCGCGGAAAGGCGTAGTAGGCCACCATCCGCTCCCAGTCGCGTGCGAGCCGCTCCACGGCCTTGGGGTGCGCTCGTCCGTACGTGCGCGCGAAACGGTCGCGGCGCGTCGTGGCCTCGCCTTCCGTGTCGGCGCGCGCGATCGCCTGCAGCGCGGCCTTCACCTCCGCCTGGTGCTTCTGCGGCACCGGGTCGAGCACGTTCCGCAGCTTGTGATTCCAGCAGCGCTGCTCCGCGCTCTCGGGATAGACCTGCGCGAGCGCGCTCCAGATCCCCAGATGGCCGTCGGCAATCGTGAGATGGGGGGCGCGCGGGCCGCGCCGCCTCAGGTCGCGCAGCGCCGCCGCCCAGCTCTCGGTCGACTCGCGCTGTCCGCTCACAACGGCGAGCACCGTCTTCCGCCCCTCGGCGTCCGCGCCGATCAGCACGAGCAGCGCCGCCTTGCCGGCGTCGAGGCCGGCCTTCACGTACACGCCGTCGGCCCAGAGATACACCAGGCGGCAGTCGGAGAGAT
>CAYUMN010000245.1:0-4110 GCA_964445835.1 uncultured Gemmatimonas sp.
AGTGGGCCTGGAAGGAGTTGAACCTTCGACCTCACGCTTATCAGGCGTGCGCTCTAACCACCTGAGCTACAGGCCCGGATGAGCCTTTAAATAAAGCGGATTCGCCTCCAAGGGTCAACCGCGTTCGGCATCAGATTCGCCCCGACTACCCCGCGCTCGCGCAACCCCCAACTTCCGAACACGCGCGTCATCTACCCGACACCCCGCCCCCATGCTCGAAGCCGCCGAACAAGGCCTCACCCTCTCCGAGCGAGCCTACGAGACGACCCTCCGCCATTTGCGGACCCGCCTCCTCAAAGCCCACTTCGCCCTCCGCGACACGCGGCGACAGGTCATTGTGATCGTGTCCGGTTCCGAGGGGGCCGGCAAGGGCGAACTGGTCCACCGATTCAACGAGTGGCTCGATCCGCGCGCCGTCATCACGCAGGCCTTTTGGGATGCCTCCGACGAAGACGAGGAGCGCCCGCACTTCTACCGCTTCTGGCGGGCGATGCCGGGAAACGGGCGCGTGGGGATCTTCTTCGGATCGTGGTACACGAGCCCCATCATCGACCGCGTCACGAAGGCACGCCGAAAACGGGAATTCGTCCCCGAACTCGACCGCCTCGTTGCCTTCGAGCGAATGCTCACCGACGACGGCGTGCATCTCGTGAAGCTCTGGATGCATCTCGCCAAGCCCGCGCAGCATGCGCGCCTCAAGCAACTCGAAAAAGATGGGCGGCTCGGTCCAGACGACTGGAAGCATCATAGATCGTACGACCGGTTCCGGGAGATCTCCGAGGCCGCTCTGGTCCACACGGATGTGTCCAATGCCCCTTGGCATGTGCTGGATGCCACCGATCGACGCTACCGTGAGATTGCGGCGGGGAAGGCCTTGCTGCATGCACTCGACGCTGCGGTCGCGGCCGACGCGGCCGATGCGGCCGACGCGGCCTCAAGGCGGAGCGCGGCGCCGCCGACGCCCGTCAATCCGACGCGCGTCAAGGCGACACGCGTCAAAGCGACGTCGGCCGCCGTCGCCGCCCACGCGAAGTCTCCGACCCGTGCTTGGGTCCCGGGGGCGAGCCTCCTCGACCGCGTCGATCTCTCGCAAAAACTCACGGTCGCCGCGTACGAGCGGGAGTTGAACGCCCTGCAGGAACAGGTCAGTCGGCTCGCCTGGGCGGCGCGTGAGGCGCGTCGCGCGACGGTGCTCGCCTTCGAAGGGTGGGACGCGTCGGGCAAGGGGAGCGCGATTCGACGCCTGACCCAGGCGTTGGATCCACGCCTCTACCGCGTCGTCGGCGTCGCGGCCCCGACCGAAGAGGAGCGGGCGCAGCACTACCTCTGGCGCTTCTGGCGCCACGTGCCGCGCGATGGACGGATCACGATCTTCGATCGCTCGTGGTACGGCCGCGTGCTGGTGGAGCGCGTCGAGCACTTTGCGACGGTGGCCGAGTGGGACCGCGCCTACTTGGAGATCAACGACTTCGAGCGGGCGCTCACGGACCATGGAATGACGCTCGGCAAGTTCTGGTTGCACGTGAGTCCCGAGGAGCAACTCAAGCGGTTCAAGGAGCGCGAGCGGGTTCCGTGGAAGCAGCACAAGATCACGGACGACGACTGGCGGAACCGCGAAAAGAGGCCGGCCTACCACACGGCGGTCGAGGAAATGCTCGCGAGGTGCTCACCGACCAACGCCCCGTGGACCGTGGTGCCCGCGAATGACAAGCGTCTCGCCCGGGTGACGATACTGCGGACCGTGGTGGAACGGCTGACGGCAACGCTCGACGGCTGAGGTGGCCCGGTGGAACAGCGGACCGGCACGTCAAAGGGGGCGCCACGTGGCGCCCCCTTTTCGTGGTCCCGGCTGGACCGCTTACCCCTCGAACCGTCCCGGATGGGGCTTCTCGTCTGCATCCGCTCCATCGAACTCGTCGTCGAGATCGATCAAGTCGTCGTCGAGGTCGTCGTCCTCTTCGTCGTCCTCTTCGTCGTCCTCATCGTCCCCGTCATCCGGGTCCTCGTCGTCGTCGTCCTCGTCGCCGGCCTCGGGATCGTCGAACTCATCGTTCTCGTCGAGATTGCCGGCGATCCCGACGAACTCCTCTTCATCCTCTGCCGCCACCAGTTGCCACGGCGCTACTACGCTGCCCCGCATCGGTCGATATCTCCAGTTAGGTGATGGTCCCGCGATGCCCAGCGGTGTCTAGGTGTCGCGTTCCCGCTTTGCATCACGATTGGTGCGCTTCCGGTCGCTCACCTTGAGCATCCGCTTACGCAACCGGATCGAGGCCGGGGTGATCTCAATCAGTTCGTCGTCTTCGATATACTCCAGCGCCCCTTCCAACGTCAACAGGCGCGGCGGTTCGAGCGAGATGGCGTCATCTGCGCTCTTGGACCGCATGTTGGTCAGCTTCTTCTCCTTCGTGGGGTTCACATCCATGTCGCCCGGACGCGCATTCTCCCCGATGATCATGCCTTCATAGACTTCATCGCCCGGCTTGACGAATAACGTCGAGCGGTCCTGAAGGTTCCCGAGGGCGAAGGCGATGATGGTGCCCAGCTCCATCGACACGAGCACGCCACGGAGGCGCCCGGCGAGTCCGCCGGCCCAGGGCCCGTACTCGAGGAACCGATGGTGCATGAGGCCGGTGCCGCGCGTGTCGGTCAGGAACTCCGAGCGGTAGCCGAAGAGGCCGCGCGCGGGAATCTTGTACACGATACGGACCAAGCCCTGACCGGGATTCTTCATCTCGATCATGCTCGCCTTGCGGGGCCCGAGCTTCTCGATCACGGTGCCCATGAACTCCTCGGGGACATCGATCGCGAGCTCTTCGTACGGCTCAAGCTTCTCGCCCTTCTCGCCGATGTGCATGATCACGCGCGGACGCGAGACCTGGAACTCGAACCCTTCGCGGCGCATCGTCTCCATGAGAATCGAGAGATGCAGTTCGCCGCGTCCCGACACCGTCCACGTATCGGTGGAGTCCGTCTCTTCGACGCGCAGGGCCACGTTGCGCTCGAGTTCCTTCTCGAGGCGCTCCTTGATCTGGCGCGAGGTGACGAACTTGCCGTCCTGCCCTGCAAACGGGGAGTTGTTGACGAGGAAGTCCACGGAGATCGTGGGCTCCTCGACGGCGATGCCCTCCAGCCGCTCCTGGTGCTCCGGATCGGCGAGCGTCAGGCCGATTTCGACATGTTCGAAGCCGGCGAGCGAGACGATTTCGCCCGCGACGGCCTGCTGCACTTCGATGCGCTCCAGTCCTTCGAATCCATACAACTTCGTGACACGCCCGAGCGCGCCCTTGGCGGCGTGATCCACCGGCAGCAGCGCCACGGTGTCGCCGACCCTCACGGTCCCGCGATCGATACGGCCGATCGCCAAGCGCCCGAGATAGTTCGAGTAGTCAATGGTGGAGACGAGCATCTGGAAGGGCGCATCCTTGTCGGACGGCGGCTTCGGCACATGCTTGACGATGATCTCGAAGAGCGGCGTGAGATCCTTCGCCTCGTCATCCATGCTCATCGTCGAGACGCCCTGGCGACCCGAGGCGTACACGACCGGCGCGTCGAGCTGCGCCTCGTTCGCCTCGAGCTCGATCAGCAGGTCGAGCACTTCCTCGTGCACGCGCATCGGATCGGCGCCGGGACGGTCGATCTTGTTGATGCAGATGATGACGGTCCGGCCGAGGGCCAGCGCCTTGCGGAGCACGAAGCGCGTCTGCGGCATCGGGCCGTCGAACGCGTCGACGACGAGGAGCACGCCGTCCACCATGCGCAGAATGCGCTCCACTTCACCGCCGAAATCGGCGTGCCCTGGGGTGTCGACGATATTGAGCTTGGTATCGCCCCAATGCACCGAGGTGTTCTTCGCGAGAATGGTGATGCCGCGCTCCTTTTCGAGCGGGTTCGAATCCATCACACGTTCGGCGACGACCTGATTGGCGCGAAAGGCTCCGGCTTGCCGGAGCATCTGGTCCACGAGGGTCGTTTTCCCGTGGTCCACGTGCGCGATGATTGCGATGTTGCGGATTTCCATAGCCTAGGAATATAGCAGGGCGGAGGGGCGAAGAGCGAAAGGAAAAGTGAGGGGTGAGGGGTGAGAGGCGAGAGGTGAGAGGCGAGGGG